>JANQQS010000029.1 GCA_028284955.1 Myxococcota bacterium | reverse complement strand
ACTACCCGGAAACCAGGTTACGTGCCTCCTGGCGGGGGAGTTTGGGTGAATCGGCGGGGTCGTACCCCGACGAGAGGGTCTGGGTGCCAGACCCTCAGGTAAACTGACCACTGCTTTAGAGTTCAGGGTTTGCGCCGGCACCGAAGTTCTGAG
The DNA here is from genome assembly GCA_028284955.1 of Myxococcota bacterium. Lineage (GTDB taxonomy): Bacteria > Myxococcota_A > Polyangia > Polyangiales > Houyiibacteriaceae > JANQQS01. The sequence goes on along the minus strand of JANQQS010000029.1, from coordinate 22,693 downwards.
AAACCTCGGCGGCTGTGAGTTCGTCGCAGTAGATAGCGGCGAGGTGGAGCGTTCCGCGCCACGGTTGATTCAGGTTTTGCGCGTTTGCGAAACCAAGGCTGTGGTTGTCTCGCCAGCCGTCGAGGTTGCCAGATGCTGACCCGCTCTGCGCGGCGGTGCCGTTGACATAGAGCGTATGCCGATTGGCTCCTGGATTCGCGGTGTAGACGTAGTGCGTCAAGTTTTGGAGATTGGCGACCGAGGCGGTGAGAGACGGGAAGGAGCCTGAGATATTGACTCCGGTTCGCACTGCGGGCGGGCCTTCATCTCCTGGAAACGCCGCAAATGACACGTCGACGTCCAGCGGGCCGCCTTCTCCGATTCGAGAAAGAGACAGCATTCGGCTGCCAACTTCTTGCGCGTTTTGTGTTTCTACCCACAGTTCAAACGACATCTGATCGCTTTGCTTGCACGCGTTGATGAGTTTTGCCGAAGAATCGGTGTTGCGTACGATGGTGGGCCCGGTGACCTCGAGGGCTCCGGAGATCCATCGCGTGCTTCCCGGGAGTTCAACCGTCAGATCGATGGGCGCGCCGGCCGCGGCGGAGTGGTCGAGCACTTGGTTTCCCGAGCCTTCGTTGAAAAGATAAAACGTCGTCGCGCCGGGCACACGGCCGAGGCTCGCCTCGGGAATGATGGTGCGCATGGTCCCGCCGTCCGAGCCGCCATCCGGCGTGCCCGTGTCGGCAACCCCGCTATCGCTCGTTTGGCCACTGTCGCCGGAATTCGTCGCCCCGCCGTCGCGCGCGGTTCCATCGTCCCTGCCGCCGTCCGGAATGGGGCCGTCGGGGTTGATCGTTTCGAGCCCGGTTCTACAGCCCACAATCAACGCCGCGCACAGCAAAAGCCGTTTCACGTTTTCAGTATGCACGCCCCAGCGGGCTAAGACAACGCAGTCGGAGCTGCCGTCGACCCGCTTTTTGAGGCCAAGCCGAGGTAGAGCGCTTCATACGCCGCGACGACGCGTTCGGGCAAAAACAGTTCTTCCGCGACGCGTCGACCTCGCGCTGCGAGCGCGTTGAGGGTCGCTGGATCGGCGCTGAGCTGGTGAACTTCGCGAAGCAAAGCGTCGTAGTCGCCTTGCATGATCACACGGCCGCAGTCGTAATCTTCCAAGATCTCGCGCGCCGAACAGACATCGAATGAAACGACCGGGGTTCCGCAGGCGATGCTCTCGATCATGCATCGCGCAAGACCCTCGTCGCGGCTTACCACGAGGCCAAGGTCGAGCGCCTGGTGCCAGCGATCGATGTCGGGATCGAATCCGACGATACGTACTCGCTTCTCCAAACCAGCGGAGCGAACAAGGTCTTGGCATGCGCGGGAGTAGGAGTCGGTGTCAGGACGAAAGTCGCCCAGAAGGTAGAAGTGGATATTGGAAGGGAGCGGGGAGCGCGAGAGGGCTTGGAGCAACCGAAGCTGGCCTTTTCGCTCGTTGAACGCGCCAATGTAGCCAACCGCAAATTCGTGTTCGCGAATGCCGTGGCGGGCTCGAAGCTGGCCTTTTCGCTCGTTGCCTGGAGGACGCATGCGATCTAGGTCCACGGCGCTGTAGATGAAGTCGGACCAACCGTTGAACGCGCGGAGCGGACCGCGGCGAAGCAGTGTTCGTTGCAGCATCGGGGGGAAGGTCATCTCGCGGTCGATGACCGATTGCATCTCTCGCGATAGACCGAGGGTGCAGTGGGAAAGCGATCGATAGACGCGCCACCGCGCTTTGTGAACTCCGCGCGCGCGTCTGAGGCCGCTTACGTCTCGTACATTGAACACGATCTGCGCGCCCGCCAGTCGAGCCCCTCCCGCCGCACGATAGAACGCCGGGCGATCGTTGATGTGCACGACGCGAATGCCTCGCTCGCGAATCAGGCGATAGATCTTTGGGTTTATTCTCGCCACGCTGCCTGCGCGCCGGACGCGTTCGACGAGGGTTCCTCCCGACATGCCGAGATCTGGCGAAATGTGAACCTCCGCGCCACTGGCGCGAAGTTCTTCTGCCTCGGCGAACGGCGCTTGCGATATGAGGATCGGGCGTACCGCGCGAAGACGGCGAACGATATGGAAGAGGCTTCTCAGACCGCCGTTCGCTTGGTACGAAGTGGTCGAGAACACAAACAGCACTGGTGTGCGATCCGGCATTGCTGACGCCTAAAAAGCCATCAAAGTGTCAAAGATGTCATTTTTGTTGGTTGTTTTGTGTCATTTTTGTCGTGGTTTCTGGCGAACGAAGGCGAGTGAATAGCGATTCGTATTGCGTCGCGATGTGCTTCGCTTCGAATCGACGAACCGTCGCGCGTGCGCCGTCGACGAATCGAGTTCGGAGCGCGTCGTCTTCGAGCAGCCGAATGGCGGCGTTGGCGAGCGCGGCCGGATTGGCGACCGGAACCAACAATCCGGTTTTGCCGTCGTCGATGATTTCCGAGGGGCCGTGGGGGCAATTCGTGGACACCACTGCGGTTCCGCAGGCCATCGCCTCGGCGACTACGTTCCCGAAGCCTTCGTAGTTCGAGGAAAGTACGAAGACGTCTGCCGCGGCCATCACTGCGCCGGGGTTCGAAACGAAGCCGAGAAAATGGACCGCATCCTGGATTCCAAGATCAGCCGCCTGGGCTCTTAGTTGCGCTTCGAGCGGGCCCTCGCCGAGAAGCCACAGCTCCGCGGGGACTTTTTGGCGAACCAGGGCGAGCGCTTTGAGAAGATGATCGAAGCCTTTTTGTTCGGCGAGTCGACCGCACGCAACGAGCGTCGGTCCGCTTCGTTCAGGCACGCCGCGGGCGTCTGAGAGCTCAGCCGTGAGTTCGTCGTCGACGATGGCGTTGTAGATGACGGAGGTGCGGCTCAGGATGCGCGCGTCGAACTGGGCAAGGTCTCGGGCAACCCCTTCGCTGAGCGAGATGACGTGGTCGGCATGTCGGTACAGGTGGCGAACCGTGGCGCGCCCGGCTCGAGATACGGGCGAAGACCCGGGGTAGACGCGGCTCGGAGGAGCCTGCACGCAGAGCACGAGGGAAGGTCGGTGGCTTGGGGCGATGCGGGACGCGAACAACGCGGTCGCGTTGGGAAACTCCATCGCCGAACACAAGATATCGGGCTGCCAGGCATGAATGAGGTTGCGAAACGGTTGCACGCAGCGACCGAGCGCCAACATGCTTGACCCGCCGACCTGAGACGTCAGTGTATGAACTTCGACGTCGTTCTTGAGCAAGGGCTCATAAGACCCGCCTCCTCGCGCCACGGCGAGACCGACCACACACCGTTCGCGATCAAGCCCGTTGATCACTCGCAAAAAATGTTTCTCGGCGCCGCCGCCGCCGAAGCGGTTGGCGAAAAAAAGCACGCGAAGACGTGAAGCGGCAGTCGTCTCGGCCGATGTTGGGGAGGAGGGGGATGGTTTTAGAGCAGTCGACATCATGCTTTCACTACCTTGTTGTGGGGGACACGGAAGACGCCCCGGCTATCGATCACCAGCGGAGCGTGGCGGAGCACGAATTCATAGTCGACCGATCGATGGTCGGTCACGATCACCACGGCGTCTTGGGACGCCAGTGCATCTTCGGAAAGCGCGATTGATTGCATTGCAGGGAGGTCGGGCCAGCGGCGCATCGCGGGGGCGGTGGGAACGAGCGGGTCGTGGTAGTTCACTTCTGCGCCCGCGCGCAATAGGCGGTCGATGATGTCGAAGGCGGGGCTTTCTCGCGGGTCGTCGACATCCTTTTTGTAGGCAAGACCAAGCAACAGTACGCGCGCCTCTTTGAGGGCTTTGCCCGATTGATTGAGCGCACCCTGGAGCTTTTCGACGACGAAGTGGGGCATATGCACGTTGACTTCGCCCGCGAGTTCGATGAAGCGGGTGGATAGCCCGTACTCTTTCGCCTTCCATGAAAGGTAGAAGGGGTCGAGCGGAATGCAATGGCCGCCGAGTCCGGGCCCCGGGTCAAACCTCATGAACCCGAACGGTTTGGTCTCTGCCGCATCCAGCACTTCCCAAATATCGATGCCCATGCGGTCATAGACCATCTTGAGTTCGTTCACGAGGGCAATATTGACGGCGCGAAAGATGTTTTCCGTAAGCTTGCTGGCTTCCGCGGTTCGCGCGGAGCTAACCCGCACGGTCCTTTCGATGACTTGGGCGTAGAGGAGCTCCGCGAGCTCGGTCGACGCCTCGTCGACTCCGCCAATGACTTTGGGAATGCTCGCCGTGGCGTAGTCCGCGTTTCCGGGGTCTTCTCGCTCGGGCGAGTAGGCGAGAAAAAAATCGCGGCCACAGGCAAAGCCCGACCGCTGCAACATCGCGCGCAAGAGTTCGTCGGTGGTGCCGGGGTAGGTCGTGCTTTCGAGGATGATTAGTTGGCCTGCGCGCAATGTTTGAAGCACGGTTTGCGTCGTGCCGACCACGTATTGCATGTCGGGCTGGCGCTGGGGGGTGAGCGGAGTCGGCACGCAGATGATGACGACGTCGACGTTCGCCAGCTGCTGAAAATCCGTGGTGACGGTGAACTGAGAGTCCAGCACTTTGGCGATCCGGCTTGCATCCAAGTGCCGGATGTACGTGCTGCCACGGGACAGCATGGAAACTTTCTCAGGGTCGACATCGAACCCCACAACGGAAAACCCAGCTTCCGCGAACGTAAGCCCCAGCGGTAATCCTGTATACCCCAGGCCGATGATGCCGATCCGGGCGGTTTTCTCAGCGATGGCCGCCCGCAGCTCTTGGCGAGGAGTCATTCGGTTGACTAGCTCCCGTGGACGCCAATCCCGTCGTAGGTAAAGCCCTGCCGACGGAGGCCGTAGCTCGACCAAATATTGCGCCCGTCGAGCACCAGCGGTCGGCGCATGAGGGATTTCAGACGCTCGAAATCCGGGTTTTGATACTCGCGCCATTCCGTAACGAGTACCAAGGCGTCGACATTGTCGGCCGCTTTGTAGGCTTCATCGACGAGTTCGATGCGGTCGCCATAGTGTTGGCGCGCGGTGTCCAGCGCCTCAGGGTCATGAGCGAGCACGGTCGCGCCTTCCGACAAGAGCACGTCGACAAGGGTCAACGAGGCTGACTCACGAACGTCGTCGGTGCGGGGCTTAAACGCGATACCCCAGACGCCGATGCGCTTGCCGCGCAAGTCGCCGTCGAAGTACTTCTTGAGCTTACGCGCGAGCGTTCCTTTTTGTCGTTCGTTGACGCGGTCGGTGGTGCTCGCGAGCTCGAGCTCGACGCCGTGTTCGCGCCCCGTGTGCACCAGCGCTTTGACATCCTTGGGAAAGCACGAGCCGCCGTAGCCTGGCCCCGCGTAGAGAAACTTCGGGCCCACGCGCTGGTCGCTGCCGACGCCGTGTCGAACGTGGTGCACGTCGGCGCCGACTTTCTCGCAGAGCGCGGCGACTTCGTTCATGAACGAAATGCGCATCGCGAGCATGGTGTTGGCGACGTATTTGGTGAGCTCGGCGCTGGCTGGGTCCATCCACACGATGCGGTCGTGGTCGAGACAGACGGGGTGGTAGAGGCGAGCCATGATGTCGCGCGCGAAGTCGTCACCGTCCGCGCAGCCGATCACGATGCGGTCCGGACGGAGGAAATCGTTGACCGCGTCGCCTTCCTTGAGGAACTCGGGGTTCGAGACCACATGAATCGAATGATTCGCGTCTGCCACGATGCGCCCGACGCGGGCGTTGGTGCCGACGGGCACGGTGCTTTTTAAGACGATGACCGTTTCGCGCTGGGCGTGGGCGGCCACGGTTTCGGCGACGCTGTCCACTGCGCTAAGGTCTGCCGCGCCGTCTCGACGAGGCGGGGTGCCGACGGCCACGAACACCGCTTGCGCGCTGGCGATAGAGCTGCCGACGTCGGAAGAAAAGCGCAGGCGGCCGCCCTGAACGTTGCGGTGCACCACTTCTTCGAGCCCTGGCTCGAAGATAGGAATCTCGCCGCGATTCAGGCGCTCGACTTTGCCGGCGTCGATATCCGCGCACACCACGTCGTTGCCGGTCTCTGCGAAACACGCGCCGCTCACCAGGCCCACGTAGCCGGTGCCTACCATGCAAACTTTCACGAACGTCCCTTTCGTTGCTGCGCAGCCTCAGGTCGCGGTTGGACGCTGGGCCGCCGGGTGGGTTAGTTACCTTGGTGATAGGTGCCGGGCAAGGGGACAGACATTCAGATATGCGCTCTGAATCGGCCGCTGGGTTTGGCTTTTGTTCGCTTCAAGTGATTGAAATTACATTACATGACCCCGCAGGGGGCCAGCGATGACCAAAACCGCGGCGCATCCGGACGCATCCGCAGCGGCCATCTTTGGCAAGCGGATTGCTGCCGAGCAGCGCGTTCGCCAGGTCGCCACCCTGCTCGCCGCACGAAACATTGCAGTGATGCCGCTCAAAGGCGCGCTCTTGTTGCCCACCGTCTATCGAGACGACGACACTCGGGACATCTCCGACGTGGACCTGCTCGTTCCCATGGGCCAGCTCCGGTCGGCCGCGCAGGAGCTCCGCGTCCGCGGGTTTTACAACGGACCGAAAGGAAGAGACGACACCGCGCTTCCGCTGCGCGGAGCGAGGAATCCTTTGACTGTCGATCTCCACCAGCGACTCTTCGGGCGGAGACTATTTCGTCTTCCGACTGCCGAGCTGTTTGCGCGCGCGCGGGTGAACCACGAACTCTTCGGTGCCCCAGTGTATATCCCCGACCCGCTCGACATGTTTGCGCACGCGGTGGGCCACTTCGCGAAGAGCCGATTCGGTCCCGCACAGCGAGCGCACTTGCGGGATTTTGGCGCAATCGCTGCGTACTACAACCTACACTCGGCCCAAACCGCCGCGCACCTGCAGACGAGCGGTCTCGCCCGAGCCGCGCGCTACGCGCTCGCGCAGTCTGGCGACCCGTTTTGCGCGTGCGTGCTGAATCAACTCGCCCCCGATCCAGTTGGCCAACTCGCTGCGCAAACAGCCCGTCGAATCATCCCGCGCTCGCGTCACGCCGCAATCTCCATCGCCGCCGCCCACGCGCTCAACCACTCGCTCCCCGCCGCGGGCATGTCGTTTGCTCTTCACGCCGCTGGAGCACTCCGGCGAACCCTCGAGTTCAAGAGCGCCGCGACGGCCTTCTAAAACGTTCCCCAGAACCGAAAGTGAACAATACCTACCACTGTACGCTCGACTGGAATCGATTTCGCAGCGTTGTGGTTACCGGGCTACAAAGCAACGATGGATCCCAGCAAGGCGATGGCCCGCTTCATGAAATCCCGCTTCGTGAAAATATGGGGTCGTGGCCACGCTCCGTTGACCACCGCTGAATCGCGATCAAATCGCTTGATTGCCACGCAAATCGCGACACCAACCGCAATTCGCAACACCAACGCAGTGACCAGATTGGCTGATTGCAGCTTAAGTCGCATCCCATCGAGCAGTGGAATTTTGGCCTGAGCGCGAGCGCCCCCGCAGCGAACGACTGAGGAAGGCTCTGAGCCTTTCGCAGGGAGAGAGCGAGGAGGAAAGCCGCGCTCAGGCCAAAAGGCCACTGCTCGAGTCAGCCGACGCCCATGACCTTGGCCAGCACCACCGTAATATTGTCCGGCCCGCCGTTGCCGTTCGCGGTCTCAATGAGCTTGTTCGATGCCGTCTTGAGGTCGCTGTGGGACGAAATGACTTGCTGGATTTCTTCGTCGCTGGCGGGGCCGCAAAGGCCGTCGGAGCAGAGGACGTAGATGTCGCCGGGCTGCGGTCGGTCGATTTGGGTGTCGACCTTCACGGACTCTTTCATTCCCAGCGCGCGCACAATGACGTTCTTGTGGGGGAAGTTTTTGATTTCCTCTTCGGAGAGGCGCTTCATTTTGATGTAGTCGTTGAGGAGCGAATGGTCTTCCGTGAGCTGCTGGAGCACCCCGTTGCGCAATCGGTAGACGCGACTGTCTCCTACGTGGGCCACGAGAACGCCCTCTTCGACGACGAGAATGCCCACCAAGGTGGTGCCCATCCCTCGCAGCTTGGCGTTCCGTTGGGCGGCTTCGTAGATCTTGAGGTTGGCGAGCTTGATGCTCGTGATGAGCCGGTTTTCTTCGTACCCGCGCGACTTATCCATCTTGTAGGGCCAAGTCGCTTCGGGGTCGGCGCTGGTGGCGCTGAAGAAGTCGCGCAGAGTATCGATCGCCATTTGGCTCGCCACTTCCCCCGATGCGTGCCCTCCCATGCCATCCGCAACCACGTAGAGGTGGTCGTCGTCGATCAACATCAGGTTGTCTTCGTTGTGGGTACGTTTCATTCCCACATTTGTTTCGCCAGCTGCGATGACTCGAGCCCGGGACGCCACGGTGTTCTCCCCTCCGAAGTTATGCCTTCGGAATCATTAGCCGTCTGAGGTTATCTGCACGCCTGCCCGGAAGTCAACGAACACGAGCGTGGCGCGATCGACTTGCTCGGGCCGCGCAGCGCAGCTACGCGGCGGGACGTGGACGAGGAAACGAGGCGCGAGTGGGGGGCTCTGGTCGCGGATGTACGCGAGCTACTGCGTTATGAGGAAGACCTTCGGGGTTTTCTGCCGGAGGCGGGCGATGCGGCTCAACATCGTGCGGGCGCGGATGCGCAGCGTGATGTTGGGCTGCCGTCGCAAGATCCCTCAGTGCAGCGCGCGTCAACGCAGCGCGCGTCAACGCAGGGCCCTTCATCGCAGGGCGTCTCGCTCGAGATACTCACGACCGAGGCGGCATCGTGCACCGATTGCGCGTTGCATCGCGGCCGCACCCGCAGCGTATTCGCACGAGGTTCGGCTACCGCAGACTTGGTGTTCGTGGGAGAGGGACCCGGTTTTCACGAAGACCAGCAGGGGCGCCCGTTCGTTGGGCCAGCGGGGAAACTGCTGGACCGCATGATTTCAGCCATGAAGTTTCGTCCGGAGGATGTGTACATCTGCAACATCGTGAAGTGCCGGCCCCCACAGAACCGTACGCCGGTGCCCGCTGAAGCTGAGGCATGTGCGCGGTTCCTGGTGCCTCAGCTAGAAGCGGTGGCGCCCCGTGCGATGGTGGCCCTCGGACGTTGCGCGGCTGAAAACCTGGGTCAAACCGAGCCTGGAGGGCGGGGTTGGCGGGGACGTTGGGGGAGCTTTCGTGGCATCCCCGTGATGTCGACGTACCATCCGGCATTCTTGCTCAGAAGCCCCCAGTTCAAGCGCGCGGTCTGGGAGGATCTTCAGTCGGTGATGGCCCGACTTGGGAACCCGGAGGGCGCGTAGGGCCCCGGTCACGCGGGGGAGGGTTTCTTCTTCTCCGCAGGCCGATTATCTTCATGAAAAGATGAAGAAACCGAGCGACGACGACGTACTGCCCGACCTGCCGCCCATCGACGGCACTTCGGAAGACCAATCGAGCGAGAACGAGGCGGACGATTGGGGCGTTGAGGATTTTTCACGTCCGCCGCCCCGAGACCGTCTCGGCGCAGCCGAACCAATGGACAAAGATGACCGCAGAGGTGAGCTTAGCGAGCTGGACGTTGGCGAACTGCTCGACGAAGCGGAATGTACTCGAACGCGAGCAGATTCTGAGCCGGTGGATCCGAGTCTGTACAAAATCGACATGGAGGACGAGCGCGATTTCGCGGGCAGCGATTCACAATGGTGCGACGAAAATCACGAGATCGACATTGCTGAGAGCATCGATCTCGGAGACGACGAGGTGGACGCGACGGGGGGCGATGACACGAAGGTTTGAGCCAAGGATTCAGACGCTCCAGCGTGCTTTGGCCGAAGGCATTCGCGCTTCTGAGGCGGTTGACGTACGCCAGGAGCTCGGATTACCCACCGACGCAGATGATCGCGACGTGGCTCGGTCGCTGGTGCAAATTCTGGCGGCCTGCCAGATCGCGCGGGTGGAGCTCCCGGACGTGGAGACCGCGGGCGTTCAGGTCGATGGCCTTGCTTCCATTGCGGAGCACGGCGCGGGGGGCGACGCCTCGTTTCTCGGTCGCCTCAATGCCGGACGGCCCACCGAGCCAAACGCGATCGCGGTGGACCAGCTGGACAATATTCGGACGCTGGTGGCGGTGCTCCGCGGCGGCTCGCTGGATCAGCGCCGCGCGGCGGTGAACCGCATCGGGACGACCCTTGCCGCCGGGGGCTTGAGCGGAGAGGAGACGCGTGCGGCGCACGCGGTGCTCAGCGATGCACGAGACGTCGAGCTCGCGTATGAGCTCGCGGAAGTACGACGGCGATTGTCAGGAAGCGCGGGGCGAGATGCGCGCGCGGAATACGAAGCGTGGCGAAAACAGCTTTCCGCGGTGGAGCTCGATATTCATGCCTATTGGGAAGCGGAGCGGGCGACGGACCCGATTGCCGCGCTGCCCGGCGACCAACGAGTCCAGCTGCTCACTCGGCTGCGAGACCTTCCCGACGTATTCATCGCCCATATCGCAGCGGCACTCGAACGCGCGGGAGATTCGGGCGAGCAAGAAGCGCAGCGGGCGCTGTTGTCTTCGATTCGATACGCTGGCGACCGGCGGCTGGCGCCGACGCTGATTATGCTGCTCGAAAGCGATAGCGCAGCCCTGGTCGCGGAATCGGCCCGCGCGCTGCGACGCATCGACGACCCGCGGTGTGCCCCCGCGCTGGCTCGACTGTACGAACGAAGCGTGTTCGACATTCCGCGGGCGTTGGTCGCCGGAGCGCTCGGTGCATTCGGCGACCGACGAGGCAAAGACTACGTCCGAGGATTGCTGGACGCTGGCGCGGCGAATGTTGTTCGTTCCGCGCTCGAGGCGCTCGAAACACTCGGGGGAGCGGAAGAGATCAGCGTGGTGGTGGGCTTTCTCGATCACACCGACGATCGCGTGGTGGCTCAGGCAGTGCGCACGTTGGCGCGCATCGGTGACCGAAGGGCGCTTGAGCGGCTGGGACAGCTGCGATCGCGTACTCACGTATCGGCGCTGCGGGCAGAAATCGAAGACTCCTACAGTGCTATTGCGGCACGCATCGAGCTGCGTGGCGAAGAGGTCGACGACACCATGTTGATCCTGAGGCAGCCGGGGCAGGGCGAAGCGATTGCGCGTCCTGCGCCGGCCGGGCAGCGGGTTCGCGGATGGTTTGATTTCGTCGTCGGACACCTTTGGCTTACGATAGGCGGGCTTCGTCGCGCCATCGCGCGTTTTGAGTCGGCGGCAGGGCGCCGGACGCGATGGAGCGCCCCGCTGGTCGCCATCGCCATGGCGCTTTCTCGACGCGAGCGGTACGCGCAAGCGCTGGGCGCGTTTCGTCGCGCTATCGAGGCGGACCGCGATTGGGTCGAGAAAAACCCAATCGTGATTCGTGCGCTTGCTCGCTGTTTTTTGCGTCGCGCCGAGCAAGTGGAACGAGACGGTCGGCTCGACGTCGCGCGCGGGCTGATGGGCGAGGTGCTCACGCTCGATTTGCGCCGGGCGCCTGCTCCCCTTCGCTTTGAGCTCGAGCGGCGGTACGAGGTGCTGCGGAGGACTGCGGCATGACCGAAGCAAAATCGATCAAACCCAAAGAACCGAACCAAGCCAAAGAATCGAATCGATCCAATGTGGGGGCAGCGGTGGCGACGGGGACGTCCGATGCCCTCGAACGCTACCGTCAAGAAGCCATGCGGAGCATGCTCGGCTTGAATGTGCAACGGGCGACGTTCGATGTTCACATCGCCGATCGCGCCGAGCTAGTGACGCTCAGCATTCGAGGAGGCACGCTGCACGCGTTCGCCAGCGACGGTGAGTCCGATGGTCCTTTTGTACGTCGAGCCCTCAAGCTTCTCGCGGGGGGTGAACTGCTGAGCGCCACGTCCGAAGTGGAGATTCAGGCCGCGGCCGCCTCTGAGGTAAAGAGCTCGGGCGCGCGGGACGAATCGGACACCATGGCCGACGCGCTCGATGATCTAATCACCGCAGTAGTGCGTTTGGGAACCCGCGCCGCACATGGCTCACCGTCGGTGGACGAAGGCTTTTCACGCCTTCTGCGATGCGTGGGGCCTGTTCCGGTGGGGCTCGCACGATGGATTGGTCAGCTTCAAGCCGCGCTTGTGCGGCAGAATACCGAACACATTGCACGACTGTTGGACGGAGCGTCGCGCCTCGTTGTGGATATGCGTGCAGGAGAACGGTCGACTGAAGGTCGCCGGCGCGTTCTGTCGTGGCTCGGCGGACCGAGACTCGGCGGACCAGGGCTCGGAGAGCGTCCCGCCGTGGACGGTGACGTCGAAATTCTCACCGAGCGAACGCTGGTCGAAGTGGGTCGCGAACTGGTGTCAGGCACACAGCGAGCAGAGATCGAACGGCGCTACCTCGTGGACGCGGAGTCGAGCGAAGTCTTCTGCGAAGAAGTGGTTCGCGGACAGCCGGGTTCCTTGGGTCCCTGTCCGCGCCAGCTTCAGGTCGGCCTGGCGGAGGTTCGATACGGCGTACGCCCGCGACGTATTCGGGTGCTCCAATATTCGGTTTCCGCGATGGTGCAACAATCGAGCTGGGAGCGCATCGCGTCGGGCGCCACGCGCGACTTTGCCTCGCTGGGCGAGGATTTTCGCGAGGCACTTAAAGCATTTCCCGGATTGTCGGAACCGTTTTGCCTTGTTGCGCCGACCGAATGTGAGCGCGACCGAGGGCTGCTTCCGCGTGATGAGGCCAACTGCGCGCTTCCGATCGCTCGGGAAGCGGGGAGCGGGTACTACGAATCGCTCGTTGATTTTGCGGCCGACAGCGATCCCACGTGGCTGGCCGGCCGGCTCACGAGCGTGCAAGGCACGTTGACGCTCCTACCGTTTTCGGCCGCGCGCGTAGAGCGACCACATACGCTATTCCATCGAGTCCGCTAGGGGCAGTCCACCACTCACGCCAGCAGTTTACGTGGGTCCTGGCGGGGGAGCTGTGTTTTCTGGAGGGTTTGAAGCAAACCCTCCCCCGTGCGGGTAAGACCCGCTCGGGTCCCCCTCCCGACTCCGGCCGCTTGCGCGTCCGCCCCACCGCGAAGCGGCGGGGCCCCGGTTACGTTGGGCTTCATCGTTTAGGACAAGACTGCGTGCAGGCGACGACCCCAACTCGAACCATCTCCCGCAATTCTCCCTAACGAAACCAGGTTACGTGGGTCCTGGCGGGGGAGCTTGGGTGAATCGCCCGGGATCGTATCCCGGGCGAGAGGGTCTGGGTGCCAGACCCTGGAAAAACAGCGTCCGAGCTCGATATGCGTGGGCTCCGGCGATTGCCCCGGTGGCATAGATCGCGGCGGTGAACAGGGGGATGTCGCCCCGAATGGCTGCTGCGGCGGACAGCAACAATGCGCAGCCTCCGCTCCACTGAAGGGCGCGGCGTCCTACGTAGGCTGCGAGCTGCGACAACTCGCCAACTTGCGGCTTCCCCAAAGCGTGGCGGCATTCGACCAACGCCTCCCGCCACGTGCTCGATGTCGCATAGCGATCCTCCGGGTCACGCGCCATGCCGCGTTCGACCACAGCGCAGAGAGGGCTCGGTAGCGAGGGGCGCACTGCGGCCGGCGCGGGCGGCGGGCGTGAAAGAAGACGCGCCAACGTGGTGTTGGCGTCAGCTCCTCCGGGATAAGGAGGGCGGCCGGTCACCATGCGGTAGAGCACCGCTGCCGCGCTGTATACGTCCGCGCGCTCATCGGCATGAGAGGCGCCTCTCGCTTGCTCCGGCGCCATGTAGCAGGGCGTGCCTACGACGGCACCGGCGCAGGTGATCGCGGCCGGTTCGGCGAACTTCGCCACCCCGAAGTCGACGATCTTGGCGCGAAGCTCGGTGTCTTCTTGAACCAGGAAAATATTTGCCGGTTTGATGTCGCGGTGGACGATGCCGCGAGCATGCGCGGCGCGCAGACCATCGGCGATCTGAATGGATAGGTCGAGAGCGAGCTCGGGCGGCAATCGTCGGCGGCGTTCGAGTACGGCTTGAAGGTCTTGGCCGGCGAGGTATTCGGTAACCATGCACGCGCGCCCGTCTGGCGCGTCGACCAGGTCATGAACCTCGATGGTATGGGGCGAGCGGATTCTTGACGCCGCTTTCGCTTCTCGGACGAGACGAGCGTGCACTTCGGAGCGCTGAGCGTATTGCGGCTGGACCACTTTGAGCGCCACGCGGCGACCGAGTCGAACATGTTCTCCCGCATAGACCACGGCCATCCCGCCTGACCCAATCGGTCGTAGGGCCCGATACAGGCCGCCGAGGATCTGGCCTTGAAGGTTGCCCTGGGGTTCGAGTGTGCGCGCAACATCCATTTTGGCCATCGTACTGCGGGCGCGCGTTCAGGTCACCAAAGGCGCAAACCCACCGCCCCGTGTAACATTGCGCGCGCTACGGCATATCTACCAAAGACAGGAATAGTCATGAGCGATTCTTATTACGATGCATCTGACCTCAAAAAATTCTCCGACATCAGAGAGCATGCTCCCGAGCTCGCCGACAAATTTTTTGATTGGTATCAGGCGGTATTCGCCGAAGGCGCGCTGAGCGCGCGGGAAAAAGCGTTGATCGCGCTTGCCGTGGCGCACGGTGTGCAATGTCCGTACTGCATCGACGCGTATAGCAAGTCATGCCTGGAGAAAGGCGCCGACGCCGAGCAGATGACTGAGGCCGTGCACATTGCGGCGGCGATTCGAGGAGGGGCATCGTTGATTCATGGCGTTCAAATGCGCCATCACGTTCGTAAGCTGAGTATGTAGGAGTCGTCCATCCATCAAGGAGCCGATGAGTTAAATGCTTTCTTATCCTCGAACCTCCATGCAGGCGCGACGCCTGCCGCTGGCTTCAAGCGCGGCGCAGCGGACAACGCTCGGCCAGTTGGGAGATGCGTACAACTTCGACGAAGCGCTGCAAGAGGCCGGTCTATGGCCCCTCTCTTCGACGGGCATCGAGATTCTTCAAGTCAACGTGGGAAAGGTGTGCAACCAGACCTGCCGTCACTGTCACGTCGACGCTGGACCCGACCGACGGGAAGTGATGACTCAGGAGACCATGGAGGCGTGTCTTCGCGCGCTCCGGTCCACCGAGATCCCGGTGGTCGACATCACGGGTGGCGCTCCGGAGATGAACCCTCTTTTTCGTTGGTTCGTAGAGCAGTGTCGCGAGCTCGGCCGCACGGTTATCGACCGCTGCAATCTCACGATTCTAGAAACCGCGCCCCACCACGACCTCGCCGAGTTTCTCGCTGCGCATAAGGTGGAGCTGGTGTGCTCGCTTCCTCACTATCGGGCGCTCGGTACCGACCGGCAACGCGGCGACGGCGTTCATGCGGCGAGCATTCGGGCGCTTCGACGGCTGAATGCGTTGGGCTATGGCGATGGCGTTTCGGGGCTTCGGTTGGTGCTCGTCACCAACCCCGTGGGCGCGTTTCTTCCGAGCGCTCAAGAGTCCCTGGAGCGCGACTGGAAACGCGAGCTGTGGCGCAATCATGGAGTGAAGTTCGACGCGTTGTACACGATCACCAACATGCCCATTAGTCGATATCTTGAATGGCTGTTGGAAAGCGGAAACTTCGAAGCCTATATGGAGCGCTTGGTGCTCAGCTTTAATGCTGCGGCCGCGAGCGGGGTGATGTGTCGCAACACGCTGTCAGTCGGTTGGGATGGCACACTGTACGATTGCGATTTCAACCAGATGCTTGAAATGCCGGTCGAGGCTTCGGTTCCGCAGCATATCCGAGATTTCGACGCGCTTTTGCTGGACCGCAGGCGCATCGAGACGGGTCGCCATTGCTTTGGCTGTACTGCAGGTTCCGGTTCGAGCTGCGGAGGCGCGACGGTCGATACGTAAGCGGGTATCGATCCCCGACGAATCGTCGATGCGCGGTAACTACGTTAGTCGACCTTATCCAACACCTCGGCGCGTACGCGCACCACGCCGCGCCGAATCATCTCGAGTTGCTCGGCGGCGGCTCGTGAGAGGTCCAAAATGCGCCGGCGGCGGCGGAAGGGGCCTCGGTCGTTGATCCGAACGGTCACCGATGTCCCGGTATCGACCCGCGTGACGCGGACGATCGTACCGAAGGGAAGCGTACGGCTCGCCGCCGTAAACGCGGCCGGGTCGTACGGTTCGCCCGTGGCGGTCGGATTGCCGGCGAGCGAGTCATGGTAGTAGCTGGCGCGCCCCCGCAATACTCGACGCGCGCGGTGGTCGCGATAGGTTTCGTCGAGCAGGTTGATGTTTGCGGGCCGTGAGCGTGCAACACGTGTCTGGGTATCGCGCGGTGATGGCCGGGTGTCGCTCGGCTGCGCCGCACCTGACGTAGCGGTGGAGGCAGGCGCGTTTCGCGTGTGGGAGGACCGGTGGGGAGCGCTGCAGCCAGCTCGAAGCAAACCTAGGAGGAGCGTCAATAACAGGAATAGCGGGCTCATGAAGCTCCTTTGGGTGGCTGGCCGTGTCCGGGCATGATCAGCAGGCGTCGATATGTGTCGTAGTGAAATCGATCGCTATGCTCGGGGTTGTGGCATCCTCGGCACGTGCTTTCTGCGGCGTCGCGTTCGATGTTGTCGAGAGATGGCGCGGCGACGTGGTTTGAACCCGGACCGTGGCAGTTTTCGCATCCCACGTTGCGGAGTGCGCCGCCGAGCAGATGAGTCGCCGTGCTCCCTCCGGGGCGTCGGTATCCGGTGACGTGGCACCCCACGCAATTCAAGTTGTATTCCTTGTGTCGCGTGACGAGCGTGTTGTAGGCACGTCCGTGAGGGGTGCGCTTCCACCACGCGAGCGCGGGCGCATGGCAGTTCCCGCAGGTCTGCGAGCCCACATAGGACGGTTGCCCCGGCGCAGGAGCGGGCGGGGTTTGGCCGGCAAGGGCTCGCTTGTTGTGCTGGTTCACCCGGCGATGGTGCGCTTCGACGCGCTTGCGCATTCCGGCATGAGAAGGCGCTTTAGGGCCGAAGGTATTCCACGTGGCCGCAAACGCGAGCCCCCCCGACCACGGGGGCAGCGTTTTTCGGCTGGCGATTTGCTGGTCGATTCGTTTCAGCCGTGCCGCTTGAGCGGCGATATCCTCGGCGCGAAAGCCGCTTCGCTTCCATTTTTTGATGCGTTCGGCCAGCTCGTCTCGTTCGACACGAAGCGATTCCACAGCCGATTCTCGGCTCCACGTGCTTCGGTCGGTGAAGCGTCGGCCTTTGGTCCACGACGCCACGGCGGGAACCCAGATGTCCACCACCACAAGGCCTTGTCCTTGTCGTCCTGCATGAAGCAGCCAGCTCGACCCGCTGCGCTCGGGGGGAAGGGCTTCGGCCCGGTCGAGCCCGGCCTGCACCACGAAATCAACAGCCGAGGCACGCGCTACGGCTTTCGCGTCGGCGCGCGATCCACTCACCAGCGCGATTCGTAGGTTGGCACCTTTTCGCGTAAGCTCCGCGGCGAGCTTCTTGGCGGTTTGTGCGAGGCTCGACCGTGGCTGAATGGCCAACCCTTCGGGCGCGGATCCGTCGGCGTCTCGGAGGTCCGACACACCGAAGATGCCCACCTTCACCGTTTCACCCTCGCGCGTCTTGACCTTCGTCACCCGCGTTGAGGTCAAATCTGGGGGCGACGTCGGAGGCGATGCTGAAAGAGGCGCCGGCGCCGCATTTCCCGCCAGCCATGCCGCGTCGGACGTACTCGCGAGCTTCTGAAACAAAGAGACCCCACGAAGAAAATCGGTAGGACCTGGAGTCACAGCCGATACGTTGAGTTCTCGCAGTGCTCGAGCAACGGTTTCTGCGCGCCATCGCTCTTGAGTATCGTGCGTGATGTCTTTGGGCGGGGCACCGTGGAACAATGTGCTGCCCGCCGCTACGAGGAGCAACGGTCCCTGCTGGCGCAGCGTGCGCGCCTTGTGCGCAAGCCGATCGATGCCTCCCAGCGGATGGCTCGTACAGCCGCAGGGCTCCAGGTAACCCTTGAGATCCGTCATGATACCGATCCGAAAAGAAGGCTCAGGGGGTACGTCGGAGGTGTTCGAGTTTGATCCCGAGCAGCTGGACAACGTGCTTCCAAGCCCGGCGCCGAGGACCACGACCACCCACACACGACGCAGGTGAGTGACTCGAGGCAACCATGTGTTCACAGGTATGCCAAAATTTATCAACATCATTTAATTAAAATGCCGTTTTGGTTACAATGGCGAGTGATGCCCCAAGAGACACGGGGACGCGAGGCGAGCGCGAGCCGAGTCGCTCGATCGATAGGAGGGCAAACGAACCATGATCATAGTCAGCGCTCCGGGACGTTCAACGCTACGGATCAGCGGGTTCGTATTCGCCGGTCTGATGGGTCTGTTGATGGCGCTTGGAATCGGCGGCGTCTGGGTCGGCTGGCAGCTCCAAGCGCTATGGCAACAAGAGGAAGAAGGCGCCCGGGTGCGCGCGGCCCTGCATATCGATGCGGACCCTTCATTCGATTCGGCGGACACTTTTGACCCGTCGCTGGGAGGCGAATGAGCTTCAGCGATACGCTGCCCCCTCCGTGCTTCGCTCCCGAACGTGAAGCGCCTCGCCCCCGGAACGAGCGGATAGCCCGAATCGAGCGCCCGGGCGACGCGGCAGGCGGATTGGCGAGTTCAGCCTGGTCCGTCACTTGGGTTCGTCGAAAAGGTCGCGCGACTTCGACAATTCGCATTCCGCGGGGGGGAGTCTGGTTGCTCGGGTTGATTGTCCCGGCGCTGTGCGGGACTTGTGTCTATGCGGGTTGGTCGCTCCGAGAAACCACCCAACCTCGTTTTGCGCTTGAGTATCGCATGGCGCAGCATCGCGGCGCGACGCAAGCGGAATGGTCGCGCGGTGCTCCGAAGAACTGGATGCATGCGTTTGCGTCTTCGATCATGCGTCCGCATCAAGCGCGACGACTCGCCGACCGGCTCGGTCTTGGATCGACCCAAGCAGCTGGCCGACTGCTCGGCGGTTCGGTCGATCCAAGATGGCTCGAAGCGGTGGGCGGCGGTGAACGGGCGCCCGGCTCTCTGCTTTGGCCCGTGGAACAAGGATGGTTCGTTCGCGGCTACGGTTCCGGCGAAGACGGTTATCACCTCGCGGTCGATATCATGGGGCGCACAGGCTGGGACGTTCGGGCGGCGGCTTCGGGAATCGTCGCGTACTCTGGCAATGAGATTCGGGGGTACGGAAATCTCGTGCTTCTCGTTCATCGCGGAGGATGGGTCACGGTCTACGCCCACAACTCGAAAAACAAAGTGTACGCCGGGCAACGCGTGCAGCGCGGCGATGTCATCGCACTGGTCGGCAACACCGGAATCAGCCGTGGTCCCCACGTGCATTTCGAGTTTCTCCATCAAGGCAAAAATTGCGACCCGGCGTCCTTGTTTCGTCCTGGGATTCAGCATCGAAGCGGATCCCATGCGCCCGTGAAACCGTCCCGGTGGGTTCGCGCCGAGAGCCGACCTGATGCGGTGCGGTGCAGTCGACGCCGCTATCATCCAAATAGCCGCCGGTTCCAACACATGCACGCGGACGAAGACCTGGCCGGCGACGACGCCTCCGCGCTCCATGCCGTTGCAGCACCCGGTATGGAACCCGGCGACGAATCGCCAAACTAGGCTCGACAGAGAAGCGAAAGGGAACGGGATAGCGGCTCGACTTGACGAGTTCGTGCGCCCCGGTTAGCTTTCCGGCCTTTCTGGACGAAGGAACGTGCTTCATGGTCAAGGTTCGATTGGCCCGCGCCGGTTGTAAAAAGCGGCCTTTTTATCACATCGTGGCGACTGACAAGTCCAACCCGCGCGATGGGCGATTCATCGAAGAACTCGGAACGTACGACCCCAGTCGTCCCATCACCGAGGCGCGGCTCGACTATGATCGGCTCGCTCACTGGCAAAGCGTAGGCGCGCAGGTAAGCGATCGAGTGAAGAAAGTCGCCAACCTGCTCCGCAAGTCTCAGGCTGCGTAGCCTCGGTCGCCCGACGAACGCGCGAGGGACAGGCTCGCGGGCGGCGGCCAGGCCAGCAGAGGAGTGAACATGGAGCAGCTCAAAGAGTTGGTGGCATACATCGCCCGATCTTTGGTCGACGACCCCGACGCCGTAGAGGTAGCGGTCGTGGAAGAGGACCGCGCGTGGGTGCTCGAACTGACGGTGGCGCCTAGCGACCTCGGCAAGGTGATCGGCAAGGACGGTCGTACCGCCCGCGCCATCCGCACCGTGCTCTCGGCAACTTCGGCTAAGCTTCGCAAGCGCGCGATTCTCGAGATTCTTGAGTAAGCAAGACGAGTCGCTGGTTGCATTGGGGGTTGTCACAAAGCCCCACGGCGTCGGCGGCATGGTTCGCGTCCACCTATACAATCCTGATTCAAAAATTCTGTCGCCGAACCAGGAGATGTGGCTGAAGTTTCCTGACGGAACAGCGCGACAGGCGTGTCCTCTCCAAGTTCGCTATGTGCCCAAGGCGGTGCTTCTTGCGGTGGAGGGTGTGCAATCAAGAGAGCGCGCAGAAGACCTTAGAATGGCGGAAATTTGCGTGCCCAAGAGCGCGTTGCCCCCCGCCGACCCTGGGGAATTCTACTGGCTCGACTTGATCGGGCTTGCGGTTTGGTCCGGCGACCAAAAGGTCGGGGACGTGAGCGATGTCGTGCGCTACCCCTCCGTTGACTGTCTCCGGGTGCGGTGCGCTGGCGGGTATCGCGAGGTGCCCGTGGTGGAGGAATGGATCGAAGGGGTCGACCTAGAGGCTGGCACGGTGCGCGTTCGTGGCTGGGACCAAATGCCGCTGGAGCGAGCGTGATATGCACTTCTCCATTGTGACGTTGTTTCCGGGTTTTTTTCGTTCGCTGGACACCGGATTGCTCGGCAAAGCCGTGCGCGCAGGCCTCGTGACGCATCGCATCGTCAATCCACGGGACACGTGCACGGACCGGCACCAGCAGGTTGACGACGCGCCCTATGGCGGGGGACAAGGCATGCTGCTGATGCCCGGGCCTATGGTTTCGGCGATGGACCGTGCGGACGAGCAAAACGGAGGCGTCCGCGGGCGGCGAGTTCTTCTCTCCCCGCAGGGTACGCCGTTTCGGCAGCGCGACGCGGTTCGGCTCGCCAAGGAATCTCATCTGACGGTGATTTGCGGGCGTTACGAGGGGTTTGATGAGCGCATCCGCGATTTCGTGGATGAAGAGATCTCGATTGGTGATTTTGTCCTCTTCGGCGGTGAAGCGGGCGCATTGGTGATTATCGAGGCAATCAGCCGATTGATTCCGGGCGTCCTGGGAAATCCTCGGTCTGCCCCCGATGAATCTCACTCCGCGTCGCGGCTCGAATATCCGCAATACACGCGTCCGGCGGAATTTCGCGGAAAGCGGGTTCCCGACGTGCTGCTTTCTGGAGACCATGGCGAAATCGAACGCTGGCGTCGTCGCGCGTCCATTCGACGAACGTTGGAGCGTCGTCCGGATTTGCTGCGCTGCGCGGATCTCGACGAAGAAGAGCGTGAGTGGCTGAGCGAAATGCAGATGGACCAAAGCCGGAAAGGCGAATGATGCCGTCAGTATATTGCGCGTTGGTCCATTACCCTGTCGTTGACCGAACGGGCGAGGTGGTGACCACCGCGGTGACGAATCTGGATGTGCACGACATTGCGCGCTCCGCACGTACCTATGGTCTATCGGGCTACTTCGTGGTGACCCCGATCGAGGCCCAAAGGCGGATTGTGTCTCGGATTCGTTCCCATTTCGATGGGGGAAAAGGAGCGCGACGGGTTCCCAAGCGAGGCGAAGCGCTTCGGCTGGTGGAGGAGGTCGAGAGCCTCGAAGCGGCGTGCGCGCATGTCGAGCGGACCCACTCAGCGGAGCCCACGGTCTACGCGACCACCGCGCGGCGACAGCCTGGTATGGTGAGTTTTGAAGATGCGCGCGCGCGCATCGCTTCGAACGATCGTCCGGTATTGATTGTGCTCGGAACGGGACATGGGCTGGCCGACAGCGTGTACGCCGTCGCGCATCACGTGCTGGAGTCGATTCAGGCGAACGCGGACTACAATCACCTCTCGGTCCGTGCCGCCGCGGCGATTATGTTCGACCGGCTATTTGGCGATTCCGAGGCGTTAGCGCTTGGAAAATGATGGTCTTGGGAGTTGACCGCGACGAGTCCTAGTGCTACCTCAGCGCCTCCATGACGTGCAACGTGCCCATCATTCAGCGAATCGAACGCGAGCAATTTCGCGAACTTCCCGCATTCCGAGTCGGCGACACGGTGAAGGTTCACTTTCGCATTCGCGAGGGGGAAAAAGAGCGCGTGCAGGTGTTTCAGGGAGTGGTGATCCGGCGCACGGGTGGCGGCATCGGAGCAAGTTTCACCGCGCGAAAAGTGTCCTACGGGGTGGGCGTCGAGCGAATCTTTCCGCTCCATTCGCCGCGTATCGAGAAAGTGGAAATCGTCGCCCGCGGGCACATCCGACGTGCGCGCCTCTACTACTTGCGCGAGCTACGCGGCAAGAAGGCGCGACTTCGAGAGAGTAAGCGGCACACCGCCAACTTCAGCTAGAGCAGCGGCCTTTTGGCCTGACCGCGGCTTGCCTCCCCTGCTCGCCCGGACGAAGCACTATTTGTGCGTCATCCGGGCTGCGCTGCCGGGGCGCTCGCGCTCAGGCCAAAATTCCACTGCTCTATATTGATTGAGGGTCTGGCACCCAGACCCTCTCGTCGGGGTACGACCCCGCCGATTCACCCAAACTCCCCCGCCAGGATGCACGTGACCTGGTTGTGTGGGGTCA
>JANQQS010000028.1 GCA_028284955.1 Myxococcota bacterium | reverse complement strand
TGGGTGAATCGGCGGGGTTGTACCCCGACGAGAGGGTCTGGGTGCCAGACCCTCAGAAAACACAGCCTGGCGGGGGAGTTTGGGTGAATGGCTGGGATCGTATCCCAGCCAGAGGGTCTGGGTGCCAGACCCTAAAAAAACAGCAGCTTGGGTGAATCGGCGGGGTCGTACCCCGACGAGAGGGTCTGGGTGCCAGACCCTCAAATTAAAATCGTCAGCTGCGATGATAGTCCCACAGCCGCGGCGTGGACTGGCCTTCCAGACGGCTTTTGAAGCCTTCGTCTTTCTCGCGCTTTTCTGCTTTGAGAATGGCGTCGATGAGCCCTTCGCGATTGCCAAATGCCGATTGAACCTGCGTCAGTACGTCGTGTAGGTGAAGCAGTTTGCGATTGGAGACGCATTCAAGTCCCTTGTCGCCGTTGACTCGGTCGATCCACAACCCCGAATCGCTCAGCGCCCGCACGGCGGCGACGAGTTTGGACTTGGCTTCGCTCCGGTCTTCACCGAATCGTTCTTTTACCTGGGTAAGGGGGGACTTCTTCATTGTCGTCTCCAGAGTTCGGGTCCCCAGCTCCGGGGTCCCGCCGCAAGGCGGGAGGAGCTAGCACGGGCCCCCAAACCATGCAAACCGCCGCCGCGCAAAACGCCCGGGGGCGGCCCGAGAATCTGGAACCGTCGCGGCGCAAAATCTGGGCTATGGTGCACGCTTATGCCAGCCGAATTTGTCCACCTGCATGTGCATAGCGAGTTTTCGCTGCTTGAGGGCGCGATTCGCATCCCGCAGCTCGTGGACCGCTGCAAGGCGCTCGGCATGCCCGCCGTCGCGGTGACCGACCGCGGCAACATGTTTGGCGCGCTCCAGCTACATCGCGCATGCGCTAGCGCGGGGGTCAAGGCGATCGTGGGTTGCGAAGTGCAGATTGCGCCGCCGCTCAGCGATAGCTCCGCAAGCCAAGCCTCAGGCCTTGGTTCGAGGGCGCATCGAGACCCCAAACACCTTGTATTGCTTGCCGCGTCGCAGGAGGGCTACCAAAACTTGGTTCGCATCGTGAGCAGCGGCTGGGTTGACGGGTTCAGCCCCCACGGACCCCACGTCGACTTCGAGGTCTTGCGGGCCAACCGCAAAGACGTGGTCGCGCTCAGCGCGTGCATGGCCGGTTATCTGCCCCAAGAAATTCTCACCAAGGGAATCGACGCCGGACGAGCCGCGATGGCGCAGCTTCGGGAAACCTTCGACCCGGGTCATTTCTTCGTGGAGCTCGAAGACCACGGGTTCCCCGAGAATCGACCCCTCAACGAAGTGCTCATCGAACTTGCGCGCGAACAAGACCTCCCCTTGGTGGCGACCAACTGCTGCCATTTTCTCGAACGCGAACAAGCCCAGGCCCAGCTCGTGCTCCAGTGTATCGGGGCAGGTCGCATGCTCCGAGATATGGAAGCCGTGCACCACAACTCGGCCGAGATGTATCTCAAAAGCCCCGAGCAGATGGCGGAGCTCTTTCACTACGCGCCCGAAGCGCTCGCGAGCACCCTACGCATCGCCGAAATGTGCGGCGGCCAGGTCAACCCACTGAGCGATCCGCAGCTGCCCCGCTTCGAGGTGCCCAACGACAAAACCGAAGACAGCTACCTTCACGAGCTCTCCCACGCGGGGCTTCAAAGGCGCCTGGACGAAGACGAAGACGAAATCGAAGAAGGCGCCGACGAGCCCAAACGCACGCGTTACACCAAGCGGCTCGATAGCGAACTCGAGGTCATCACCAAGATGGGGTTTTCGGGCTACTTTCTGATCGTCCAGGACTTCATCAATTGGGCCAAAGATCATGACGTTCCCGTCGGACCAGGCCGCGGTTCGGGAGCGGGTTCATTGGTGGCTTGGGCGCTGCGCATCACCGACCTCGATCCGATTCCCTACGGCCTGCTCTTCGAACGCTTTCTCAACCCCGAACGCGTGTCGATGCCTGATTTCGATATCGATTTCTGCATGGATAAACGCGATCAAGTCATCGAATACGTGCGGCAGCAGTACGGCCACGAATCCGTCGGGCAAATCGCAACCTTTCATCAGCTCAAGAGCCGCAGCGTGGTACGCGACGTGGGCCGCGTCATGGGCATGGCGCCGGGCGACGCAGGCCGAATCGCCACGCTGATTCCCGAGCCGATCAACGGGAAAACCGTGAGCATTCCTCAGGCGATGCAATCGGAGATGCGTCTCAAGACCGTCTACGAGCAAGACGCGACGGTAAAAAAGCTCATCGACACCGCAGAGCAGCTCGAAAATATGACGCGCCACGCCGGCATGCACGCGGCTGGCGTGGTGATCAGCGAGGGGCCGATTTGGAATCACGTGCCGGTTTTTTGCCCCGAGCCCGACGTATTCGTCACGCAGTACCACAAAGACGATGTGGAAGCGGCGGGGCTCGTGAAGTTCGATTTTCTCGGCCTGCGCACCCTCACCGTGCTCGATATCGCGGTTCGCTTGATCGATCGACGCACGGGCCGCTCCGAGCCTTTTCGGCTCGACCGAATTCCCTTGGACGACCCGGCCACCTTCGCGCTGCTGCAATCAGGAGAAACCACCAACGTCTTTCAGCTCGAATCAACGGGCATGCAAAACCTGTTTAAGCAGCTTCGGCCCGATTGCTTTGAAGACATCATTGCCGCAGTCGCGCTCTACCGGCCAGGCCCGATGGGCGCGGGCATGCATACGGATTTCGTCGAACGAAAACACGGCCGAAAAAAAGTCGAATATCCCGACCCGAGCCTTCAATCGATCTTGGAAGACACCCGCGGCGTGATTGTTTACCAAGAGCAAGTCATGCAAATCGCGCAGCAGATGGCAGGCTACTCGCTCGGCGGCGCCGATTTGTTGCGGCGCGCGATGGGCAAGAAAAAAGAAAGCGAGATGGCGAAGCAAAAAGAGAGCTTCATCACTGGCGCCATCGAACGCGGCCACAGCAAAGAAAAAGCGGAAGAAGTCTTCGAGCTGATGGCTTATTTCGCAGGCTACGGATTCAACAAATCCCATTCGGCCGCGTACGCTCTGATCACTTATCAGACCGCCTATTTGAAGGCGCATTTCCCGGTCGAGTTCGTCTGCGCAACGTTGTCTGCCGACAAAGAGAAAATCGACAAAGTGGTGCGCACCGTCGCGGAAGCCCGCGCCATGGGCATCACCGTGCTTCCACCCGACGTGAACCAATCGGAAATCGATTTCACGGTGGTGTACGGCGCGCCACAATCTTCCGCGCAGACATCTGGCGAACCAACCCTCTCCAAAAGACCGGTATGTTTTCGCGGCGAGCTGCACGACCCCGCCGAACCGAAGATTCGATTTGGCCTCGGCGCGATCAAAGGCGTCGGCGCGGCCGCGCTGGACGCGATTTTCGAAGCCCGCGCCGAACCTGCCACCGACGACAACTCCACCGACGTCAGCGCCGACGACGACAGATCCGCTGAACAACATGGCACCAACGAACACGACACCAAAGAAAACGACACGGCTGGACAAAATCTCGACGACAACGCCGAAGTTCGCGGCGGCGCATTCGCAGACCTGCTCGACTTCGCGTGCCGCGTCGACCTCCGCCGAGTGAACAAAAGCGTCACCGAAGCGCTCGTCCAATGCGGCGCATTCGATAGCGTGCATGTTCCGCTGAATGTGCACCGCGCGCAGGCGTACGCGGCGATCGAAAGCGCCATTGAACGCGGCAAAAAACGCGCTGCGGAACGCCAAAGCGGGCAGACCAACCTATTTGGAATGTTCGAACCCGAGCCCTCGCAAACGCAAACCCGCACCGACGTGGCTTTCCCTCCCGCGCAATCTTGGGACTCACGAGAGCAACTGGCTCGCGAGCGCACGTCGCTCGGCTTCTACGTATCGGGCCATCCCCTCGATCGGTACGCCGCCGAAGTTAAACGATTTTGCACTGCGACGCTCGACAAGGTCGGCGGAGCCGAACGCAACGCCACCGTGACGGTCGCCGGCTCGGTCGAAGGCTACCGCGAACGGAACACCAAAACCGGAGGACGCATCGCATTCTTCTCGCTCGAAGATCCGAGTGGACGCATCGAAGTGATCGTGCGCGGCCAGCATCTCGATCGCGAAGGCGTACGAGAAGCGCTCCAGAGCGGAGAACCCGTGCTGGTCACCGGCCGAGTCAAACACGAATTCGATCGCAACGCTTCAGAGAACGCCGAGGCCAACTCCAAAATCGTGCTTCAAGACGTCGCCCTCCTCGCCGCGGCCCTCGCCCAACAGACTCGCTCCGTGCGCGTTCGTCTCGCCGTCGACGACACCGACCGAACGCAGCTCACCAGCCTAAAAACCGCCCTCGAAGACCATCCCGGCCCCTGCCCCGTATCCCTCGAACTCCTCGCCCCCGGCCGCTGGCGCGTCAGCCTCCAAGAAACGGGCCTCAGCGTAGAACCCAGCGACACCCTCCTCTCCAAACTCGAACGACTCTTCGGCGACAACGTCTGCGAGCTCAGGCGGTAGACCGCTCAAAAACGCGACTCCTCTCGCGAATTCCAAAGAGATTGCCTCATACGCCAAACTTGACCAAGATGTAATTTTACAACTAAAATACTGTCGTGAGACCACTGAGCCGTACTGCGACGCACGGGATCGTCTGCGCGGGATGGCTGCTCATGTGCGTGTCCGGGACGGCATGTCGCTCCGGCCTGGAAGTCGTTCGTCCCGAAAACATGGAACTGAATGACGGCGGCAGCAACGCCGACGCAGGCGAGCCCGATGGACGCATCGGCGTGCCGCAGTTTGGGACCGGGCGCGATGGCGCATTCGTTCTTCCTTTGTCGGGCTCCGTTCCCATCAACGACTACTTCCCAGTGGTCAACATGGCAGACGATTCGGGAGAGCTCGAGGTTCTGGCTGCGGCAGCACGGAATGTCGAAGCCTCCGATTTGATCTTGGTGCTGCAGACCCAAGAGGAAGTACCCACAGACCCTTCCCCGCTCGACTCGAGCGACGCCCTTGATACATCGGATCTGTTTGCCGGCACCTGGGAGTTTGCGCGGGTCGCATCGGCAGAAGGTGATTCGGACACGCGAACATTGACGCTCGAGTCACCGCTGACACGTAGGTTCGACGCCGCGCATACCCAAGTGATCCGTGTGCCCGAGTTCTCCTCGTTCTTCGTGCCAGAAGGAGCCGAGCTTTCCGGGCGCAGTTGGGATGGCCGTGATGGCGGCATGATCGTCTTTCTTGTGTCTGGCGAACTTCGCGTGGACGGAACGATCGCCGTGAGCGAGCAAGGTTTTCGCGGTGGCGAAGATCCACCTGCCACCATTGAGTCTGGAAACCACTGCGATCAGCCCGACGCCCCAGCACCGAACGGCGCGCCACGCGGCGAAGGTTTGTACACGGAGGGATACGGACGAGAGCAGACCGGTTTCGGAAATCTAGCTCAAGGCGGCGGTGGGGCGACATGCGGCGGAGGCGGTGGAGGCGGCAGCAACGCCGGCATGGGCGGCGACGGCACCGGCCATGGCGGAGCCCCCATACAACCCTACGACACCACGGAGCGCCTGCTTCTCGGAGGAGGCGGCGGCGCGGGCACCAGCGGCCCGGGAGGCACCGGAGGCGGGGTGCTTTTGTTTCGTTCCGACACGCTCGCGGGAACCGGCGCTCTCGAAGCAAACGGAGAGCGCGGTTCGGGAGCATCCGGCGCAGGAGGCGCGGGAGGCACAATTCGGGGTGTGGTACGAGATGTGGTCACCTGCCCGGCGTTCCGAGCCAACGGCGGAACCGGCCACAACGACCTTTCAAGCCGCCGCGGCGGCGGCGGCGGCGGCGGCTTGATCTACTTGGAAATCGAACAAGGACGCTGCGCCGGCTCCGTCGAAGGTGGACGGA
Organism: Myxococcota bacterium; assembly: GCA_028284955.1. Lineage (GTDB taxonomy): Bacteria > Myxococcota_A > Polyangia > Polyangiales > Houyiibacteriaceae > JANQQS01. Next base: position 1,362 of record JANQQS010000028.1, on the reverse strand, counting down.
GCGGGGGCAACGAAGGTGAAGACGGCGTATTGGGCGGCAGCGCTTTTTCACTCTAGAGCAGCCACCAGCGCATCAGCCTCCCCAAACCCGTGCGACTCTTCGACGATAACGTCTGCGAGCCTAGGCCGCAGACCCTCAGAAAGAACGGCTTGCCGAAACGGACCTTCAACCCCACCTGGCGTCCAGGAACATGCTCTGCGGCGAGCTTCCGTCTAGCCCGACGCAGACACCGACGCTGAATCCAGATCCTGGGTCGCAATGCTCCAAAGCTTCGCGGCTCGTCGAGTTGGACCACACATCATGTTCGTGTAATATTATGAGAAAGTAATGTGGCTTCTCCTGGAGAGTCGGTTGTGTGCAAAACAATTACGAAAATGCCCGAAAGAAGTTTTGAAGCAGTACGAAGCTTGGAAGAGTCTGGTTCAGACTTCTGGGCCGCAGGCGCTGAGGCGCATCCCCGGCTATCGCAATCATGCGCTCAAGGGGGAATGGAAAGGCGCGCGTTCGAGCTATCTGACGAAAAAATGGAGGGTGCTTTACGGCGTCAGGGATCACGCGCTCGAGATTCTGGTGTTGGAGGTCAACCCGCATGAGTACTAGGAAGAAATATGGGGCAAAGCTAGAGCAGGCGCTGCGCGGGGACTTTCGCCCTGCGAAGCCTCGAGCGAAACTGAGTTCGGGAGAGATGCTTCGCATATTGAGGGAGAAGAACGAACTAACTCAGCTCGAACTTGCAACGCGAGCAAAGCTCACTCAATCCACCATCTCGAGCATCGAGAACGAGCGCATTCATCTGGGCGTCGAACGCGCCAAGGCGCTTGCCCGCGCGCTCCATGTGCACCCCGCAGCTCTATTGTTCCCTTCGTGGGATGTGGACGAAGAAAGCGCTGCATAAACGCTGGTAACGAACAGTTCTACGGACGCCGTCCAAAACGTAGGTCGTAGGTCCCGGCCCCGACTACTCTCCAAAATCACGAACGCAAGTCGCATCCCACAGACCAGCGTAATCTAGATAGAGCGATAGAGCAGTGATCAGATGGGTTGATGGTTGATGGTCGAATCGAGCACCAAAGCCGAGCCGGACCCGCTGAATCTGACGCGGACTCGGATACCGACACAGACGCCGATACCGACACAGACGCCGACGCTGATTCAGAATCAGACGCCGATCCCGATCCCGGTGCAGAAGCGGACGCAGAATCTGGTTCTGCATCTGGTTCTGTGTCGGTGTCTGCATCGGTGTCGGCGTCGGATTCAGCATCTGCATCCGCCCCTGATGTTCGGGTTGAGGGCCAAGACGGGGCGTGACCCTCAACCCAAACATCAGGAGCTCTACGATGAAGTTTCATGCCCTCGAACGTT
>JANQQS010000021.1 GCA_028284955.1 Myxococcota bacterium | reverse complement strand
GCGGCTGCGGCCGGCGGCGGGAGGGGGGCCCCGGTCGGGTCGTACCCGACTGGGGGGAGGGGCTGCGGCCAGCCCCTCCGGAGAAACACAGCGCACCCAAACCCTCTCGTCGGGGTACGACCTCGCCGATTCACCCAAGCTCCCCCGCCAGGATGCACGTGACCTGGATATGTCGGGGTGATCTGCTGGGGCCCCGCCGCGTCGCGGTGGGGCGGCCGCGCAGCGGCCGGCGGCGGGTGGGGGGCCCCGGCAGATCACCCCGACATATCCAGGTCACGTGCATCCTGGCGGGGGAGCTTGGGTGAATCGGCGAGGTCGTACCCCGACGAGAGGGTTTGGGTGCCAAACCCTCAAACTAAATCGTAGCGCTTCGGATTACGCCCCCGATGTCTTCCCCCCGGTAGAAGTCGTTGACGCGACGCATATCGCCTCGCGCGATTGCGTACAGCACCGCGGCGGACGCGGGGCGCGCAAGGGGGCTGGCGTCGGTGATGGGTACGTCTTCTCCCGTAGTGGGGTTCCAGCCGCGGGTTGTGCCGTCGCGATTCACACCACCAAACCAACCGCTCTTGAGATGTCCGGCACCCATCACGTACACCCAACTGATGTTGTTGGGCGTGCTGTCGGGCCAGTTTGTGCGTATCAACGGATCTTTGGGCGTATCGCCATGGACGGTCATCACCGTATTTTCTGCGATGGTCGTGCCTGCACAAGTTGGATCGGCGACTGCGAGATCTGCGTAGAACGCATCGATCGACGTCTTGAGCGTTCGCGCGGTAGCCATTGTTCCCGGCATATCGGCAAACGCGCCGTGTGGATCGTCGTGCAGCACGGGAACAATCACACTGCTGGTCAAGCCATTGATGAACGCTTTGGCGGTGACGATAAGCGTACGTGCAAACTCGCGGAGCCGGGAACGCGCATCTCTGGCGCCGTAGCGCTCGAGATCGGCGTCGGTCACGCGCAAAGCGTCGGCGAGGTTGGTGCCAAGCAAACGTGCCGAAGTAGTTCCCGCGGCGATGCCGGAACGCATCGTAGGAGACGACGCCGCCGCGCGAAGCGACATCCACGCGCTGTAGCTCGATGCGTAGAGTTCTGCGTTGTTGCGATTGCTCAACAGGCCACCGGCCCGCGATGCGGCGCTGTTAAAAAGCGCCACGATATCGGTCGCGCGCCCGACCCGGGCGACCTGAGGTGCGCCCGAGGCGGTTCGGTAGGGCGCGTCGCCCACCGCGATAACCGGAGTGAGGGTGGGGTTTGTCGATTGAATCGCTGCCGCTGCGGCAAACACGCCGGTGCCCATGGCCACGTCGGTCGTGATCTCTGGCGTTCGCGAATGGATTTCAGGTGTTCCCGCCACGAATGCGGTGACCTGACGGCTCGCATTAAACTCCACCAGTGGTGTATCTGGACCGTAAGTCAACGGCTTGTCGGTGCCCTCGAACAGTCGCTCTTCGCCAATCGCGTGCCACGAAAACGTTTCATTGCGGGCTGCGGCAACATCGTTATGGGGCCATAGAAGATGAAACCACGAAAGCGCTCCCGTCCCTGCAATCAGATGGATGGATCGGTTCACGGGCACGCACGCCGCGTCTTGCGCGAGCGCGGCGCCTCCTGAGTCTTCAAGCACCTCAAAGACTTTCCAGCGCGGCACACCGAGCGCTGCCCCCGCAGCGAGCCCCCATTTGATCAGCGCGCGGCGCCCGATTCTGCGTTGTGTGTCGTCGCATGTCATTGGGTTGTTCCTCGTTTCCTCCGGTGCATTCTCATTCGCACGTAAACTGAGATGCCAATAGCGTCGCCACTGCGATGCTCTTGCCTTCTTCCGCGTTGTTTCCCCCCGAGGCGTTCGCTTGGCGAACGATGTCGTTACACAACCCGACGTGGGCGGAGCTCGCTGGAACGCCCAACAAACAAGTCAATCCATCCGCATCGCATCGCCCCTCTGCGTCAAATAGCGCGGCGGGCGATCCGTCGATCTGACATTCTGGCCGGCTGCCGATTTGCGCGATAATTTCTGGCGCGGCCTGGACGAGAATGTCGAAGAGTCGCGAGCTGCTTGCCACCGTGAGCTCGGTTCCTTCGGAAATCCGCCCTTCGTAGTTGGGCGCGCCGAGTGCCTGGCCTGCCTCCCGATACATTCGGCCGGCTTGTACTTCGCCTGTCGTCGCGAGGTTGACGCCCCGCGATGCGAGCACCCTCCCGATGGTTCGGTAGCGCATTTTACGACAGCTATGCATCCGGCTCGTAAACTCTGGCGGACCTACTTCTCGAATGCGATTGAGTGCTTCTTGGGGAGTCACCGACGCCTCGAGACCAATCGCTGTGGGATGCTCAAATGGGCTGCTGGAGACCTGCCCAGGCGCCGAATTGGACGCTTGATTTTCGTCGTCGTTTTGATTGACGAACACATCTTCTGCGCGGTCATCGGAAGCGCAGCTGATCGCAGTGAAGGCGGCCAGCCACAAAAGAATATAGATTGGGTCGCGCATGCTGTTCTCCATCAAAACCGCGTGAAGTCTTCGCTCAAGAACATCTCCCGAACCAGCGGCTTGAAGCGGTGGCCCGAATCCACAAAGCTCTTAGTGACCTCCTGGGAAATCTTTTCGGGAACCGTCGCTAGCGAAGTCACGACATCGCCGCGACCCATGGCCCAGTTCCACACTCGCGTCACGAAGCAGCGCGCAACTTCCGGGTCAGCGGCCATCGCTGCCCCCAGCGCGGGGAGATCTTCCGCAGGAACGTTGACACGCCACGCGGTGGATTCTCCGTCGGGAAGCCAGTCGGTCCGCTGAGCCGCGGGCAAACCATCGAGCGGCAACGTCACCACGAACTCAGCTTGCTGCGCCCCGTTTTCGTCGAATCGACCGAACAACGGCGCGAGATGATTCATGGTGGCGTGGCAGTTCGCGCACACGGTGGAGGCGGTATCGTGAAAATCGACTCGGCCTGCGTTTTTCGATCCGGCAATGGACTCGAAGGGCCATGGCGCGGTATAGGGTGTCGGCGCGCCCACGTCGACGGAATCGCCGTACTCCGCGGGAAATTCTTGGCAGACAAACGTCTCCTGAACCCACCTCACCCGTCGAAACGCAAGATTTGAATAGAAATGCCGTTGAACTGCGGGGTTTGAAAGCACGCCCGCGTGCGTGGCCACTCCATTGTTGCAGTCACCGCGAACGATCTGCGCGGTGTCCGCGCGATAATCGGGACACGTGCCCGACGTCGCGGTGAAAAGTTCAACGACCGGGCGATCTTCGATGACCAACTGAGTCGCAAACGCTGGCGCCGAATCAAGGCTTGGCTCGGCCGGCGTCATTCCGTCTACGACAGCCTGATAGCCTTCCGCGCTGAGCGTGAGCCCAAGTTCATTGGTTGCTTCAGCCGAAGCACCCATCTTCATCGTGTCTCGCCAGAACGCCATCGTCTGCGCGACGAACTGGGGAGTCTCCAAAAATTCTTCGACCAACGTGGTGTATTCGGCGAGAGGGTCGTCTGCGTCGGCGACTCTCTTGATTTCGGCGAGCGTGGGGAGGTCACCACGGAGGCGGAGCGACGCAGTTCGGAGCGCAGCGCTGGGGTCGACTTGTCGCGCATCGAGGAGCGCCTGCCATCGCTCGTCGAGCGTTCCATCTTCCCCAGCGCCGGCCGATGTCGATTCGCCAAATTCGCTATTGTCTTCGCCTCCAGGCTCGAACGGTCCGTCGGATGACTCGCTGCAGCTGATGAACGCGATCGCGACGATCATGCTCGTCAGCCTCGCCTGTCGGCTGGACAACATCGTTCGTTTCATCCCTGTACCTCTCGTCGCAACTCCATCATTTCGTCGCAACTCCATCATTTCGTCGCAAACTCATCATTGCCCCTCGGCGTTGATCCAGCGCAGTACGGCGTCGCGAAACATCGTAAACTGGGGAGGAAGAAGAAACTTGAAGGGATGCACGCGGTTCGAACCGGGGTCAGGGTTTACGAGGAGCACGCTCTCGTTCGGCGAAGCGCGGTTCACCCGAGCCAGCACGTCGTTGCACGCTTCGGAACCATCATTGGCCGGATCGGCCAAGCTCGAAATGTCCATGGCCGCGGTGGCCGCTTGGTTGGTCCCCCCATGACAGGCCCCGCAGGAAGTCAGCAGCGCCGGTCGAGCATTCGCCTGAAAACTTGGTAGGTCTGAACAGCCGCTGGCGGGGGCATCGGTTTCGTCGCCCCCGCTGCTGCCGGCATAGGCGTCAACCGACTCAAAACCAAAACTCAGCGCGCCCCCGTCGGGAAAATCGGCAAGCTGCGCCATGCCCGAACCGACGAGCCCTCGCTCGAGAGCTTCCACGCGAACCTCGATCCCGCTAAACCGATCCGCCGCATCGGGAGTTGGCTCGCTGTCGCGCCACACGACGATCTGCGGATGCACCAACTTGGCGCCATCTGCGCCAGCGATGACTTCCAAGTCGCGCATCAAGAGCCCTGATTCTCCGCGCATCGCAATAAACGAGAGCTTCGTCCCACGCAGGCCGAGCGATCCGAGGTCGAAGCTCACCGCGCCGTCTTCGATGGGCACGCGCTCCGTAGTCAACGCTTGTCCATCGCCGCCTGCCGCGTTTCGTTCGCGCGCTTCTTGGTCGAGCCAATCGCGTATCGTACTTGCGTGATCGGATGACCAGGCGGGACCGGTGTGTTCGCCTTTGGTGAGAATCCGGCTCGTCCCCGGCGCTTTGAAATCAATGACGCTGGAACCGACGATCGTGGTGTACATATCCCCGCTCAAGAACGGCGGCCCGGTTCGGTCGGCCCCGTGGCACGACACGCACTGGTCCTCGAGCAGTGGCTGGACGTTCGCATCAAACGTCTCACGCGCGGAGGCGTTTGAGGACGTGGACGACTCCGCGGCCGGCTCGTCGACTTCTGAACCTGGCTGAATCGATGAAATGGTCGCCGCGTTGCAGCCCATGAGCGCAAGAGCCCACACGTCTCGATGATTCGGCCCAGCCCAAAACCGCATTACAAGATATAAAGCACCGACCGTGCCGAATCGTGGCCTTCGTTACCGTCACTCCGTTTTTCTAGTGATCACAAGCTGATACAAGACGACGCGGCAACTCAGAACACATCGCCAGACATGCCGCTCCGGTGTTCAGTCCCCAGCTGCGGCCCGCAAACGCTCTCATCGCGTGGTGCGCATCGACCCCGGTGGGTTCTTTAGACCACCCCGAACGCGCGCCCCCAAACCGAGCACGCTCAACCTCGTACTCTCTTGAACCCCCGCACTCTCTTGAACCCCTGTGCTCTCCTGAACCCTCGTGCTCTCTGAACAGAGAGGCGATCAGTTACAGCCGCAGCCGCCTCCGCCTCCGCCGAATCCGCCGCTCGATCCTTCGCGGGTATCGGTCGCGTGCGCTTCGGAAGCGGCCACGGCGTCGTTTCCTTCAAACTGCATATCGGGTCGAGCAAGAACTTCCCGCTCGTACGGCGCCACCGTCACGCATCCCGAGAATAGACCCACTGCCGCGACGATCATGGCGCGAAGAAGCCAAGCTCGACGTTGCGCGATTCGAGTTTGATGGGCCGTCACGATATCAGTCGTAGCATTTGCGTGCGGAACATCGCAAACGCACGGCCGCGTTCAAAGCGGGCTCCAACGCATCGAACGACATGGCGCGACGCGCGACGCGCGCTAACTTAGGAATGTGGATCGCTCAAGGATCCTGATGCTCTGTGCGCTCGGTGTTCCCATCGGAATCAGCAGCTGCGCAAGCTCCCCCGCCCCGGCCAATCCCCCCGAGGTCGATCGGTGCACGTTTGACGCGAAAGTCTATCCCGTGCTTGCGCGCGATTGCGGATTTCCCGCGTGCCATGGAGACCCGGGACGATTCTTTCGCATCTGGTCACCCGGTCGCTTTCGACTTTCGGAGGACACCGAGCTGCTTGCTCCAGCCACCGAAGAAGAGCTCGCCGCAAGCTTTGAACGCGCGCGCTCGATGCTCGCAGGGCCGGCTGACCCCGAAGACTCGCTGCTGCTAAGAAAACCGCTCGCCGCCGAATCAGGCGGGAGCGCACATTTCGGTTCTGACAATCTCGGACGCAACGTGTATGCGGACCAGCGCGCCGCGGGGTGGGTTGCGATTTCGGAGTGGGCCAAAGGAGAGACATGCCCCTAGGAGACTGGTGTCAAACGCTCCCGTCGGCTCGCTTGCGGCGGCAGGCCATTCGCCGCCATCCCCTCACGCTCGAACATGCTTCGGCATTTCCTCGGTTCGCGGATGCGACGACTGGCCTACCGGCGCTGCGC
>JANQQS010000020.1 GCA_028284955.1 Myxococcota bacterium | reverse complement strand
ATCCCATAGAGCAGTGGAATTTTGGCCAGAGCGCGAGCGCCCCCACAGCGAACGACTGAGGAAGGCTCCGAGCCTTTCGCAGGGAGAGAGCGAGGAGGTAAGCCGCGCTCTGGCCAAAAGGCCGCTGCTCTAGCGCCCCCAGCCGAGGCCTAGGCTGTATCCCAAATACTGATCGAGCGCGCCGCCCGCGATTCGCGGATCGCCAGGCTCGGGATTGAGCGTGAAGAAGTAGCGGCGAAAGTCGAATCCGATGCGGACATCGAACCCGCGAGGCAGCGCGTAAACCGCAAAGATTTCTCCTTGGAGCCCGCCCGCATCGAGATTCGGGAACCAGATCGAATCGCTGATGCCCCCGGTCTCCAGGATATAGAGATAGGCCCCGCGCACCATCAGACTGAGGCCGGCGATCAAGTGAATGCGGCTTTCCAACCCGATTTTCACGAAGCGGTAGTCGACCTGAGGAATTTCGGGAGTGTTTTCTGCACCGGGCATGGCCGGCCCCGAAGGTTCGATCTTGAACGAGTGCCCCCCGTAGGCGCCGAGGACAGAGAGTTCGTGTTCTTTGATCGGTACGCGAATGCGAAGGCCTGCCGAGAAAGCTTGCGAGCTCGTGGGGAACTCTTCGCCGTCGGCCGCGCGTACGGAGTCTAGGGCAAACGCCGTTTCGTATTGCACGTCGATGCCGGCGTGGGCCAACACGCCGCCCGTGAAGTGAGCCCCAGGGTACCATCGCAGTTCGAGTTTGAGCGCCGGCCCAGCGTTCAGCGAATATCCCCGGAGCATGTCGAAAAGATCATCGTTGTAGCTGAGTTCGCGGGAGAAGAGCTTTCCGAGCACAGCAAACTCCACCGCCACGGGGCGGTCTTCGTCTTCTTCGGCATCGTCCTTTTTGGCTCGGCGACGACGTGTTTTTGGCGCGGTGTCCTCGACGACTGGCTCGGGGGGCTCGGGAGCTTCTGCCGTCGCCACCGCTTCCCCGAGCTTCTTTTCAAAACCGCGCTCGATCGCTCGGCCCAGTGTCCCGGGATTGCGCCCTCGAAACTGCGCTTCTCCAAGCACCGCGCCGTCGAGACCATTGCGGACGCGCACGCTCGCCGTCCAACGGCGGCCTTTTTTGGTCACCGTGCCGTCAACCACGGCGGCTACTTGAAGCTCGGTGGCTGGCGCGGTGAGCTCATCTTGCTCGAGGTCGGCCTCGAGCCGCTCTGCAGCGTCTCGAAAATCGTCCTTGGGCACAAGCTCGGCGTTCGGTCGCTTGCCCAGCGCCCGCACCGCACCAACTCGCGCGCGGGCGGACCCGGGGCCCTCGAATTCGAGAACGACAATTCGCTCCAGATCTTCGTCCTCGACTTCTTCTTCCTCTTCGGTAGCCTCAAACGCCTCTGCGTTGGCTTCGATCTTATTCGCCAGCTTCTTGGCGAGAACCCGCGCCAAACGCCCCACCCGGCTCGTTCGCCCGCGCGCTTTGGTCACACTGTCGCCGAAGCTATCGCGAATCGTCAGCGAGGCCGTCCAGCCGCTGCCGCGTTTTCTGATCCGTCCATCCACCAAGACGTTGGCGCCTACGGTGGTGGCAACCTGCTCGAACGATTTCGCCCCATGGTCGTTGACTGCGGCGTCCACATCTTGCAGTGGCACGACCTCGATCGATTCGGACAGCGTTTCGACGATTCGCTCACGAACGAGCTTTGCTCGGCGGCCCTTGAGCGGGAGCACGGCGACACGGGTCGTGCCTGCTTGTGCCCGAGCGACGCCGGGACCGATATCGGAGAAGCCGAAATTGAAACCGCACAGGTCAGGGAGAGGAAGTTCGAACGCGCCAATCGCAACCAGCGTGATGAACAAAAACCATCGACCGGTTGCGTACGCACGGCGCAGCATACTCAGGGGCATTCCGGACATGGTATCAGAACGTGAACGGGTCATCGTTGAAGTTTCGCCGGGCCTTGTAGCATCGCTGCTCCGCTAGATCATGGATTCGGCTAGACCATGGATTCGGCGCCAAATCACCGGTCGACCGCCGACGCTGCAACGGCCTGAGCTGTGGCCACCAGCCACTGATCACTGAAACAGTGAACAAAAAACAAGGCTCAGCTCGGAAGCCGGATCGCGTCAAGCACACCGTCGGCCTGTAAGCCGGCAAACACATAGTCGGCACCGGCAAGCGTGAGCTCTTCGGAAGAAAACGAACCGGTGGTCACGCCGATGCTTTCTGTTTCGACGCCTGGACATAGCTCTGCGAGACGTCGGGTAGCGTGCACGTCGCGCGGGGTATCTCCGATCGTCACCACCCGGCAGCGAGAAAGCGGGCAATCGAGCTGCTTGGCGCCGCGCTCCGCGCCCGAACGCAACAGCTCACCACGATCGGCATGGTCGTCACCGAAGCCTCCGAAAGAAAAATGCTTCCACAACCCGCCGCGTTTGAGTTTGAGGCGCGCTCCGGCTTCGATATTGCCGGTCCCGAGACCCACCGAGAGCCCCGCCGCGTCCCGCACCAGCCGAATCATATCGGACGCGCCAGGAAGTACGCGAAAATGTTCCGCGCGCTCGAGTTCGTCTTCGAGCGCGGCCACGTAGGTACGAAAGATCTCTTGCGCCAGCTTTTCTTCGAAAGGGATGCCGATCGCATCGAACGCCTGCTGAAGGATCAAGCGATCGGTCATACCCCCGAAACGCACGTGCTCGAGCGCATCGGGTCGGTTCACGCACCGCTCGAACGCGGTTTCGAGGGCGCGACGGCCAGCGCCTCCTGCCACAATCAGCGTGCCGTCGATGTCGAAAAGGACGATGGTGGGCTTCACGGAGTGGACGGTAGCAGGAACGCGCTATGCTGCCCGCGATGGATGCCCAGGTACTGGCGACGCTCCCGCTATGGATGGTGGCGTTTCTCCTGTCACTGACTTGTCACGAGGCTGCGCACGCATGGGCCGCCAAACGCGGCGGCGACCGCACCGCCGAGCGCCAAGTCACCCTCGATCCGATTCCGCATATCAAGCAGGAGCCGTTCGGCACCATCGTGGTTCCCATCCTTTCTTTTTTCCTCAACGGCGGCGGTTGGATGCTGGGTTGGGCGAGCGCCCCGTTTGATCCGCGGTGGGCCGAGCGCCATCCGAAGCGAGCTGCGCTGATGGCGCTCGCCGGGCCGGTGGCCAACTTCGTGCTCGTGTTGGTCAGTGCAGCGGCGATTCACGGCGGGATCGCGGGGGGGTGGCTAGCGCCGCCGGCTCAAGCTTCGTTTGAACGCATCGTGGTCACCGCACAGGGAGACACGACCGCGCTTACGATGTTTTTGAGCGTACTTTTTTCCCTCAACTTGCTGTTGGGCTGTTTCAACCTCTTCCCTTTTCCGCCGCTCGATGGTCACGCGGTGGTGCCGCTCTTTCTTTCTGAGCGCGCCACGGTGAAGTGGCATAGCCTGTTTCGGCAGCAGGGGGCCGCGATGATGGGCTTGATCGTGGCGTGGATGGTGTTTGGTCGGGTGTTTTCCCCAATCTTTGGTCTGGCGCTCAATGCCTTATATCCGGGTTCGGGCTACGCCTGATGGCGAGGCGATGAATCAGACCGCAAACGGAGTCGTCCCAAAACGTGCGCTCCGCGCAGCCTGGGGTAGGTTTTAGGTCCCGGTGTAGGTTTGTGGTCCTGACAAGGGTTTGTGATCAAAGAGGAGACCCATCAGATGCGTTCTACGGTGCTTTTTTCGTCTCTCGCGCTTTTTTCCTTATTTTCCCAAGCAGAGCCCGCGCGCGCCGACGCGGCTGAAGTGCACTATCGATTGGCGCTCCAACACAAACGAGCCGGCCGCCTCGACCAATCACTCACCGAAGTCAACAAGGCGATTCGCAAGCGCCCCAACTACGCCGCCGCCCATTTCACCAAAGGCACCGTGCTCCGCCGGCTCAAGCGTTTGCCGCAAGCGCTGCGGTCGTTTCGCAAAGTCACCGAGCTCGAACCCAAGCACGCCAATGCCTACGCGATGACCGGCGCGCTGCTGGTTCGCATGCGGCGCTACAATCAAGCCATCGAGCCGCTCCGCAAAGCGTGCGAGCTCAAACCCGACGACGCCACGAGCTGGGCCAACCTGGGCGCGACCTACCGCCGCTTGAGACGCTTTCCGGACGCCGTCCGCGCGTACCGCACGGGGCTCAAGTACGCCCCAGACAGCGCCGACCTGCACAGCAACCTGGGCGTGGCTCTGCGGCGACAGCGATTGCACGACGAAGCGATCGAGCATCTGCAAAAAGCGGTCGACGCCAAACCGAACGAGTTCGCCTATCGATTGAACCTCGCGGTCAGCCTTCGCGCCGCCGAGCGATGGGAAGATGCCGTGCCCCACTATCGTCGCGCCCTCGACGCGCGTCCGCGACATCTCGGCGCGCTGTTCGATCTCGCCGTGTGCTACGAGCAGCTTGGCCAACCGGAAAACGCGATCTCGGCCTATGAACGATACGCCGCCGCCGCCGAAGGGAAAGACACGGAAGCGGCACAGCGAGCGCGAGACAGCGCGGCGCGACTTCGCAGCCGGCAATAGCCGAAGCGGGGGCAGATGCTGACGCCGTCGCTGAACTTGACGCCATCGCTGAACCTGACGCCGTCGCTGAACCTGACGCCGACACTGAACCTAACGCCGACGCAGATCCCGAACCCGTACCTGACGCTGATACCGGTGCTGACGCTGATGCCGAACCCGATGCTGAAGCAGGGCTGTTCCTGAAACTGTTCCTGTTCCCACCTCCTGTTTCCAACCGGTTTCCAGCACCGACTCCAAGTTACAAAGTGCTTGCACCAAGCGTCGCTCGCGATTAGTTACCCGCCAGAAATGGCTCCTGTGTTGTTCTGGTGGAGACTTGCGATGAGCCGCTTGAAGCTTTCGGCGTGCATGGGCGCATGCCTCTTGGGCTGCGCGGCTCAAGTAGACACCGACGGCCAAGAATCGGCGGCCGCATCCGACGTACAAAAAGGCATCCCGGTGGTGATCCCCGGCTTGATCGTCTTGTACGCGAGCACCGAATGCCTGACCGATTTCGGTTGTCGCGACAAAGCGATCAAAACCATGACTGCAGTAGGCGCGGCTGCCCAAGCAGCCGGAAACGTCGACTATGCGAGAAAGTTCGCCAACTTCGCCGACCGATTGCTCGGTTGGGATCAATACTCAAGCCAAGAACAACAGCGAATTACCGACGAATTCATCGCGATGTTGCCGCCACCGCTTCAGATGGTCAAAAACTCGATTTCGTCCGTGGTGCGAGCTCCTTCCGTGCTCGACAACATTACGTTCGCCCCGAGCGATCCAGACTGCTTCGACAGGTGTATGCGTAGGATGTTCGAGGCAAAACTCGCAACCTACCACGACCAACAATACGCTCACGAGATATGCTGGATTCTTTGTGATTCTTTCATCGAAGAGGACTTCCGGTAGGAGACCGCGACGGCACGACAAGCCTGGAACGCTCAGCCGAGCGACCAAGGCTGCCAGCCAGGGCGCGCGACGATGGCGGAGTCGACCTCAAACGTTTCCGTCGCCGTACAGGCCAAGGTCGCTGTGGCCACTGCGTCGCCGTACAACGCGCGCATTCGGTGGATGCCCGCGCAGTCGGCGCGGGTAGGACGGCTGGTGAGCTTTACTTCGATGGGATGAAGTTTGCCGTTGAGTTCGATGACGAGGTCAACTTCGGCTCCACTTTGGTTGCGCCAAAACCAGAGCGCAGCCGAAGGCTCGTGCCAATCACGCCAACGAAGCCACTGCCCAACCACGAAGCTTTCGAACCATGCGCCCGCCTGTGCGCCGGTCCCCTGCAGGCTGTTTCCCCCCGACCCATACCAAAGAGCAGCAGCGTTGGAGTAGCCGGACAGAAACGCGGCCAGGCCGCTATCCGCGAAATAGAGTTTGGGAGACTTGACGAGTCGCTTGCCAAGCGATCGATGGTACGGCTCGAGGAGAAAGACTTGTCCCGATGTTTGCAGGACGCTCAGCCACTCCTTGACCGTCGGTGTGGAAATACCCACGTCTCGCCCAAGTTCACTCATGTTGAGCAACTGCGCATTCCGAGCCGCGCACGCGCGAAGGAAACGTTCGAAGTCGCGTAGACTCCCTACGCGCAAAAGGTTGCGTACATCGCGCTCGAGATAGGTAGCCAGGTAGCCCTGATACCACCGGTCTCGAGAGGGCTCTCGATCGTCGCCGGACCACAAGGCCGGAAAGCCACCCCGCCATAGGAACTCGGGCCAGTCGGGTGTTTCTGTAGTTCCGCGAGCCGACACCCACTCTGTCGCCGACAAGCTATGAAACGGAATCACCGCCGCACGGCCAGCCAAGCTTTCCGACACTGACTCCATCAACACGAAGTTTTGCGAGCCGGTGAGGACGAAAAGCCCTCGCTCGCTTCGCCGGGCATCCACCGTCGTTTTGAGGTGGCGAAAGAGCGCCGGTGCGTATTGGACCTCGTCGATCAAGAGTGGAGGCGGAAATCGCCGCAAAAAGTCTTCCGGCCGGGTCTCGGCCATCTCCGCGTGGCTTCGGACGTCGAGCGCGACGTACTGGTAGTCCGAAAAAACCTTTTCTAGAAGGCTCGTTTTGCCGATCTGCCGGGATCCCGTCAGGACGACTATCGGAAAATGCCGAGCCTGTTCTCTGAGGACAGGTTTTATCGATCTATCGATCCACACAAAGAATATATTAGCTTCGAACTTAAAATTGTCAAGTATATAATATTATTCGGTATTTCGGCTACTGCACGCTTCCGAAGCCTATTTGCGGAATTCGTCGCGATCTTTCACTTCTCGCCGAAGTTTTGCTTCCACCCGCGAGTCGCGAACCCATCGGTACGGCCCTTCATAGGGGCTCACCAGGTATGCGTAGCGGAAGTCGGCAGGCTGAGTCTCGAGTCGATAGACCCGAATGTCGACTGCTTCGCGCCTTAGATCGACCATCACGAAGTCGCCGCACTCGTAGTAGGGGTGCTTGCTTGCGTAGGCGGCGCGCTGTTCGCGATTGATTCGCGATTTCAGCGATACATACACCCAACGAGGAAGAGAGTCGGGCAGAGCATCCGGCAGTCTACGCACCTTGCGTTTTTCGCGATCCAACGTGGTGTACCACCGCGGTTCGGGAATCGTCGTTTCGATGCTTCGGTCGACGAGCACGCCAGTGCCTCGGTCGGTCCACTCGCGAACCTGCTCAGCGAAGCGGAGGCCGGGCAAGCCAGAGTGATAGGTTTGAATCGGACCGCGCACGTTGGTGATGAACCACATCGCCCCGCCAACGTGGCGAGCTCCGGGCGATATTTCGATGTTACGCACGATGAGCGGGAGCAGCGAGACGCCCACGATGATTCCCGCGAGCGCCCGGTGAGTCATGTTGCGTTCGCGAATCGCCGGCCATTGCGTGGCGCCACGCACGACCCAAGCCACAAGCGCCGCGCATGCGATGGCGACGCCTGGGCACGCGTGCCATGCCCAAAACGAGTGCACCACCGCGCTCGATTTGAACACGACGTAATGAATGCTTCCGCCGATCAGAAACACGAACGGAATCAGATTCTTCGCTGCACCCTTGCCGATGCACGTAAGGACAAGGGTGACGACAAACCATGCGGCCGTGCCGACCAATACGGGCACCGTAAACATGAGCGGAGGCACAAGCTGAAGATGATCGCCAAAATCGCGCCCGATCGTGCCCTGGCGCTCTCCGGCGGTGCGCAGCAGCTCGTCGACGCCGCCACCAAAATGATGCGCGAGCGCGAAGTGGCCGAAGAATACGCTCAGCACAGTGATGCAAAAGGCAACCCAGCATGCCCATTGCGGCCAGAGCCTCGACGCCGAAGCAGAACTCTTCGGACCGCGCCGCGCTCGAAATGCGCGAACGACCATGACCCCGGCCCAATGCGCCGCGATGGCTAGCGCGGCATAGTTCGCGGGCCAATCCCAGATCCCCGCCATGACAAACGCGACCAGGGTAGCGAGCAGCCAGCGCCGCGTTTGAGCCGACCACCCGTCGCGCGCCGCTTGCTGATAGCGCAGATATGAATAGAAGCAGAGCAGCGTGTAGAACACGTATCCGGACACGTGGTTCGCCATATTGGTGTAGATCACCACGATCGGAAGCAAGACGTAGAACGCGCCCGCAAGCAGCCCGGTGGGCGGGTTCCACAACTTCCACACCACGAATATCAATGCTGCAATCGCGAGCACAGCGTGCGTCGCGGCGACAATACGGATGCTGCTTTCGTGATCTCCGAATAGCCACATCGCGGCGACGTTGTGCAGATGCATGCCCAGCGGATGATGGGTGTAGACAACACTGCTGCCCGGATCGCTGGTGCCGGTGTAGTACTGTAGAGGAAAGAGCAGCTTCCAGCGCAGCGTATTGCGCGCAGCGAGCTGATAGGCCGCGCTATTCCATCCGTTGTGGCCCCGCGTCATCATCGCGGCGACCTGGTGAAACGCGATCAACGCCTGCAGCGCAACGATTCCCATCGCCGCAACCACGTAGCCTCGGGAGCTCTTGCGGAGAGACGGTTCGGCTCGGTGCGCGGCCTCCATGCTCGGCATCGCCGCAAGCTAGCGGAGCGACTTTCGGGTGTCATCTAGTCGTTAGGACGTAGGCTGACATTCTGCCATCCGGCCTGCTTCGTTCGGATTCGCGAGCGTGACGCAATCAAAACCAGCGCCGCTGTTGTGATCGCGGCACGACCCCGAAACCCGTTTCCCGCCGACGCAGACGTCTAGATGATATCCAGCACATCCACCCTCCGCGGTATGCACCGTGCTGTTGTTGCAGTCGAGGTAGTTGCTCTGACTCTCGAGGCATGCGCCGCAGTCAAGATCACACGACTCGGTGTCGGTCGGAGAAGTACCGCACCGCTCGCGAGGCTGCTGGCAGATACCATCACCGCAGTAACCACCGCTTTCACCGAAACTCTGCACGGGACCAGCAACGATGGTTCCGTTCGGTATATCGCCCGCGGTTCCGCTACTCGCGGTTGCGCTTGGTTTCGTCACTGCGCTTCCGACCTCAGTGGCTACGGCGCCGGGCGCTGGAGGGAACTTTTTGGCGACGCAGGCGCTCAGATTTTCCGCGTTCACACACTTACGAACTTTGCCGTACATCTTCTTGATGATGTCGCTTCCGATGTACGGCATGGAGTCTCGATTCCAGTTGTCTGCGCTATATTTCTTGCCGCAGTGGGTCCGCACAAGGTTCTGACATTTCTCGGTGGGCCACCGCGTATACGTGGGAAAGTCATCGAAGCCCCCACTCGACAAAACTCTTTCGTGGCACTCCATGTTGTCCGGAACAGCCGGATGAGTGGTGCCGTGCTGATGAAAAACTTCGTGGAGAATCGCCGCTGCGGCGGCGAAGCATTTGCCTCCTTCACACTCGATATAGCGCGGGCTCAGGTGGATTGTTTCCGACTGCTGGTTGGACGGTCGCGATGCCAGAGCGTTATGGTGTAAGAACTCGGCGGAACCTATTGCAACGGTATCTCGACACTGGATCGTGAGCGGGTGTTTGTTGCGCGCGACCGCGAGCATATGCTGTTTGATCGTCGCGACCTGATCTTCCGTGAGTTTTGGGGGGTCTTTTTTGGGTGGTTTTTCTTCGTCCGCGTATTCGGGAGAATAGCCCGTGAGCTCCGCGTACCTAGTGTCGGCAAACGTCCCCGCGCAAGGCCGGTACTTGGCCTTATTCAGTCGCTTTTCGAATTCCGCGGACTGCGTGATGGCGTAGAGCATCTGAATATCGACCGCGATCGCCTGTTGCGTCGTTTCCGAGCATCCCTCGTAGGTCACTTGGCCGAACAGCTTCTCTTGCTGTGGGCTGCCCTCTGGGCCCGCAGTCGCGGAACAGCCAGCGCCCATCAGCCCGAACCCAACTAGACCGGCGCCCATCAGCCCATGGGCGACGGCTCTCGCTCTCATCGAAGCGCTCCGAAGAACACACCGCGGATGGCGTTCTGATCGATCCATGAATACTCCTTCACCGAACGCAAGCCGGATGGGGCCTGTTTCGAGCCACTGCGCTTGCCGCAGGGTTCGCTGCATCACAGCTTCCGTAAGCGAAAAACGCGCCAATGAGATCGAGCCATCAAAGTGAAAATTCCGCAGTATTTCTAACGATGAATCTCCGCACGCATCCCCGTTCTGGGAATCCGAGCATTCTTCCCAACGGGAACAGAAGACCTCAACGCGAGAAGATCTACCGCTCTTCAGAGCGGACGCGGGCGATTTGATTGGCGGTGGGGTTGAGGCGGACTTCACCGGTGTCGCCGTCGATGAGCAAGGGGTCGTCGGGGCGCACCCAATCAAAGAGACCCACGACTTCTCCAACGGTGGGAATGCTCGCCTTGCGCAATACGGCAATGGCGCCGGCGTCGGGGACGGTGTCTGCCGCGAGTACGGCGGAGGCGCGTTTGGAGGCGGCTTCGAGCGCAAGCAAGGCGCCGAGATGTTCGCCCACGAGCAGCGCATAGCCCGGTTCGCAGAGAGGTCGCTTGGCGATGCGCGCCGCGACCAGCAAGCAAAGGTTCGCGACCTCGCGAGCGCGGGCGAGCAACCAGTCGCCCTCAGCGCGCTCGACGCCCACGCGATAGGGGGTGAGCGCGTAGCTGCGGGCAACGCTGCGGAGGCCTGCGGCGACGCCTTGGCTTTCACATGCGTCGACCACTTGGGTGCGAAAACGTTGGTCGGCGAGCAACGCGTGCAAGCCCATCACGTCGCGCACGTCTTCATGCACGGCGAGCGATTTTTGAATATCTCGCGACACTGCGTCGATCGCGGCAGGCACGTCGTCGGGCTTCGCTTGCTCCGTCAACGCGCGCAGCGTCGGCAAGGGACGCGCGCGCGCCAATACCGTCCCGCCGACCTGAGGGCGCCCCCGCAAGGGAATATCGCGCACGCCCGCGCCTACGTTGGCCCGCGCTTCGCGGTGGCGACTCTTCGCGCGCTCGAGCGCGAGCGCAAACGGAGCCGTGAGCGACGCGGCAAGCTCGAGGTCAAAGGGCTCGAACTTCTCTCGCTCAGTCCGCTGAAGTACCAATACGCCTTCGGTGCGCCCTCCCTGCACCACGGGCAGCGCAAGAAAGGTCGGGTATCGCTCTTCGTCGAGACCTGGCACCGCTTCGTAGTGGCTGTCTTTCCCAGCGTGGGTCACGCTTACCGGCCGCATACACTCGGCCGCGAATCCCGTGATGCCCACGCCCATGGGCAGGCGAACATTGCCTATCGCCCCGGGCGCGAATCCCACATTGGAACGCATCGTCAGGCCATCGTCTCCCTCTTCTTCTTCGCGCACGTAGAGGCTGACAATGTCGGCTGCGATGACCTCGCGCATATTTCTGCACAGCGCATGCAGCACCACCGGAAGGGGCCGCGGCTCGGACGCGACCTCCACCAGATGCAAGATTCGGTGGGCGCGGGAGTCATCGCGCTCATGGATCTGTAAGGAAAGCGAGTTGAGTGGGGCGCCATCGGGGCCGCGTGCAGGTCGTTCGTTCATGTCAGATAAACCCGAAGTCAGAGAGCACTGCGGTGGCGGCGTTGTATCCCGCAGCCCCAATCACTGACCCCCCGGGGTGGCACCCCGCCCCACAGGCATACACCCCTTCGAGGGGGAGGCGGTAGGGCAAGCGGTCGGCAAAGCCAAATGTGTTGTCGACGTGATGAATATGACCGCGGTGCATTCCGAAATAAGACTCGATTTTGGGAGGCGTCAGCACGAAGCGATCCTCCGCCAAACGGCTCGTGCCGGGAGCAAATCGATCACAAATGGATAACAGGTGGTCGACATACGCATCTTCGTGGTCGCTCCAGTCGCCATTCGCGAGCTCGTAGGGAACCCATTGCACGAAGAGAGCGGAACTGTGCCGCCCCGCCGCGTCTCCCAACGACGGATCTACCGTGGTTTGAATATACCATTCGATGGTGGGCCAGCTCGGTAGTTCTCCGGCTGACGCTTCCGCAAACGCGGTCCGCACGTTCGAGAGTACATCGCGATCCGGGAGCAGATGGATGGTGCCGTGATGCTGCCCGCGGGTTTCCGGAAGGCAGGAAAACTGCGGCAAGCCAGAGAGGCAAAGATTGACCTTCATGGTCATCCCGTCTCGCTCGTAGCCTCGCACGCGTTGCACAAACGATGCTGGCCATGCATCGCTCATGCTGAGCAACCGAAAAGGATCTGTTCCGACCACCACCGCTTTTGCCCGAACGAAGGTTCCATCCTCGCGCACTATGCCCTGAACGGCTCCGCCGGAGGTCTCGAGCGAGACGACGGCGTGGTTGGTATCGATGGCCGCGCCGGCCTTCCTGGCGCATGCCGCAATCGCTTCGGTCACAGCGCCCATGCCGCCGCGTACCACCATCCATGTGCCCGCCGAGCCCGGCAACCGGCACATGTTGTGAATCAGGAAGTTCATGCCGCTGCCCGGTGTATCCCAACCGCCGGAGAGCCCGCTAAAGCCGTCGGTGGTGGCGTACATTGCTTTGAGCAGCTCGCTTTCGAAGCCAAATCGCTCTAGGTATTCGCCAACCGATCCTCGACAAAGCGCGACAAATGCGGCGCGGAGCTCCTGCCGAACATAGCGGTCGGCGGTGTGCTCGATCGATTCTGCTTCGACCGCGGTCACATCTCGGACCCAGGTCGGCGCGATGTCGCGGCGAATCGCACCGAGCTCGCGTTGCAGCGCTTGATGCGCGTTCCAGTCGGCTTTCGAGAAAAAGCGCAGGCATTGCTCACGCATCGCATCTTCGTCGGAGCCGAACAGAAGGTAGCGCTGGTCGCGCGTGGGCAAGAAGTAGTGCGGGTCGCGTCTCGCTAGAGGCAGAGTAAGGTCGAGGTCGGCAAGCACCTCGGGCGGCATCAACCCGAGCAGGTAGGCTCCCGTGCTCTGCCGAACGTTGGGCGCGCGAGAAAAGGGTTGCTCGGTCACCGACGCACCGCCGATGCGGGCTTGCTGCTCATACACATGCACCCGAAGTCCCGCCCGGGCCAGACGCGCCGCAGCCACCAGCCCGTTATGGCCGGCGCCGACCACGATCACATCGGAATCGCGGTCGGAACGGGCTATTTCTTCGACGCGAGACGGTGCAGTCATGGTCGTACAGAAGAGCCGCCCGGAGTCCGATGGCTAGGAAACTAGCTACCCCTCATACGACTCTTCGGAGCACGAATACTACGCGTCAAACTGCAACGTGGCACGCTCCTTGGTGTTTTCGTCCACGTAGTGGATCGCAAACTCGCGCGTCTCGCAGTTTACCTCGAGATCTGCGCGCAATTCGCCTTGCGACCAGCTCAGATGCAACCCGTTCTTGTCTGAATAGTGTAAATCGAAACGACCTTGAAACGCCGGATACTGGCTGCGGAACTTCATGAGCTGGACAAGTTTTTGGACCATGGGCGCGCGCATATGCTCGTCAACCTCTTCCAGCGTGAAAAACGACCGGTTGATGTCGCGAAGCTCGCCGGTTTTTTGAACTTCGTCGTGGTCGTTCGTCGCGCCGAGCAGACCCATGTAATAAACTTGGGGAATCCCCGGCGTGAAGAACTGAATGGCCCGCGCCGCAAGGTAGGCCTTCTCGTCGCGCTTGAGCGCGTCGAAGTACGTGCACGTCAGCTGATAGATGGCGCCTACGCTGCCTACGTGCGCGGCTGAGCGACGCAAAATCGGGTCTTCACTGCGCTGCGAAACGTCATCAATGAGCGCCTTGATTTCGTCCGGCGGAATCAGATGCTCGGCGTCCGGAATGCAAATGCCGTCATGCGTGTCGAGCACCGTGACCTGTCGGTGCGGGCAAATGCGCAGCCAGTTTTTTAGATACGTCGTGTCCTGCCGCAAGAACGCGTGCAGCACCAACACCGGAAGCGCGAATCCGTAGGCATACATGCCGCGGTTGGCCATGGTGAGCTGGTGGCTGAAGTGGTCGTGGACCTCGGGCATGATCTCGGCGCCATCGTCGGCCGCGACTTGACGAAATCGCTCCAGGATGTCCCAAATCTCCGGCTCGACGATAAAACAGTTGGTGCCCAAACGCTTCGTGACGTAGCCAAACGCGTCGAGCCGAAAGAGCTTCACGCCGCGCGCCATCATGAAGCGCATATAGTCAAAGAGGAGGTCGTAGGTTTTGGGCGAATCGTAGTTGAGATCGACCTGGCGCTCGGTGAACGTGCACCATACGCGCCCTTTGGTTCCGTCGCCAAACGTGATCTCGCGGAACGGAAGTTTCTCTTTACGAATATGAATCTTGGCGAGGTTCTCCTGCGACATGGGCTCAAAATCATCCACGTCGACAAAGAGATCCGCGTATTCGGAGCTCTTGCCTTTGTTCAAGAAGTCGATGAACTCGGGCGACTCGTCGGAGATGTGGTTGAGCGTCAGATCGAGGCAAAGATCGAATCGCTTGGCGATCGCCTCCACGTCTTCCCAGGTTCCGTAATCGGGGTCGACCTCCTTGTGGGTGAGCGGAGAAAAACCGCCGTCCGCGTTGGAGGGGTAAATCGGCAAAATATGCACGCCTCCAACCGCATCGAGCACGTGCTTTTCGAGCATCGTGCCTAGGTCGCGCAGGCCGGTGCCCATGCGGTTGGGATAAACAATGAGCTGAACTTGATTCTTGAGGGCCATATCACGCTCCCATGCTGCCTCGCGCGACCTCGCGGCGCGAGGACGTTCGAGCCGAGGAAAGAAAGCCGCGCACCCTATGGCATTCCGCCCCCCGGGGCAACGCGAAACTTTCTGGAAATGACGCCCGAGAAACGACGCCCGAGAAACGGCGCGCCGAAGAAAGGCCCCACCAGAGAAAGCAACCAGGAAAGGCGACCAGGGAAGGCGACCAGGGAAAGAGCGGTGACTACGGAAAAGACACGGACGCGCCCGCGGTAATCTCCCAAGCGCGCGTCTGAAGCTCCGAACTCTGATTCATCCCATAGTGCCAATGATGCGTGACACGAGCTTCCACGGTTGCGATGCGACTGACCCGAACCCCGAGGCCAGCCGCAACGGAAGTGACCCAGGCGCTGCTTCGCCCTGTCGTCGTGGGGAGGCGGGTACGCCCAGTAGATACCTGGAGCAAAGGACGTAAATCGCTCACCGCAAACTCCGGCCGAAGGGCAATGAGCCCGCCCCCGCCGAGCGTCGGCCGCTGCAAAGGGAGCGAGCGCGCAACGAGGTTGCCGTAGACCCCGAGCTGCAGTGGTCCAAGCACATCCAGGGCCGCTTCCGCGCGCATGGTGGGGACCCATCGCTCAGAAGACGTTTCCCGAAGCTGAAGCGCTCCCATCGATACGCTCACGTTGCCGATTCGGTCTTGTGCCGCGGCGGGCTGGGCGAACGCGGCGGTCCCGAGCGTCAGCGCGGCGCACCACGTCGCGGCCGGTAGAAGAATCATTCGTGGGAGAGCCATGCGCAGATAAGAAGTTCGAGGCATCGAAACACTACAAAGCAACCGCTATGCCTAGCGCTGGCGACTCGAAATTATTAGATTTTCTTGGTGCGTGAAGGGCGCTTGCGAACGCGGGTTCACACCCGAGGGTGCACGCTGGACGACGCTGTAGCGAACTCGCTACGCTCCCGGCCATGACCTCTTCGCTGCCGGTCGTTGCGAGCGATTCGAAACTCGAGATTTTGTCGGCCGCCACGCGCCAATCTCCCGAATGGCGAGACTGGCGCTGGCAAAGCCGCCACGCGGTTCGGTCGCTGGAGGGTCTTCAGGCACATTTGGAGCTTTCGTCGAGCGAGCTCGAAGGAGCCAAGCGGGCCGCCGCACGCGGCCTCCCCATCTCGGTCACCCCGTATTACCTGTCGCTCTGCGATCGATACGACGTTCGGTGCCCCATTCGATTGCAGTGCGTACCTCGGGTGGACGAAGCAGATGTCGCTCCCGGAGATTTGCGCGACCCGCTCGGTGAAGAAGAGCACGAGGTCGCTCCTCATTTGATTTGTCGGTACCCCGACCGAGCGCTCTTGCTGGTGACCGATCGCTGCGGGGTCTACTGTCGTTTTTGCACGCGCTCGCGCATGGTCGGAGAGGGAGGCGGAGCCCGATCGCTCGCCGCGCTTCAGCCGGCGTTTTCCTGGCTGCGCGCGCATCCAGAGATTCACGATGTGATCGTTTCGGGGGGAGACCCTTTGCTCATGAGCACCACGCGCATTGCTGGCATTTTGAACGCGCTCGCGTCGATCGAGAGCGTGCACTACGTCCGGGTCGCAACCCGCACACCCGTAACCCTACCCCAACGAATCACCGAAGAGCTTTGTGACGCGCTGCGTCGCTCTCATCCATCGGCGTGGATCATGACGCATTTCAATCATCCTCGGGAGCTCACCAGCGAAGCGGCGAAAGCATGCAGCCGGCTGTGCGATGCGGGGCTCCCGGTGATGAATCAGACGGTGCTTTTGCGCGACGTGAACGACTCCGCGCAACAACTAGAAACACTATTTCGAGGGCTCGTGCGCCTGCGTGTGCGCCCCTACTACTTGCTGCAGGCCGACCCCGTCCGAGGCACATCGCATTTGCGAACATCTTTGGAACAAAGCCTCGAACTAGTGGGCGCGTTGCAGGGCCGCATCAGCGGGATCGCGATGCCCAAGTTCATCGTCGACACGCCCGGTGGTCGCGGAAAGGTCGCGCTGCTTCCGTCGGGTATTGTACGCGCGGCCGAAGGCGTGACCACGCTGCGCACGTTTCGAGGCGAAGAAGTCGACTATGTCGATCCGCCGACCCGACCGGCGTCGCGAAGCCACGCGATGACCTGATCTTCGACGCATCCAGGGTAGCCGAGGTTGAGATTCAACCCCGGCGGAAACCCCACGTGACCTCCCTGTGTCACGAACACTGTTCGGATGGTATGGGCCCGATCGAGCCAATCACGAACGGTTCGCGAAATCACCACGGGGTCGTGCTTCGCCGCGACGACGAGCGCGGGCATCTCGATTTGATGCAGGAGGGGCGCCACGCTCACGCGCTGGTAGTAATCCTGAGCGCTTTGAAACCCGTGGCGAGGCGCGACAATCGCATCATCCCAATCTTGGATGCGCTGAATCGCTCTCGCTTGAGCAAGGGGAAGAGGCACCTTTCGGCGAACCGCCACCCGCTCATACATATCCTTCAAGCCCCCGAGGAGTTTTCGGCGATAGATCGCCCGCGCGCGCTGATCGATTTCGTAGGCGCCTTTGGCGAGATCGATCGGCGGACAAACCGCGGCGACAGCGCGTACTCGCGGGTCTGCGCCTTCGGCCGCGTAGCGCAGCGCAACATGGCCTCCGAGCGAGTAGCCAAGAACCAAAATACGAGACCAACGTGAAAGTTCGGGGCTGGTTACTGCGGCATGGAGGTCTTCGGTGAGCCCCGCGTGATAAAAATCTTCGCCGCTTCGATCTGCGCCACGCAGGTTGAGGCGCAGACAGGCGGCTCCAAGTCGCTGCGCCGCCTGGGCGGCCTGCACCGCGTAGTGGCTGCCCACGCTCCCGCCGAGCCCGTGCACCACGAGCACCAAATCCTCGCTGGGACGCTCGTGCAAACGACCCGTGAGCCGAATGGGGCCAAACGCGGGATCGTCGGCGTAGGTTCGAAAATGGCGGCTGGGCGGGGGAGCGAGCGGATTTACGACGTGTTGCAGGAAGGGCTGCAGCGTCCACAGATGACCGCGAAGCGACAAATTAAGACTCGGTTTCACGTTCTTTCTGCGGAGAAACGGACAGCGTTTGTTCGAGCTCAGGGAACACTGCGATGAGCTCCTGCCAAAGCAATCTCAGGATTTCGTTTTCGAGTTCTGCGATATTGGGTAGCGAACGCTCCAGGTTGTTTTGGTAGAGAAAGAGTCGCTCGACGCGGGCCGCCGCTGGATCGTCCAGCGGTTTGGAATGCCCCCGGGGCTCGACCGTATTGGAGGGTTCGTTGTCGTTCTGGGATTCGTTCTCTTTCCGAGAGTCGGGGAGCGACTGCCGGCGAACGTCGTCAAGAAGGAGCGGCGTTCGCGGGTCCACGCCTTCGGCCACAACTTCGGCCCCCGGTCGATCGCCGACCACCACCAAGGCGCCCTCAAGTTTGTCCGACAATGCACGAGGAAGGCGCGCGATAGCGGCCCGCGCACGCTTCTCGAACTGTTCACGAGACAGGCGAGCGCCCTCAGGAAGCGCTTCGTCGAGCTCGCGGGTTTTCAAAAATGCGACCGTGGCGCCACGAGCATCCTCGCGTGCTTCGAGAATCAACCCCAAATAGTAGAACACGTCGGGGTTGTCCTGTTTGGGCTTGCGCGCCGCCTCTTCGATCAACGGCTGGGCTGCATCGAGGTTGCCCACCTCGAAATGCGCCTTACCCACAAGGAACTCCATTTGAGGGTTCTCGTATGGCCCACTGGGAATCTTGTTGACCACGGCGATCGCGCCATCGCGATCCCCATGCTGAAGCAGCGCGGCGACTTTAAGCAGCAACGTTTCCGTCGTCTCGTCAGGCGTCTCACAACATTCCAACGCGTCGTCAAGCAGCGTCAACGCGTCGTCGATTTCGCCCATCGGATGAATGAGCACCTCCGCCGCGTTGAGCATCGCTTCGAGAAAACCTTCGTCTACCTCGAGCGCCTGGCGATAGCGCTCGAGGGCGAGTTCGGGTTCGCCTTCCGCAGCATGGATGAATCCCATCAAGTTGAGCGCCTCAGGGCACTCTCCGTCGATCTCGAGACTTTTCCGCGCCGACACCATCGCCCCCGAGAAGTCTCCTCGCGCTACGAGGTCCCAGCCTCGGTCCAAATGCGCCGAAAGCTGATCCATGGGTCCATCTTCGTGTGGTGGGTGCATACGCAGCCGCAACGTACGTCTCCCCGAGTCGTCGTCAAGTAGAGGTTCTTCGAGGGCGGAAAGTGCTAGTATTGCTGGCGTGTTGTTGGGTGGGCAACGACCAAGAAGAACACAGCCAACGGCGGGATGGCCACAGCGAATAGCGCAGGTACTCCCCGTCGTCTTGATGACAGCATGCGCTTCGCTGCCGCCATCAGAGCCGTCTGAACGAAGAACCTCGATATCCCACGGTACGTCGAACAACGGATGGCTCGAGCGAGGCGTAGCGCTGGACGACCGAGGAGAGGGCTTCGTGCGCGCGCGACCTGGAGAATCGACTCGCTTCGGCATCGAAGCTTTGGTTCAGGCGTTGGTCCTCGCCGCGGCCGATGTAAAGCGCGCATTTCCAGGCGGCGAACCTTTGCGCATTGGCGATCTATCGAGCCCTCGAGGCGGCCGACATTCCCGGCACGGAAGCCACCGCACGGGCCGAGATGCCGATCTTATTTTTTACGCCACCGACCCCATGGGTCACCCGATTCGCGGCAGAGGTTGGGTTGCGTTCGACCGATTCGGCACCGGTCGAGATGCCGTCGAAGGCACTCCCGCAAACGACCTGGTGATGTTCGACGTTGCCCGCAACTGGCATCTGGTGCGCACGCTGGTGCTCGACGCGAAGGCTCGGGTGCAATGGATTTTTTGTTCGCGAGGCATCAAACATCAGCTGCTGCGCTACGCGATGGCCTACGAGACTTCGTCCGAGGCGCTATTTCGGGCGTCCTGGGTGTTGCACCAACCTTCGCAGGGGCGGCCCCATTCCGACCATTTTCACATCCGCGTGCTCTGCGGGCCCGAGCAACGTGCCCTCGGATGCCGGGACCGCGCGCCGATCTGGCCGTGGTTGCGCAAGAACGGGACCAAGCCCGCCGGCGGATTGATCGCGCTCGACGACGAGACCGCGGTGCATGCGCTGATGTCCGACGACGGACAGGTTCCCGGAGAAGGCGCGGCTGTGATAGATGCTCCGTGATGTTGATCATGGGCATCGACGAAAATGGGATGGGACCGCGCCTCGGCCCATTGGTCGCCACCGGCGTCGTGCTCGAAGTCAGTCAATACAGGGCCGCCCCACTGCGCCGTCGAGGAGCCGCCCTCGGGCTTGGCGATAGCAAAGACACGTCAGGATTCGGGCGCATGACGCGAGCCGAAGATTTGGCGCTCGCCGTGATGGAGCATCTGAACGCACGGTCCGCCTCCGAGCACGCACCGAGCACGCTCGATATGGACGAAGTGAGCCGCAGACTCTTGTTGTCGCGGGGGTTCGCGGCTCCGTGTCCGGACGCATCCACCGCGCGTCAGTGCTTTGATCGCCCCCTCACGGTTCCTGCGTTCGAAGGAGATATCGCGCGCGGACGCACACTGCTGGCGAAACTACAGGGCCGCGCGCTCAAACTTCGCTGGGCGCGGTCTGCCGTCGCCTGCGTGGGGCGGCTCAACCGCGAACACGACGAAGGCCGAAACAAAGTCGTTACCGATCTCACGATGTTCGAAGAACTTATGCTCGCTGCGAGGCATGATCTTGGCGAAGACCTCGTGGTGATCTGCGGCATGGTCGGCGGCATTCGAAAGTATCCAACATACTTCCGGCGACTCCGCGACGTGCACCCGCTCGACGGCGACCCTGGCAAATCGCACCCCGCCAAATCGCACCCCGCCAAATCAAACCCCGGCAAATCAAATCGCGGCAAGATAAGCTACGCCGCGCGCGGCTTCTCGCACATCAGCTTCGAAATCAAAGCCGACAACAAACACCTGCCGGTCGGCCTTGCATCGATGATCGGAAAATACGTGCGCGAACTCTTCGTCGAGCGCCAACTGCGCTTCTATCGCCACCACCAACCCGACCTGCCCCGCGCCAGCGGCTACCACGACCCCGTGACACGCCGCTTCATCGAACAAAGCGCGCCGCTACGCCGCAAGCTATCGATCGCGCCGAATTGCTTCGAACGAAGGTAAACCAACGCCGGCTGGCGCTACTGTGGCCGAACACGCCTTCCAAATGCGATATCCAAACACGTTTTCGCCGACGGAATGTGTCTTGCGGCGAGTTCGCCAAAAGCTGCAAACTTGAACTGTGAGCAACGCGTCCCGTTGGCGCCAGCTACCAGAAAGCTAGCTCTCGAGCAGTTGTCCTCGTTGCCGCTGGAAGAGCAGCCAGTGAACGTAATCAACCCATCTGGAATCGAACCGCGTTTATGATATGGCGTCCCTGGGTCAAACACAGGCAAAACAAACTCACCGCGCTCAGAGCGACAAGAGACACCCAATGTGAAGTCGATGAACGTTCCATTTTTCGGGGTGTATTTTTTGGAGATTTTGGCTGAGGTACGCGGCTTGGGGAGAAGGTAGTCGGCGGTCCGTGTGTTGATGGACAACGGCCCGGTGAGATATCCACGGACGCCTCCAAGTTCTCCGTGTTGATAAAGAGCCATGCGCCTGTCGGAACAGGTGGCCTCGAAGAAGGGCTTCGGACCGCCGCTCTTTTCGACGACGGGCGATGAAGCATCATCCACATCGGCCGCGCACCCACCGAACATCAGCCCAGCAACCAACCAAAACCGAGATATTGAATAGGAGCCCAGAAACTTCATAGGAACCTCATTCGCTAACCGTGGACAACAGCTAGCAGAAGCCGTCGCAAAGTAAAACCGACCTACGAACCTTAGATAGGGACACGCGTTTCGGACGTTGGAACCAGAACCGGATGCCGACGCAGAACCTGACGCTGATGCTGATGCAGTTCCAGGTGCCGATCCGGCACCCGAACCCGACGCCGATGCCGATCCAGAACCGGGTGCGGGTTAAGGACCGGGTGCGGATGCAGGTGCGGGGTAAGGACCGGGTGCGGATGCAGGTGCGGGTTCAGTATCAGGTGCGGGTTCAGTATCAGGTGCGGGTGCGGCGTCGGTATCCGGTTCGGGAGCGGCGCTGGCATCTGGTTTTGGTCCGGTGAATTTCTTTCCCCGTCCCCAATCTTTACTCCCCAATCTTTAACGGCTTCGGCATCGCCTGGGCTACTTGAACGCCGAGTCGCATCCCATAGAGCGGCGGAATTTTGGTCTGAGCGCGAGCGCCCCCACAGCGAACGACTGAGAGGTACAAACGTACCTCGCAGGGAGAGAGCGAGGAGGTTGTTGCGGCTGGAGCTGTGCAAGGCGAAGCGGACGAAGTCCGTGGAGCTGCACAGGGCTCGACGCAGTACGGGTCCGAAGGACCCCCAGTGTAGATAAGCAGGGGCAGCCGCGGTCAGGCCAAAAGGCCGCCGCTCTAGCGGCAGTACATGCCGCCGACCTCGGGCACCATCGAACAGCGTTGTCCGCAGCGGCCGCAGTCTTTGGTCCGAACTTCGCCTCGTTCACACCACGTGGCCACGTTGCCGTCGCAACGGCCCATCAAGTCGAGGCCATCTTCGCACGGGTTTGCCGCGGCAGAGATGCAGCCGTAGCGCGACTCGGGCGAGACGGTTGTGTCCCACCCGCAAATATTTGGCTCCTGACAGGTATCGACCACCAGCTGATTGGTTTCGTCGCAATGAAACGCACGATGCCCAACGCACTGGCCCACCGGCATGTCTTCGCATGCAGGAACGGGCAGGCCTCCGGTGCTTTCCCCTACGTTGTCTTCGATCCATTCGCGAACATCGGCGCGATCCACTCGCGTAAACGTGTCGTCGCCTTCGCAATCTTTGCTGCCCGCGTTGAGCTCGCCGAGAATCTGCGGCCGGCCGTCGTCGCCAACGCCAAACAGCGGACCGCCAGAGTCCCCATGACAGAGCCCACTCCGGGCTTGCCCATTCACCTGTTCGGGACGAATGGTAATTCCATTCGCGGAGACTCGAAGAATCACTTCTTTGCTGAATTTTCGCGTTCCGTTGACAGGATTTTTTGGCGTCCCCTCTTCGGTATCGCCCACCCCGGCGGCCTCGATGGTGCGCCCCACCCAGCTTTCGTCGATGGGCGAAGGTGCAATGCGCATCGGCGTAACCGTGGGCAGACCGTTGCGCGCTTCGTCTTCCAAGCGGAGGAGGGCAATATCTTTTTCGTCGTGAAAGACTGTCTGCACCGTTGCAAACGTAGCCACCCTATCGCTAAACGCAGGATCTTCGCTGATCTCAAACGTTGCACTGGCTTGAGATTCCGGGGGGCGCGTGGTCTCTTTGGTGTTCCAGCAGTGGACCGCCGTCAACACCCACTCCTCGGTGATCAACGTGCCTGTGCATAGCCCACCGCTACTGGTGTTTATCTTCCCGATCGCCGCGCGCTGCCCCATCGTCAGGCTGAGCAGCTCTGGCGCGAGGGTTCCGTAGTATACGAGCGGAACGTCGCGTTGATCACCGCCACAAGAAACTCCATCGACTTGCCGGCCAAGGCTAGGTACCCCGCAGCCCGCCATGGTGGCGAAGCACATCGCCGCGCACGCCACGGTGGCGAACGTGTGGGCTAACGACACCGGCGATGACTCCATGTGATGAAGTTTAGCAGGGCTCGTGCCAACCGGGCGACAGGGTCGACGCCGCGCCAACCGCGGCCCAGCCTCCCGCTAACAACCTAGAATTGCTTACAAAATATCGCTGTCCGAGCGTTCCTCGAACTCAGCCACTACGTCTTTGACCTGCTGCGCGCGATCGCGAGGTACGACAAGGAGCGCATCTGCGGTGTCAACAATCACCAGGTCGCGAACCCCCACCAGCGCGACCCGTTTTCCGTTTGGCGCCCGCACCATGCACCCGCGCGTATCGATGGTCACCGCATCCGCAGGCACCGCGTTGCCGTCCGCGTTTTGAGAGGAAAGCTCCCAGCTGCTGGTCCAGCTTCCCAAATCGGACCAGCCGAAGCTGCCCTCGACAACCGCCACCCGGCGTTCTTTTTCCATCACACCGTGATCGATCGAAATATCGGGCAAGGTCTGGTAGGTCTCCTGCACCCGCGAGGTCTCTTGATTGCTGGCCGCTGCGCGATCGTATTGCTCGAGCTCCTGCCCGAGGCTCGGCAGGTGGGTCTGAATCGCATCGCGAATCACGTCGGCTCGGAAAAAGAACATCCCGCTATTCCAAAGGTATCGACCGGAGGCCACGAACTGTTCGGCTCTCGCTTTTTCCGGTTTTTCGACGAAGCGGTGGACGCGACGGGCTTCGCCGTTCATTTGCGTTCCGCCTTCGTCGTTCGAACCCACGTCGCCGTTCGAACCCATGTCGTCGCCAAGCTCCAAATAGCCGTAGCCGGTTTCCGCGCGGGTGGGTTGAATTCCAACCGTCACCAGGTCGCCCGCCGCTGCCGCCGCAAGGCTGCGCTCGAGCACATCGGTGAACGCTGCAGCGTCCGAAATATAGTGGTCCGCGGGAAGCACTGCGAGCACCGCTTCCGGATCGCGTCTGAGCACCGAATGCGCCGCCCAGCCTACGCACGGCGCAGTATTGCGACCCACCGGCTCGGCAAGGAAATTCTCTTTGGGAACCGTATCCAGTTCCGCCGTCACGGCGTCGAGAAGAGATGCGCTGGTCACCACGATGGTGCGTTCCGCTGGAATCAGGGAACCGATTCGGTCCACGGTCGCACGCAAGAGCGATTTCTCCGAGGGTCCGAGCGCGAGCAGCTGTTTGGGGCGGCTTCGACGGGACGCCGGCCAGAATCGCTTGCCGACCCCGCCCGCCATAATCACCGCGTATGCGTTTCCCATTGGGTGTTCTCCTTAGAGGGAACGTCCTCCCGAGAGGGTGCGTTCTCCTCGGATGCCCCATTTATGGGCTACGGGGCCGTAAGTCAAAGCGCACTCCACAACATCGCCCCGATCCCCAAGGGGACAAGATAAATCGAAAATACCCACAAACGACCCTGCGTGACGATGTGGCGCAACAAGAGGAGGGATACGTACCCGACGAGCATCGACACCACCGCGCCCAAAGCGGTCGCGGCGTCGATAGCGGCCCCCGCATCAGCCCCCAGCACCTCCAATAAGACGGCGCCCACGATGGCCGGAATGGAGAGCAAAAACGAAAACCGAAACGCGACCGGGCCGCGGATTCCGAGGGCCATGGCGCACGCGATGGTCGCGCCGCTACGGCTGACGCCAGGAAGGACCGCGATTCCTTGTGCGAGGCCGACGAGCAAAGCTCCCCGCAGAGAGAGCTCACTAGCTCGCTCTTGAGCGCGCCGGGTCGACCATACCAGGAGCGCCGACACAATAAGCCAGACGCCCACGATCCACGGCACATGGGACCATTGTTCCACCGCGCTTTTGAGCGCCAATCCAATCACCGCGGTGACCACGGTGCCGATCACAATGGCAACCAGCAGCCTGCCAGAATCGGTCTCTCGCAGCGTTCGCGGCGAGCGCAGAGCGAGCGCAAACGCCTGCGCGATATTCCCCAGCTCTCGCCCGAATACCATCATCGTAGCGACAAGCGTTCCCGCATGCAGCGCGATGACCAAGCTCAAAGGAGCATCTCGAAGGCCGAAAAGCATGGCGCCCAGCGCGACGTGACCGCTGCTGCTGACGGGGAGAAACTCCGTCAGCCCTTGGATCACGCCGAGCGCAGTGGCGGTGGGAAAATCGACTCCGGGGGGCGACATGCTGGCCTTTTCGAAGCCGTCAGAGCTTCCCTTGGACGACGGTTTCGACGGTTTGGCGAATCGCGAGGAGACGCTCTTCGTTGTCTGCTTCGAACCGCATCACGAGTACTGGCTGGGTGTTCGATGCGCGAACCAAGCCCCACCCGTGCTCGAATAGAATGCGCGCGCCGTCTACATCGACCACGTCGTGGTCTTTTCGAAAATGCTCGAGCACCGCGTCCACAATGTCGAACTTCCGCTCGTCATCGCAAGGCACCCGCAGCTCAGGTGTGGTGCAGGTTGGCGGGAGGTCTGAGAGCAGATCGTGAAGCGGCGCATCGGTGGCTGTGAGAATCTCAACGAGCCTCAGCGCGGCGTAAACCGCATCATCGAAGCCAAAGTATCGGTCTCCAAAAAAGATGTGGCCGCTCATTTCACCGGCGAGCAAAGCGCCTTCTTCTTTCATTTTCGCTTTGATGAGCGAATGTCCAGTCTTCCAAAGAATGGGCCGCCCACCGTGCTTCGCAATATCGTCGTACAGCGTCTGCGAGCACTTAACTTCGCCGATGATGGCGGCGCCAGGGCGCGTAGCCAGCACCGACCGAGCCAGCAAGACCATCAGTTTGTCCCCCCAAATGATTTCTCCGCGCGCATCGATCACGCCGATGCGGTCTCCGTCGCCGTCGAAGGCCACCCCGAACTCGAGGTTGTTTTGCAACACGAGCTCACGAAGGTCGCGAAGGGTTTCCGGGTCAGTAGGGTCTGGGTGGTGATTGGGAAAGCGACCATCCATCTCACAGAAAAGCGTCGCTGGAGAAAGCCCCAGAGCTTCCATGGCGGCGACTGCGGTGGGGCCGGCGGCTCCGTTGCCCGCGTCGATCGCGAAGCGCACGTCGGGCCGTTTGATCTTCAGATTGCCTCGGAGAAAACCGGTGTACGACGCGAGCACCTCATGGTCTTCGATCTGACCGCCGCCCGGCATGTCAAAATCGCGCGATTCGATCAATGTTCGAAGCGTGCGAATATCGTCCCCAAAAAGGGACTCTTTCCCGCACATCATCTTGAAGCCGTTGTCTTCAGGCGGGTTGTGGCTGCCGGTGATTTGCACGCCGCCATCGAGGTCGAGGTGGAACACCGCAAAATACATCATCGGCGTGGGTCCCACGCCGATGTCGACGAGGTGAAGCCCGGTGTCGGTTAAGCCGAGCCGCAACGCGTCGTGCAAGCGGGGAGAGCTGAGTCGGCAATCGCGGCTTAGGGCAATCTTCTGTTTGCCTTTTCGCCGGAGAAAAGTTCCGATCGCGCGCCCCAGCTCCTGAACAAATGCATCCGGAAAGTCGCGGTCAGCAACGCCCCGAATATCGTACTCTCGAAACACATGGGTATTCATCACCGCCGGTCATAGCCGGCCCCCATCGCATCGATCAAGGCGCCATCGCATCCGCCCCCTCGCACGGGGTCTGAGGCGTGCCCGGAACCGGGTTTTCGCGCTCACATTCGGTCCCAAAAAAGCGTTCAGAGGCTCAAGCGGAGCGCTTTTTCATCCATGCCCGGTAGTGCTTCTGAATCCGTTTTCGCTCGGCTTTGGGTGCAGCCGCGGCATCCCCAAAATCTTCCCCGGTTTCCCGCGCGAGCTCACGAGATGCAATATGGCGAACCGTCTCCTCGGGATGAGTCAGCGAATCGGCAAGCCAGACCAAGCGACTGCGGCGACCGTATTTTCGAAACCAGTTCGCCCATTTCTGGTGGTTTGTACCGAAATCTTGGGCGGCCAGAAGACGAAGCACCGCCCCGGCTGGAGGAAGGAGCTCAGGCGTTCCTTCGCGGAGAAGGTCGATGATCGGAGATACCGCGAGCGCGTCCCGAAACACCCCCATTGTCTCCAGGGCAAACGCGCGCTTCCATATCTCCGCCCCGGGGTCGCTCATGACGCGGTGCACGTCACTGCGGATCGCGGTGAACGCGGGCTTATCTTGGTGATCGCGGAGCCCTTGCCGGACGAGCTCTCGGATGCCCGTATCGAGATCGAATAGAGCTTTGCCGAGGCCCGCGATGAGCGACGGATGGCCTAGGTCGAGCGCCATCAGCGCCGCGTAATAGCGCTGGTCGGCATGGGTCGCAGTGAGGAGCGAGGTGAGCATGGGCACCGCGCGGTCTCCGAGCGCAAAAACTACGCGGCCCAAAGGAAACGCGTCGCGACCGCGGGGGGGGCGCTGATGAGGCAGTCGTCGGTCAAACCACAAAGTGCCCGGAAATGTCTGCTCGATCGCCGGTAACGCGTCGGCTCCCAGGTCGACCAGCGATTGGACAAATGCCGACTCGTCGCCTGGGCCACATGTCGCTAGCTCCTTGAGAATCTTTTTCGCCCGATCTCTTCGCGTCGGATTCGGCCGAGGAGGCACCGAGGGCCCCGCCGAACCGACCGCGTCGACGTCGCCCACCCTCAGCCGCTCTTCCGATATGTGCGTTCGACTACGATTTCGTGTCGATCCACCGTCGTTCTTGGTTTCACCGGGTTCTTCTCGCTCCGGACCGAGCACGTCGGTTGGCACGTCCCGCACCACGTAGGCGCCTACGTGACCATCTTGAGTCACACTCGATTCAGACGGTCGCTTGGTTTGCAGGCGTTCGGACATCCCCCTCTTCAGATTACCAAAGATGGGGGCGCCCCGTTAATGGATTCAATCAGTCTTTGTCTAGTCGACCCACGAGGCTCAGCGTAAAGCTCGCCCCCATGTACTTGAAGTGAGGGATGACTTTTAGTGAGCAACGATACCAACCCGGCTGTCCGGGCACATCCTCGACGCCAACTTTCGCTTCACGGAGAGGTCGCCGGGAACGAACCTGAGGCGCAGGATTGTCCTGGGCCACCACATACTGGCGAATCCAGGTATTGAGCTCGCGCTCGAGATCACCACGCTGTTTCCAGCTACCAATCTGCTCGCGCTGCAGCACCTTGAGATAGTGCGCGAGACGCGTGATCACGAACATGTAGGGAAGTTGGGTGCCGAGCCGATAGTTCGTTTCGGCGGATTTCCCTTCGTCGGTGTCGGGAAATATCTTGCCTTTCTGCACCGAGTTCGCGCTGAAAAAACACGCGTTATTTGAGTCTTTACGAAAGACCAGACCGATGAACCCCTGTTCGGCGAGTTCAAACTCTCGTCGTTCCGTGAGCTGAACCTCGGTAGGAATCTTGGTCTGGATTTCGCCCATCGCGGGATACTGATGGAGAGGCAGATTGTCGACCGAGCCCCCAGATTGAGGGCCGATGATATTTGGGCACCATCGGTATTGGGCGAAGCTATCCGCCACCCGCGCCGCGAACGCGATCGACGAAGGCCCCCAGAGATACGCGTCGTGATTGCCGATCGTATCTTCCTCGAAGTTGAACGACTTCACCGGAAACGTTTCGGGTTCATAAGGAAGACGAAGCAAGAAACGCGGACCGCAGAGTCCCACGTAGCGAGCATCCTCCGACTCCCGAAAAGCGTTCCAGCGCGCGTACTGTGGGCCCTCGAAGAGAGAATCCAAGTCTTTGAGCCCGGGGAGCTCGAGGTAGCTATCGGCTCCGAAAAAGCTCGGCCCTGCGTTGGAAATGAAGGGAGCATGGGCCATCGCCGCGACTGCGGAGCAGTTTCTAAGCAGCTCGATGTCGCGAGGACCCGGTCCGAAATCGTAGTTGGCGAGCATCATGCCATAGGGCTGCCCACCAAACGTGCCGTATTCGGCCGAGTACGCGATTCGGTACAGCCCCGACTTGACGATTTCGGGCGCATCCTCGAAGTCTTCGCTCAGCTCGTCCTTTCGGCAGCTCAAGACTTCAACGCGAACGTTTTCTCTGAAGTCTACGTTGTCGATAAGGTACTTGAGACTTCGCCACGCCGACTCGAGATGCTGAAACTCTTTGTGGTGGAGAATTTCATTCAACTGAGCCGACAGTCGCCGGTCGATTTCCGCAATCATCACGTCGACCGAAGCCTTGTCGACGCGCTCTTGAGTCTCGTCCTCAGTGAGAAGGCTGGACATCAGCGCGACGACGCCGCGCCGCGCAATGGCATACCCCTCGTCTTCAGGAGTCATCTTCGTCTCGGTGAGCAAATCATCGACCAAAGACGATTCCGGATCGGTGGTGGCTTCGGCCAGGGCAACGGGGTTGAGCTGAGTCATTGTCTTATTCCTTGTTGTGAGTGAATAGGTTCAGTCGTTTTTTTCATTCAGCAGGAGCTGCTCTTTGAGAGCGAGGCGCTTTTCCGCGTCTCCCACCAAGCTCTGCATCTTCTTGCGAAACGCGGGAAGGTTTCCGAGCGGGCCTTTGAGCGCGGTGAGCGCTTCGCGAAGGTCGATGAGACGCTGCAGTTGAGGCACCTGCGCCGCCACGCCTTCTGGAGTGAAGTCTTTCAGCGATTCAAACTTCAAGTGCACGGCCATCTCTGCGCCCTCTTCTTCAGTGAGCGCATCGGGTACCTGAAGGTCGACCGACAGCTTGTGCTCGGCGAGCACCTTGTTGAAGTTGTCCTTGTCGATCGAGATCGGCTCGCGCTCTTCGAGCGGGCGATCGTCAGGCCGGCCAGTGTAGTCGCCAATCGACAAGATCTTGAGCGGCAACTCGACGTCTTCCTGTACGTCGCCAGTCGCTGGTCGATACGTGATGTTGACTCGTTCTTTGGGGGCGATGCTTTGATTCTTAGCCATGATGTTCTCCTCTATCTTTTTCGTTTGGTTGATGTTCTTTGTGATGCGGCTGGATCGAGCCGAAACCATTGACGCTCAAGCCATTCAGACGAACGACTCGACGAGCCACCGCGACGCTCGAGCGCATGCGCGCAGTCGCGGTACGCGCGGTAGGTATTCGTCGCGAGCGACGGGTCCCATTCGCCGAGGCCACGCTCCTCGATCACACCCACCAGTTCACTAAACAGCGCTTCCGCGGCCGCGTTTTGTTGAAGCTTGGCACAGAGCTCCGCGATGAAGAGCTTGCGCACAAAGCGAACCTGTTCGCTCGGCGCCTCGCGTGCATGGCGCCAGAGCTGCTCGATGGCTTCTTCCCCGCGTCCTTCCGCTACGAGTTTTTGAGCTTCTTGTCGCGTCTGCGCTTCGGAGTCTTCGCTTCCATCGACGGCCTTGCTTCCTTGGTCCGCGACTTGAGCATCCCCGACTGAGAATTTGAGAAACGCCTGCGTAGTCGCGTTCGCAAGAGGAGTTCCATCTTTGAACGCGAGATCCGAAAGGCCAGCCGCACGAGTCAGTAAGCCTTGCAGCTCGTGGCGATGAATCGCAGCCGCATCTTGAAACGCGCCGCCGAGCTGGCCTAAGCCCTGGGCGAGAAAATAGTGAAGATCGAGGGCTAGAGGATGGGTTTCGAGCGCTTTGATCGATTGCGTACAAAGCTCTCGCCACGATGCACTGTCGACCAATCGCGTAAACTCGTCCCAGAGGTTCTGGGGTGGAGCATTCAGCAGTGTCCGGTTGCCGTCCGACGTATGGGGCGGCGCTTCAAGCCCGAGATAGAGCCCAATCATCCACAGCCGAATCGATCGAGCATCGAGTGACTCGCAGGCATTCGATGCGCTCAGAAGCTCACTTGCGGTGCGACGAAGGGTGACTTCCCGTGGTTCTCGATCGACCGGCTTGGGCGCTTCCGACTTCTGTACCGGTGTCTCCTTTGGGCGAGCTGGAAGCTGGAGCTTCGCGGCCGCTTGAGTCAGGGGACGCAAGGAAACGGCTTGCGCGCCGAGCACCTCGTCGGTGGCCTCTTGGAGACGCTTGAGCGATGCGTTGAAGTTCTCCAGGACGTCTGATGCGTCGAGGCTGCCCAAGCCTTTCTTCAACGAATCGCCCAACTTCAGTTGAGGAGCCCCGTGCTCGATGAAGAACTCTACGGCCTGAATCCGCGTTCGGCGTTTGCGGGCGGGCGGCCAGAGATGCTCTCCAAAGTTCTCAAGCAGGCTCGCGAGCAGCTCTACGCCCTGGAAGCAACCCACTACCCCGTGCAACCGACACCAGCCATGCGCCACATAGGCTGCGACGAGAAGATCCTTGGCATCATTTTGAAGTAGCGATAGCCCAAGCTTTGTGACTTCCGACCAATCGATGGGCTCATCGGAGTTTAGGGAGCTGAGCTTCGCCATTTCTTCGCGGAGCGTGCGATAGCCGGGTAAATCACGCGGATTTCCCCCACATGGCTCGTCCCCCGCGAGCGGAGCAACGCAGCGAGATACTTCGCCCGAAAGCGCGGCTAGGAGATCGCTCATGACCGCCTCCTCCAGGCAAAGCGTCTTCGGGTCGGCGCGCGGTTCGGCTCCTCCGTTTTGGAGAGAGTGTCGAATATCGTTTGCAGCGACGCGTCGGGGTCAGCCTTGGATAGAGCATCGAGCGCCGCCAATCGCTCTGCGGCACGAACGACGCTCTGGTCACGCTGGGTGCGCAGAGGCCAAATCCACTCCTGATCAGCTTCAGAATTGTTCAGCGCGCCCAGCAATCCGGCCGGCGGTGCGCCCAAGCAAATGAAAAGCCGAGGCTTAGGGGAAGAGAGCCAGAACAACGAAGGGGCTGTGGTCGGACGGAGGGAATCGACGAGCGCAATCCACGCGATCGCATCCATCTCGGTGTGCACTGGGCAGTCGAGCACTGGAGCTTGGCGTATGCTCGCCGCAGCGCCGTTTTCTGCTGCGTTCGCACATGCTTGCCGTACCGTGTCATACGCGTAGAGATGAGCATTGTCCGGCTCAGCAGCAAACAACCGCGAATGAAACTCTGATGCGGAGAGCGCGCAGAGGTCGGCCTGCGAAGCACCATTCTTTTGTACGTGGGTGAGTGAAGCTTGGTCCGGAGCCTCGATCGCTCCGAGTTGGTCTCGCGCTTCAAGCCAGCTAAGCGAGGCTGAGTCTATAAGGACGGAGCAGACGGATCGGAACCATGTCTCGTGGGCGCCGAAGGTCGAGCCGCTGTGCCCGTTCACCTCGCTGAGCTTCAGCAAACGAAACGCCGCCAGAGGAAAGCGGCGCCCCACGCTATCGGCGCTCGGCACCATCACGCCAAGCATCGCTACGCCGTCGTGTTCCGAAACAAACTGAAAACGAACAGGCTGTTCGGGCAAGCGATCGCGGCGCGGAGCGAGGGCTCGGGTCGCTTCGATAAGCCACCCGAAAAGGTCGTTCCGACCTGGAACGTGCCGTTCGCTGGAAACGAAATCCGCTTCGCTGGGCATTTTGCCGGCGAGGGAGACAGTCATCGGATTTCCCGTGAGCCACATCGACCAGCTGCGTGGGTGAGCGAGCGAGGGGGCTTTTGTGTGCGAAACAGCCTCATCAAAGCTTGGTCGCCGCGAGCCCGAACCGTAAACGGACCCTTTCCGCGCACCGGTCGAACATCCAAAACGATCGGCGAACGGCTCACGTGGACAGGCCACGCAATGCGAAACGAGCGTCGATCGGGGAGCGGCGCTACGCGACCTTGTTCGACGAGCCGAAACAGCCCCCAAGCGCCTCGCTGTTTGATCTGCTCTCGAGTTCCCTGAGCTCCACGAACCGTGATGGAGGCGCCTCGTTCGGCTTCTTCTCCGGGCCACTGCACGCGAGTCCACCGCTCCGGCCCGTTGCGATGAGCGACGGTCACCCCGCCGACCGACAGAGCGATTGATGCGATACCCGGAGTCGGACGAATCCGAACATCCATCTGCACCTGCGCTTCGCTTCCTTCGCTGAAAAGCGCTTGGGAAAGCATCCAGGCATGCTCCAAAAACGCGCGCGCGGCGGGTGAATAGACGCGGTCTGTTTGAGTGCCGAATCCTTTTGCAAAACGAAACCGTCTTCCGTCGTGCGGGATCTGCTTCTCTAGACTCGCGTGGTAGAACGCCCACAGGTGTCCGGACTCGGGTCGATAGAACGCTTCGAAGTCCGCTAGAGCGGCGTCGGGCTGCCCCGCGACGAAAGGATAGCGATTGCGAAGCGTCGAATCGTAGGGGCTCCACACGCTGGAGCACCACGTCTGCTGGTTCTCCGCTCCTACCGCGCGCGCTGAGCCCGAGCTCGCCTGCTCGATCGGCTCCCACAAAAGCGCTTCGAATAGCGGCTTCCAACCGGTTGGCTGCAGCGCGATCAAACCTTTCACGCGGGTGCGCGCTTCTTCGACACGAGTGCTCAACGCTTCGGAGTCGGTGGGATCGTCCCGGAACGACTGCAGCGCGTCTCGAAGAAAAATCAGCTGCTCTTGATAGATCGCGAGACCGGTGGTGGAGTCGCCGCCGCCTTGAGCCCCACCATCGTCAGACACTCCGAAGCGAGTGAATCCTCGAAGCGCGCGCGAAATTCGAGTGGTGGCCAGCTTCCGTTCCTGTGGGGCAGCTGTTTCTTCTTTGCTTGCCTCGCCATCCTTGTCGCTCAGTTTGTCGTTGATTCCATCGCGAATACGGTCCGCCAGAGACGACACGGCTTCCCCAAACTGTTCCAAGCCGCGTTTTCGATGGAGGACCGTATTGTGGTGGGTCGCCCGAAACAATCGGCCAAGCACCGTCGGTTCGCCGCGCGTCAAGTCCTGAATCAGCTGAAGGGTTTCGGTGTTGTTTGATGTGGGTCGCGTGCGAACGCTGTGCAGAAACGACTTCCACTCTTCGACGTAGGCCGCGAAATAAGCGTCGTGAAGCTCCTTCGCGCGAGATTCGCTCAGCGAGGCGTGGCGTACTGAAGCCTTCGCGAGCAAGACCCACTGTTGCTCGTGCTCCCGCTTTCGAGGGTCGCTCAAGTACTTTCGAACATGATTCTCCCATGCGCGCCGCGTGAACGCTCCGCGGATTCGACGCTTGCTTTGAAGCGCACCGCTCGCATCGCCGACCAAACGATCGATGGTTTGGTCGTAGTCGAGCGGCGCTACTTGTTCGATGATCTCGCTCAATACCAACTGCGTCTGCGGTACGCGAACCAACGCGTTGCGCGCTGCCTGCACGATGGCTCGATCGCGAGGAAATGGCCGACTTCCTTCGACAACCGCGCCACTCGAAAGGTTTTGCACGTAGAGCTCCAAATGCGGAGCAATCGCAGTCATCGAGCAATCTGGAGACGTCGTTTCGCACATCTCACCGTGGATCCACTGCCGGGCCACCGCCCGCTTGAGCCATCGCTGGCGCGCGGCGTTCAGCTCCGGTTTCTCGCGCCGTTGTTTGGTGAGGAGGAGGTAGAGCTTGAGCAATCGATAGTGGCGCGAATACTCGTTGAGGTTGGGAATTTCGTCGGGCCGAGAACGATAACGACGACCGAAATCCTGTAACTGCCGTTCCGTATCCGCGTAGACAACCCCTACGATGGCGGATTCAACTTGCGAGATGTAGGCGTTCAGAAGCGGTTGATGAAGGTCGCCGCCGCGGTACATCCCAAAACGCATGCTCAGCGGCGGATGATCCGCTCGGTGCGCTTCAAGTTCCCGCAAAGTTTTTCGCAAAGGCTCAAGACGCTGCGACGCTCCGCGCGCGAACGCTTCCTCGTCATGCACCTCCCCTTCTGACGGCAGCAGCGCCTCGCGCGAAGCATCGAGCGACGCGTTGAGCAGTGAATGATTTTCGAACCAAGCCGACGCGGTGCACACCGAAGTGGCAATCGCGCTCACGACCAGCGCACCCGATGCCACAACACGCGCAAATCGATACCCCTTGGCTCGATTGTGACTCGGCGTCGCGTCGCTCGCGTCTCGAAACACGATGTCCGAAAACATCGACTGAAGGAAGTAGCTTCGGGGCTCGGCGGTCTGTTTGTTGGTCGTCGCCGGCAGAGGAACGCCCAGTCGATCGCTCAGTTGTTTGAGCATTCGATCCAGAGGCTTTCCTTCTTGGGTGCCACTCGTAAAATACACCCCGCGCAACCAAGGACTGTCGTGGAACACGCTAGGCGCGAACAACTCTTCCACGAACCGACGCAAAGGTTGTTCGACAACGCCAAGCTGTTCTGAAAAATGAAATACCGCCGAACGATCTTCGATGCGGCGCTCCTCCGACATCCGCTTCAACGTTCGGCGACGCAGGGCGCCACGGAGCTCCGTGAACTTTCGCGAAAAGTATTCTCGAATGCTATCGGGTGTCTTTTCTCCCGGCGAGGTAAACCCCCAAACCTGCACCCGCTCCGAAGAATTTAGATTTTCAAACGTCTCCACAAAGCCAGCGATCAAGTCGCACTTGGTGAACACGACGTAGATCGGCGGAACGACTCCGAGGCGCTGAATGGCCTCATCGATTCGTTCACGAACCTGCCGCGCGAGCTTGCTCGGTGCATCATCATCTTCGTTGGCGACGTCGTCGATGCTCACCGCGACGATGAGACCGTTGAGTGGAGATCGCTTTCGATGTCGCTTGAGCAAATCGAGAAAAGCAAACCATTCTTGCTCGTCTTCTTGTGTGGTCCATCGGCCCGCGGTGTCGAGAAGGACAGCCTCGTTGCAAAGCCACCAATCGCAGTTTCGTGTTCCTCCGACTCCGCGTACCGCACCGTTCTTGCAGTGACTAGAAAGATAGGGAAACTTCAGACCCGAATTCCGGATTGCAGTCGATTTTCCTGAGCCCGGCGGCCCTACGATCAGATACCAAGGCAGCGCATACAGCGCGCTACGGCCGCCTCCCCCTAGCTTGCTACTCTTCAGGGCCCGTACCGCGTTTCTAAATTCGTCGGACATCTCCTTGATTTCGTCCGCTCGATCCGGACGCATGGAGGATTGATCCGCGCGAGCTTGTTGCGCAATGGCACGTTCGAGTTGGTCGGCAG
The DNA here is from genome assembly GCA_028284955.1 of Myxococcota bacterium. Classification (GTDB taxonomy): domain Bacteria; phylum Myxococcota_A; class Polyangia; order Polyangiales; family Houyiibacteriaceae; genus JANQQS01. The sequence goes on along the minus strand of JANQQS010000020.1, from coordinate 66,487 downwards.
CCCGATGAGCGCGAATGCGCTTGGCCAACCAATAGGCCAACGCGCCGAACACCATCGCCGCGGTTGACGCCAGCGGAATCCAAATCGCGAGGTCAAACAAGAGCCAAAGCAACCAAATCGCGACCACGAAGAGAATGATGAATATGCGTGCCCACATGACGTTAGCGCTCCTGCGGTTGGGTCCAGGATTCAATGGTAGAGATCGTCGACTCCGAACGATGTTCGAGCTCGAGTCGAAGGCCGATGTAGGCCACCACGGCAGCCATCAACACGCTGATCGACGCCCACAGGAGACCTCGCCCTTTCAAGGTTCGGGTCGCGATGCTCGCAGCAGCTTTGGCGCTGGGCGCCAAAGGCTCTTCGGAGCGAATCACGCCCGCAGATTCGAGCTGTCGTCCAACATCGAGCGTCAGTTCTTCGAGCGCCAGCTCTTTGCCGCGAACCCGGTATAGGCCACGAAAGCCAAACAGCAGACAGATATAGAATACCGCGACGCCACATAGTCGTCGCCGTTCACGCGCGGCCTCGAGGCGAACAAAGAAACCTTCCCCGGCGGTATTCTCCTGAAAAAGTTCGAGCTGAATCAGGCGGGGAAGCCAATAGTCTCGGATCTCAGCGTTGTGCGTAAGCGCCAACTCGTCGACCAAGGCAGCAAGCGCATAGCGGAGGTCGGCCACGTCCGCGCTGTCAAACCCTCGCTCGGTTGCGCCCTGCGCGGCGGACTCGATCTCACGAATCACTCGAGACCGCAGCGCCTCAATCGACGATGTCTCCCCGCCTCCTGCGCGAAGCGATTGAATCTGAGAGGCTACAGCAAGCGTTGGCGCCGAAATTGAATGGATGGTTTCGGCGATTTTTTCGGTTGGAAATGTCATGAGTTGGTCCCCCGTATCGAAGTAGTTCCTCCGCTTGGAGTCGGCTGTACGGCATAGAGAGGAGCGTGCTGCCGTGGTGTGGCAAGCAGCCGAAGTTGGCTGAGCTGGCGCTTCAAGTGCTCAGGGAGATAGATGGCGATCTCTTGAGTGGTCAGCGCGGTTCTCCAAGACGGGCTCGCCACGTCGATTTGAAAGTAGAGCTCGTCCGATCGCTCGGGAATTTCGGGCGGAGGCCGATGGACCACGTGCAGCGCGGCTCCGTTGAGGGCACTGCTAAGAAGCGCGTTCATTTCGTCCGGCGCCGCAATCTTGCAAAGCATCGGAAGCTTCATCAGCTCGCTGCGATCTGTTTTGGGATCGAAGCGGATCGCGACGAACACCGAAGGGTACCGCTTGAGGTCTGGATGGCTCAGGTCTCCCGCATAGAGCCCAGAACGCTCTTCGTGTACGCGAAGCGCGAGGTAATCCTCTCGTGCAGTCTGTTTCAGCAAACGCTCGAGATCGGCGAAGAGAGGCTCAAAGGTCGCTCGAAGGTCGCTATGCTCGAATCGAGGATCCCCTTGAACCGATTCTGTGACAAACGATGAGAGCTGCCCCTTGAGCTGGAGAAGCGCCTGATACAGCTCGCGTGGAGGAGTCCCCGGGCTTTGAAGAAAGTGGCTCATCAGCGGAATGAATCCGTTGATCGCGTTCAGCATCAAAAACCGAGTCACGTCGATGGCATCGAACGCAGCCATATGACCGTCGCGCTCGCGGCTCGCTGCAACGAGGGCTCGCCGTCGGTTGGTCATCGTGCTGACGAGCTGTTCGAGCCAGCGCCGAACTACGGGAGAGGCTCCGAGCTGAAGGCACGGCGGAACAAAGTCTTGGCTTAAGCGAGCGACACCCGTGGCGTCGCGAACGAGTTCGCCAATCTTGATACAGTCGTAGTCGTCGCGTGATTCGGTACCGAAGAGAAGCACGGGCTGCGGCAACGCGAGTTCGATGTCGATCGGCTCTCCAGTGCCTGCGAGGTCGGGAACGTTTTTTCGTACGACACGAAAACGTGCGCCGCGACCGTTGCCGTTGTGATCGCGATCGTAGTTGCGCAGACCGTCCCGCTCTCGCGGCAACGCGATGTACACGTCGAGCGAGGTCAAGTCTTTCGGGAACGCGCCTTCCAGCGATCGCGACGCGCAACCGTGGCCATCCCCAAGCGAAAGATATGTTCCGTCGGGAAGCAATCCTGCGAAGCTTGCGAGCAAGACCTGACCAGTGTGCAGCGATGTTTCATCGAACTCGGCATGAATGACCCCCCAGGAGTCAGCGCGCAGTATGCTCAGCCGGGCTCGAAGATTCTCTTCGTGATAACGATCGGCGCGCTGCAGGTGATGCGGGGACATCAGCAGTCCCTCGTGCCAAACAACTTTGCGGGGTGAGGTCATGGTGACACCGACGGGGTAGAGGGGGCACTGGGGCCGGATGGAGCACTGGGGCCGGATGGAGCACTGGGGCCGGATGGAGCACTGGGAGCTTGAGTGGAAGGGAGACTTCCCGAACCTCCACCGCTTTGTCGTCCGCTGCTTCGGCCTCCAGACCGACGAGAAGAAATCGGGCGATCGAGGGGCTTGCCGCGGTGGCGAGGACGGCGCCCGCGCTTGGAGGCATCCGCTTGTTCCTTGTCGGCATCGACAGGTCGGCTCCTCTGCGATGCACGAGTGAAGATTCGATATTTATCGAGGCTCACCTGTACGTCGGCTGTTCTTACGCGCTCTGCTGTTTCGCAGTTCGATTCGGCAGGCCAAAGCGGCGCCGTCGAGTGCCAATAGGGATCGATCGGCTGCCGAAAAATCCCAACCGCGACCAAATACTTCGATTGGTCGGCACGTTCGAGAGGAATGCTCTTGCGCTCCCCGGGGTAGATGGTGATCTCTTGACTGACGAGTGGACCAAGCGCTTTCTCTGCATCGGTCCAGACATCTTCAAACTCGAGGTCTGCGAGCGCTTCAACCGACGACAGCTGATAGAGTCTCACCACCGTCGGAAGCGCCGAACCGCGCTGGTCCGGGTTGAGCCGCTTTCCCGCATGAACGTCGATACGAAGCGCGGGAGCAGGACACTCGGAAGGAGTCTGGCTTCCGCCACAACCGACAAGAGCAGCTCCGCCGAACAGAGCAAGCGCTATCGCACGCCGCATCATGATTCGCTCCGTCGCGCGGCGATGGCATTGAACGCTTGAACGAGTCGGCGATCGGAATGAGTCCGTCCGAGCGATTCGTTGTAGCGATTAAGCCCCGCGAGCAGCGCCTTTTCGCTATGAAAGCGAGGGAGTGCCACATTTCCATCGACGAAAAAGAACTGAAGCGCTCGACCTGGCGCGCCATGAAATCTGCGCGCGATTCGCGCTACAACACGGGCTCGGTCGGTCCCTGCAGCGATTTCGATTTTTGACATCGCGAGTAACGCGTGACGCACGTTTTCGAGATGTCGCATGCGGGTGGTAAGTCGATCCACATGCGTTAGAAGCTCGACGAAACGGGCTTCCCCAACCGCTGATTTGGCTGCGCGGGCGTACCATCCATGGAGATTTTCCGCTCTTGCGCCGACCCCCAGATAGTGTCCAAGCGCCGTTGCGCCACCTCGCGCACCCCCGAGAGACTGAATCACCGGCCAAAGCTGCGGGTGTCGCGCGGCGACGCAGTATGCTGCCTCAGCCATGCGTGCCGAGTTTCGCCGCGTAGGATGAAATGGTTCTCCGAAGAGAGCTTCGTACTGAGCTCGAAAATCGTTCTGAAGCTCTTTGTTGTAGATTGCGAGGCCCTGACTCATGGGAACCAGATCCGAGGGAGACAGACCTGTCTGTTGAGCGAACTTCTCTCCATAGAGCGCTACGAGCGGATGTTCGTCTCCCGCGTCGACCAACCGCCGAACATGCTCCAGCGCGTTGGCGGGCATCCCTGTTTGATGTAGGTCGGCGGGGCGAGCGGTCCCGCGAAGTACGCGGTACCAGCTTTCCGCCGCAGTGCCTCGGGAGCGCATGGTCTCCAGCTCACGCGGACTGATCCCAATCGCGCGTAGCTCCGCAGTGTCCAACCTGGAGAGCTGATCCAGGTGCGCACGAATGGTCAGCTGGCCCACCCCAAACGAAGCGCGTCCGTCGGGACCTGCCGTGGTAGGGAGGCGAGAAAACACAGACTGTCCTCCTGATTCGACCTGTTGATTCGCACGATCGGCGAGGTCGAAGACTTCTGATTCGCTCGGTGAAAGCGTCTGCGCAGTTCGCTTCTCCATGATCGCATCGACCGATCCGGACTGCGCCTGCGGAGCCGCGCCCGAAAACGACACGGGAGACGGCGCCACGGAACGACGCGGCGACTCGGCGGCAGCACTCGAAACGCGGCGCGGGGCGCTTGGCTGGGCACGCAATCGCATCGCGAGACGGTCGACGGTTTCACGGTTCAGGCGGCCAGTCGCCTCTAGGCCCTCTGCGGCCTGGAACGCTCGCACCGCTTTCTGGGTGCGGAGCTCGAAACGTCCATTTTCCGGTAAATCGATATCGTGAACCAGATGGTTGAAGGCCTTTTGGGCCTCCCGCACCGTTCCCCGTTCCATCAGATCCACACGGGCGGAATTCACGCTCGGCAACGTGCGCGCCAGGTCCAAAAAACCACTCAATTTGTTCGTCGAATGCGACATATTCAGCGTCCCCTCGGTTGATGGGCGGGATTTCGTTCGAGATGTTCACTCCCGCCAATCACGCTCAGCTTTTCGACCGCCAGACGGCAAAGTTGCGAAAAAAAGAGGACGACTTTTTTCTGTCTTTCTGCGCAACCGCGGTTTCCCACGGCCGATAAGCAGCATGAACCGACGAGGAGTCTCCGCGGACCCCTCGCCAATCAGATCAGAGCCCGCGGCAGCGTCGCGGGCCCTAACGGCCGACAGGCAGGAACAAAAAACAAATGGCGCAGATTAGTATCTACCTAGAACTCGAAGCAGACGGGCAAGCTGTCGAGGGGAACTCGAGTGTGCAAAGCATGGCGGGAGTTGATGTCTCCAAAGCCATCGAATGCATGACGTATAAAGAAGGCATTCAGGTCGGCTACGACAGTCGTACCGGCTCAGCTCAAGGCGACCGCACGTACGACCCGATTACGGTGTCAAAGTGGGTTGACAAGGCCACGCCCCTACTCGCCCAGGCGGCTTCTGAATCCAAAGCGTGTACTGCAAGCTTTCGATTCTTCAGACCGACCGCAAACGGTGGAGGATGGGAACATTACTTCACCGTTTCTCTCGAAGATGCGCGCGTGCAGCGGATCGCGCGCAGCGTGACGGAGGGCGATGATGCGGCGCCGATGCGTGAGGAAGTGTCCTTTGTGTTCTCTCGGATCACGTGGAAACACGAGATCGAAACCACGGAACATCAGGACGACTGGCGCGAGCGCAACGCCGCCTAACCCTAGACGTCCGCGCGGGTTGCCGAATGCGTCGGCGGCCTGCGCGGACGTTGCTTTTTTTCGAGCCGCTTCGCCGAAAACCATGTTGAGGAGCACATCATGTCGCGAGGGTTGCTATCTAGGCTAAACGGTTCCGAGCCAATCTCGGATACCCCGACCTCGATTGTCGAACATCTGAGAGTGTTGCTCAACGCGCGTCAGGGCTCGTCGAACACCGTTCCTGAGTACGGGATGATCGACCTTAGCGGGGTTGTCCATTCACTGCCCGACAGCATGCGCGTGCTTCGTCGGTCGATCGAACAAACGATCGCTCAGCACGAGCCGCGACTTCGAGACATTCGCGTGCGCGAACTACCGCGTGTTGACCCTTTGGTTCTCAGTTTTGAAATTTTTGCGCGCCTTCGCGCCGATGCCCGTTCGGTGATTCGTTTTCGGACCCAGGTCGACGCAGGGGGTCGAGCCAATGTCGAGGAGCATTGACGATGGCGCAGGTCGATTTTCCATCGCTCTATCAGAGTGAGCTCAGCTACCTCCGAGAAGTAGGCCGCGAGTTTGCCACCTCGCATCCGTCGCTGTCGGCATTGTTTGCCGAAACCGGAGATGACCCCGACGTTCAGCGTTTGCTCGAAGGCTTCGCTTTTCTGTCCGCCCAGATCCGCCAGCGCGCCGAAGACGCTGTCCCCGAGTTCATCGAGTCGCTCGGCGAGGTCGTGCTTCCCCACTATGCCCGAACGACGCCAGCCTGTTCGATCGTTGAATTTCGACCGAAGCCAGGTCGCGTGCGCGGGGTGCACGTCATCCCCGAAGGTGCGCCACTCGGAGCGAAACTTGATGGGGGCGCGATGTGCCGCTTTCAAACCACGCAGAAGCTTGCCCTTCTACCTCTCGTCCTTCAGCGAACAGTCCTCGATACGCGCAGCGCGAACAAGCCCGAGCTGCGCTTTCGGCTCCAGCTCCCCGAGCATGCCGGGTCGGCGCTCGCCGAGCATGGTTCCTTGCGCGTGTTCATTCATGGTTCTTGGGGGCTCTCGTCCAGCTTGCTGTACTGGTTTTCGAGGCATCTCGAAGGTATTTCGCTCGTGGGCGAAGATGGATACGAGGTCACGCTCGACGAACGCGAAACGGCGTCGCTTCCCTACGAGCGAGACCCTGCGCTCTGGCCCTGGCCTCGCTCGTCGGTGACTGCGCCTCGATTACTACTCGAGTTGTTTACCTTTCCTCAGCGGTTTGCGTTCGTGGAGATTCAGGGGCTCGACCGAGTCTGTCCCGACCGCCTTGGTCGCTCTGCGGAAATCGTGGCGCGCTTTTCCCAGCCTCCAGCGTTGCCGGAAATGCCGACCGAACATTCGTTTCGCCTCCACTGTGTCCCTGCCGTCAACCTCTTCCGGACTACCGCCGACCCTGTGCGATGGGAGCCCACGAAACGCCGCGCTCTCGTACGCGCAGCAGGATGCGACCCCAATCAAGCCGAAGTTTTTTCGATCGACGGCGTGGAAGGAATCGACGGAGACACCGGTCGCCGTTCGACCCTGAAGAACTTCACTTCATTCTCGCATCTGAGCGCCATTGGTTCTGAACATTCAACGCTCTGCTACACGACCAGCCGTTCACATTCGGTCGTCGATGGCGGCATCGATACGTTCATATCGGTTTCTAGACCGCGCGCGACAAACCCTTCCTCAGGGTCGGCGAACGTTGGCGAAATGAATCTTTCCGTCGACCTCACGTGCACCAATCGTCAACTGCCCACGAACCTTCGGGTGGGCGATATCTGCCGCTCGGTGCCCGGAGCGCCCACCGTGGCCACCTTCGAAAACATCGTGCCGGTGAGCCGACCGGTTCCTCCGTCGCTGGGCACGGAACTAAAGTGGCGGCTGATCGGCCACTTGGGATTGAGCCACCACACGCTGTCGAACGCCTCGGTTCTTCAAAAACTGCTGCGCCTCTACAACTTCCAGCGCTCCATTGATCATCAGGCGGCGGTTGCCAACGACCGAAGAATCGACGGCATCCGAGGCTCTGAGACGGCGCGGATGCAGCAGATTACCCGGGGCGGCCTCGTTCGCGGCAACCAGACCACGATAGAAATCGAGCAGGCGCACGTCGCAGGGATCGGCGATGCGTTTATTTTTGGTTGCTGCCTCGATTCGTTTTTGGCGCTCCACGCGCCAATCAATGCAACGCACAAACTTCGCATGCGCATTCACCCATCCATGGAGGAACTGTCATGGGCTCCGAGAGCCGGCCAGCAGAAGATCATGTAGCCGTAGAGATCGCTCAATTGCCCATCGACCGGCAAGCGTCGTTCGATGAGCGATCGATTCGCGGAGCGGATTTTTTCGCGCTGGTGTCTCAAATCGAGCGAAGGGTTGCTCCGCAGAGCCGGGTTGGAGAGACCCAAGCGAACCAAGAAAACATCCGTTTTCATCACGCCGCGACCCTCGCGTTTAGCGGCTCGGATGTCCTCTCGATGAAGGTGAGCGAATCCGAACGCATACACCATATTGCGACCACCTTCTTGGGCTTGACGGGGTCGTGTAGTCCGCTTCCGCTTCACATGGTCGAAGAGGTGCTCCACGATTCTCTCGACGGCGGCGCGATGTCGCCGTTTCTCGACGTCTTCCATCATCGGTTGATTTCTCTCCTCTACCGCTTGGTCAATCGATACCGCATGGCCGACGAGCTTCGCGCCGACGGACAAGATTTGTGGTCGGCGCGCTTATTCGCCCTAGGCGGCGGAGAATGCCTCGACCCGTCGCTGGAGCGCTCTGCGCTCCTTGGTTTGATGCCCATTTTTGGGTCGAAGAGTCGCAGCGCTGAATCCCTAAGAGCTGCTCTTGAATACCTGCTCGAAGACGTGCTGGACACCCGCGGAGTGCACATCGTTCAATGCAGCGGGGACTACATCGGCCTTTCGACCGATCAAGTGACACGGCTCGGCACCCAAAACTCTCGTTTGGGTTTGAGCACCGTCTTAGGAGAACGTGTTCGATGTCGAGATGCCTCGGTGACCGTGCGCCTTTTCCTGGCAAGGTACGACGACTGCGAACGATTTCTGGATGGCGGCGACCTATCGGAACAGGTTTCGAAACTTATGAGCTATTTCGTGCGCGACCTTCTCGATTGGAAGCTCGAACTCGTATTTCGCGACTCGTCGGTGCCGAAATGTTCTCTTGGTGGTTCCAAAACTCGCCTCGGGCTCGGCACTTGGCTCGGGAACAACGCAGACTCGGGAGTCTCGAGCAGCAAAGCGACGGAGCGAACGATCAATATCTCGGGGGGATCATGAGCAGACTGCAAATCTTGGTGGAAGACACGCGAACCTCGGTCGAACAATCGAGCCAGTTTTCTTCGTCACCAGTTCGCATTGGACGCAACGCGCTCAACGATTTGCTGCTCGACGAGCCATCGGTATCGCAGTGGCACGGAGTCATCCATTTCGACTCGGACGACGTAACCTTCGTCGACGTTGGCTCGACGAACGGCAGTAAAGTCAACGGACGCCAAGTGCCCGTGCACGAACGAGTGGCGATCGGCGAGCAGGATGACTTGCGCATCGGCCCGCTCCGCTTACGCGCGCTACGAAACCGTCGGAGCCACAAAACTGTCGCGTTTGCGCCGATGGAGCTCGACCCAGACTCGAGCGGCAGCCTCGAAAACGGGAGCCTCCCCGACGCAGATCTACGCACCAAACAGGCCAGCGCGGCCATGGTTCAGCTGGCCCAGCTCAACGTATTGGTATCCGCCATCGCCCCCCAACGCGATGCGTACTTCCAGGTGCTTGAGGAACAGTTGCGCGCGATTCCGCTTGTCGTGCGACGCAAGGTTGTTCCGCAACTCATGCTTCGATACCCCGAGCTGCGATTCAATCCCTGGTTTTCCGATCTCGTTCGCGAGCTCGGCGTCGGCGAACTTGACGATGCTGTGTCGGTCGCCAAATGGCTCGAAGATTTGGTCGGCCATCCCGTATGCGCCGATGCTTCGGGCCGACCCGTGGAAGATCGAGTCGCGCTCAACAGGATTCAGCAAGTCTTGGTCTCGTTTTCGGAAGCGTATTTGGAACTGCGCAAGGCGTATGATCATGTCGGCAAGGAGTTCGGAATCGACACCGGCCTAAAGGCGCCCCTTGACGCCCCCAAAACCGCCAAAGACCTCCTCGCCTATCTCTTCGATTTTCACACCGACGGCGAGGCACGCTCGGATGAGCTCAGACGTGCATACGCCGAGATTGCGATTCACCAAATCGCCATGCTGAGCGGATTGGTGGAGGGAGTCCGCGCGATGCTCCAAGATCTCGAGCCGGAAAAAATCGCTTCGCAGGCGCTTTCATCTCGACGAGGGCTCCGCTGGTTCAAGCGAAGCCGTGTGTGCTGGCAGGCTTTTTCAGAGCACTTTCAGCGCCTGATGGAGCACGATCGCTTCACTCGATCGCTTTTCGGAAGCGACTTTATTCGCGCCTACTACGCGGTTACTGGCCGCGGCTCGATCGTCGACAGCGACGAAATTGCCGACCATGGAGGATTGTCGAAAAAGGGGGGACAGCCATGAACAGGTCTGGTGTATTGAACCGTATTTTTTTCGTGGCGTGGTCGGCCGGCGCGCTCGCGTGCGCCCATTCGGAGCCGACTCGCAGGCCGCAATGCCGCGCGCCCGCTCCCGAGGCGCTCACCCAAAACCAGTCACCCGCCCGTCTGTGGGCTGAACTTCTTGTCCCCGAACCACAGAATCAACACAAAACCGACCGTCCTGCGGACAGCCGAGCCAACCTTCGCGACTGCCGCGGACGACCAGTGCGGCGCGCCCGCCCGATAGAATGTGCGCGGCCCTTTGAGACCGCTTCGGGGCTGACACCCCTCAAGCGCAAAATCGTACACATCAGCCCAGTAGACACCACCGCTCAGCTGGCCACCGATCCAACCAGTGCCGAGGAAACTCGAGTCGAGCGAGCCCTGATATGGGTCATGACCCACCGTTCGAGCCAGGGCGAACGCTTTGGGCCGCTCGCCATGGTGCAGCGGAACGGTCAATCCGTACGCGTGCTGGCGATGGGCCGTTTACGCGCCTTCCCCAAAGGGCTCGAACTCGCGCTATGGCAAGCCGGAGGGCGCGCGGTCGTGGTGGCCGAATCCACGGAGTGCGCGCGGAGCCGCGATGGATCGCGCACTTGCACCCGCGGCGCTCAGCTATTCTCCCGGCGAGGGTCACATCTCGTCGCCATGACCAACGAACAAAACGTCTGCGCCCCGCCGGCACGAATCGCGCTGAAACGCGAGTGGAAACAAGTTTCGCGCACCGACCTGCCCGTTTCCTATTCGTTCCAAGCCGAACTGATGCCAACCCCGTTCGGAGTGCTCGCCAAAGAACATCTCACCGTCGTGGAAGGCGAACGCGGCCGAGCAAACGGAAGCAAGAAAAAGTCGCCAGACGAACAAGTCGAAGAAGCAATCGAGCGACACATCGTACGAGACGTCAACGCGCGCCGCGAACTCACCTTCCACGGCCGGGTACTGCGCGCGTCTGCGCGCTCGTTGGCCGATCAACGGTAGAAACCCAGACGCACGAAAAAGCTTCCCACGACTCGACGGTTCGGGACCGATGTCCTCAGTGACCTTCCGGGAAGCCGAGCTCGCACCCCGTCTCAAGATTCGTTTCCCGGAAGACTTCGGGCGTGTTTCGATGCTGCAGTCCACAAATCACAATGGTCATAAATGGTTAGCTCCCCCAGCACAAATCCGGCGCAAACGACTTGCTATCTGGACCGTTTCTTGCTTGATCGCGCGCTGAGCGCGTGACCGCGTTCGACCGACCTTCAAAAAGACACCGCCTTTCGGCGAAGGAGTCAACGATGACCAGAGTGATATTGATTTGCGCCCTCGCCACATCGGCCTGCTCAGCATCCACGGAAGATGAGCCACTCGCGTTCGATGAGAAGCGGGACCGGCAGGCCAACAACGACCCCGCCGCTATCTATGCAGAGGACCTTGCCGCGATATTCGGCAGCGGTGTCTCGGCCGAGGCTACCTGCCAGTGTCGATACGAGTTGCTCAGTTTACATGGCGCAACGAATCTTCTCAGCGCAGTAAACAAAAAAATCCGCGACCAAGGATGGTTCACGTGCGACGACGACAACGATGGGGATGGCGATTGCAGTGTTGACGAAGCAGCACTGAAACCAACCGCCCAGTAGCGGTATGCGTCGAATAGTGAGTCACCAGGACTTGCTCTCCGCACCGACGAAATTGAACGTCGGATACGGAATCTGAAGCTGAAGCAAACGCGGATGCCGCACCCCACGCCGAACCTGATGCTGAATCCGATGCAGACTCCGGTGCGGACTCCGATTCTGCATCCGCGTCGGAATCAGCGTCTGCTTCGGCAACCGAACCAATCCCGCCACTGCTCTCCATCGTCCATGAGAGCAGGAGGATTCACGGCTTCGACTTTCGTTCGGGCGGGGGACAGCAGTCCGGAGCGCAGACGTCCGGGCGCGCCCCGAGCTTTCCGAGAGACCGTCTCCGTTCGCCTTCATTACAGCGCTCGAGCACAAGTTCTCGAATCATCGACACAAATTGCGGATGAACGCCGACCGTCCCAGCTCGTACGTAGTTGATGTCTAGTTCTTCGCAGAGTTCCTGCGCTTCGTGGTCAAGGTCCCAGATGACTTCCATGTGGTCTGAAACAAACCCGATGGGCACCACCACCAGGTCGCGCACTCCGATAATTTCAAGCGCCCGAATGTGTTCCAAAATATCAGGCTCGAGCCAGGGGACATGCTCGGGACCGCTCCGGCTTTGGTACACGAGCTGCCACTCTGAGTGGTTCACGCCTGCCGCCACGAGCGTGCATACTTCCTCGAGCTGCGCCTCGTAGTCGCAATGTTCGGCCATCGCGACGGGAATGCTGTGGGCCGTGAACGCGATGCGCGCGCCGTCTCGCCTTCCTGCGGGTAGCGACTCGAGCGCTGCCTCTACGCGCTCGATCACCGGCTCGACAAAACCTGGATGATTGAAAAACACACGAAGTTTGTCGACCTCGGGCGCTGCTTCAATTTCCGCGCGCGCTGCCTCGATGTTCTCACGGTATTGTCGGCAGCCTGAATAGCTACTGTAGGCCGACGTCACGAATGCGAGCGCTTTTCGGCAACCGTCTTCTTTCATGCGCCGCAACGTATCGGCAAGCATGGGGTGCCAATTGCGGTTGCCCCAGTACACCGGCAGCTTCGGACCATGTTCCGTAAGCTCCGATCGTAGCGCGGCGATGAGCGCGCGGTTCTGTTCGTTGATCGGGCTCTTGCCGCCTGTTTGGTAATAGTGCTCTGCGACTTCCTGAAGTCGCTCGTCAGGAACGTCTCGTCCACGCACCACATTGCGCAGAAAAGGCATCACATCGTCGGGCCCTTCGGGGCCGCCGAAAGAAACCACCAGCAGAGAGTCGTAGGGCTTTTCTGTGGGAGACGCTTCGGTCACGCCACCTATCATTGACGGTTACGGCCGAGAATCAAGGAAACGTCACATTTTCCCGGCGCGCCTCGGGAATCGAGCGCTGTCGCGAATTCGTGCTAACTCTGCCGCGAACCCGCAAAACCGGCCCAGCGCAGGAGACGCACATGTCCCTATGGTACGACGAAACGTTTCGAGACAATACCCGCCTCGGGCTCCGCGTGACCCGTACTTTGTATTCAGGGAAAAGCGACTATCAAAAAGTAGAAATTTTTGAGACAGAAGCATTCGGTCGGGTGCTCGCGATCGATGGCGTGTTCATGACCAGCGAGCGGGATGAGTTTCTCTACCACGAGATGCTTGTTCACCCAGCCATGACAACAGCAAAACAAGCGAAGCGCGTGCTCGTGATCGGCGGGGGAGACGGCGGCACAGTTCGCGAAGTGCTGCGGCACAAGTCGGCAGACTCCGTGCTCATGATCGAAATCGATCAGCAAGTCGTCGAAGCCTGCAAAGAACATCTACCGACCATCGGCAGCGCATGGACCGATCCTCGACTCGAAGTCCGCTTCGCAGACGGCATCGACTACGTAAAGACCAGCAACGATCCGCCTTTTGATGTGATCCTCATCGACGGCACCGACCCGATTGGGCCAGGCGAAGTTCTCTTCGACATCGATTTCTATCGCGGCTGCAAGCGAATGCTCGCGCCTCATGGCGTATTGGCGCTGCAGAGCGAAACGCCGCTGTTGTTCGAAGAGGCGTTCTTCGAGACCCAGCGCAAGCTCAAGACACTATTTGAGCACGTGCACCCCTACTTTGGACCAGTGCCGATCTACGCGTCTGGGTACTGGAGCTGGACCTGGGCCTCCGACGCCGCGAATCCGATCGACGCAGACGCGTCGCGCGTGGAGCAAATTTCCGCAGGCACCAGGTACTACAACTCGGACATTCATCGATCAGCGTTCGCTTTGCCGAACTACGTCCGCGAAAAGCTGTAGACGAAAACAAAACCCAGAAGAGCCATAAACCGAACCGAGCGCGACCGGCCGCGGAGGGGGCCGGGCCGGCCACGCTCGTCCGGCACTAGGTCCGGTCAGCATCGGACCCGCCTTCCTCTTAGCAAGAACAGGGCCAACCCAAGCGGTAGGCTTCTCAAGGCCAAAATGAGCGCAAAACAGGCCTAGAAACGCATCTAATTGGCATGTTCCAGCTCAGCCCCCTGTCCCCCCACGCCGCATCCAAAGGAAGCTCAAGTTCACGCCAGCGCCCCATCGCCCGCCAAACCCGCGGAACAATTCTTCCTCCTTTTTTTGAGCTGGGGTGATGCGTTTGAGATGTTCGGATGGTCATCTCGCAATGAGGAGCCCAAGGAACATGACCTTCATCTGTTGCGTCTTGAACCCACTTCGCACGGCTCTATCAAGAGCGAACCCGCCCTCGACAGTCCCGCTTTCAACACCTCTGTGCTCTACCATCTTGGTCGCAGCGTCCGCGGCAGCATGTGGCGATGGTGCGACCGTGCTCAGCGCGCCCCCCGAAACCATGCTGAATGAACTCACCGAGATGCAGTTTTCGGACACGTGCCGAGAGCTAACTGAAGCGGAAACAGCGACCATACGTACGGCTCGTCAGAATCAAGTTTGCGCTGCGTTTGCCGCGATCTTCAGCGAATCGAGGGACGAATGTGAAGAGTTCGAAGCAATGTGTAACGCCCGATCTGACATTCTTTCGGAACTGGAACCGTCCGACTATTGCGAGGACTTGACGCGATCCGACCTGGAGGAATGCTCTGGAGGAACGGTGCGCGATCTCGAGAACTGCTACAACGCGATGGCGCGCGCGCAGACCGAGTTTGTTCGGCAAACCACCTGCTCAGACGCGGAACGAGTCTCCGAAAGCGACTTCGACCGACTCGCCGGAGAGGGCATTCCCGAATGCGAGCCCGTCAAGGAATCATGTTCCATTCTCCTCGACTGATGCGGATCGATGTGCCTCCAGAATGGCACGAAATCCCCCCGCCTCCGGGCGCTCAAAGCGAAGGTCGAACCCGTGGCGGTCGGCTACATCGCGGGCAATCGCAAGCCCCAGCCCCATGCCGCTTGGGTGGCGACTTCGCGCCGCTTCGCCGCGCCATCGACGCTCGCTGATCTTCTTGAGCTCCGCCGCGGAGACCCCGGGACCATCGTCCACGACTTCGATTCGAAAACCTTCCCCCAGACGCTCCAGAATCACCGCGATGTGCCCACCTGGGCGTTCTTCCCTGGCTCCCTCTGGTCGACTGTGGCGCACCGCGTTGTGCACAAGGTTGCTCACCGCTTGCTCGAGCAGCGTGAGATCAGCGCGAACAGAGACGGGAGACTCGGGCACCGAGAAGTGCAGCTCGATTCCAGCCTGCCGGGCAATGGGCTCGTGTCGCCCCACCACCCGCTCGACCATCTTGTTGATGTTCACCGCATCAAATCGAGTTTCAGGCACCCCTGCCTCGAGACGCGCAGCCGCGTTAAGGTTGCGCAACATGCTCGCTAAGTAGTGCGACTCTTCGAGCGCGCGCGCGACATTCTTTTCTGACGACCCGGACTCGTCGCGCAAAGCGACCAAATGGCCCTGAAGCACCGTGAGCGGCAACATCACATCGTGTGTCGTATTGGAAATGTAATCTTTGAGCGCTCGGTCTCGGTCTTCGAGCGCAGTCATCTGTGCCTCGAGCGCTTCGCGATCTTCGGCGAACGCGCGGGCGAGCTCGGCGATTTCATCGTTGCCGCGGGTATCGATCACGCCCTGCCCCAACCGAGCTCGGCGAACCTGGTTGGTCAATCGGCGGATGCGGCGCACGATGGGGCCAGCGGCAAGGTAGGCGATCCCCATCGTCAAGAGCGACAGCACGAGCAGACTACCAAGCGTCCAAGGGAGCGCCGGTTTAGGCTCGGGCCGCGTGACCAAGACCACTGCGCAAGGCCCATTCCACGGCATTCGACGCGCAAACAAACGAAGGCGCCGCTCGCCGCGTTGCACCACCCGAGTCGCATATTCGGCCCCTTGTTCGAGCTCCGAACGCAGCTGGGGATCGAGCGGTGGCCCTGGCCACGTAGACTGAAGGCGATCATCGAAAATCGAAATACCGCGCGGCAAAGCTCGCTGGCGTCGCCCTCGCCCCTGTTGCCCGCGCGCGTGTTGCCCACGCCCATGTCGCCCACGCTGGGCTCGGCGCGCGCGGCGCGGCCATCGCCGAGGGGCTCGCTCGCACTGTTCGCGCCCTCCAAGCTCCATGCGGGCGTCGATCTCCGCTGCGTAGGCGCGCCGGGTAATCCGCTCTCGATAGGTCGCTTGGCCGAACGCGACCAACACCGAAAACGGCACCGTGGCCGCGAGCAGCGTCCACGCGAAGCGGCTTCGTAAGGTCACGAATCCTCGGCGCCGTGCGGCGTCAAGCGATAACCAATCCCCCATACCGTTTGTAGCTGCCCACCGGCCGGCCCGAGCTTCTTGCGCAATCTCGATACGTGCACATCGAGGGTGCGTTCGCTTCCTTGCCGCTCGGGATCCAGTACCGCCTCCACAAGCCCTCGGCGCGTCCACGCTGCGCCCGGCCGTCGCGCGAGCGCGGCAAGAATGTCAAACTCCACGCGGGTAAGCTCGGGCGCCGAAGCGCCATCGATCTCCACGGCTCGCTGCGCGACATCAATGGCGAGCGCGCCCACCCGCAACGAACCTCCTGCCGCGCGCATATCTGGTCGCCGCAATCGCGCCTGCACGCGCGCGACAAGTTCGCTCGGCCAGAACGGCTTCGTCATGTAATCGTCGGCGCCGAGCTTGAGGGCACGCACTTTGTCTGCGGTGTCGTCGCGGGCACTCAAGATGAGCACGGGAACATCCGAATGGGCGCGGAACCGTTTCAGCAAGTCCATGCCGTAGGTGCCGGGCAGCATCAAATCGAGCACCACGAGCGCAAACTCCGAAACGGAGACCGCCCGGGCGGCGTCTCCGTCTCGGAGCCATTCGACTTCAAAACCAGCGTCAGAAAGGTGACCGACGATTTGGGTTCCGAGCTGGTCGTCATCCTCGATGACAAGAATCCGCGCGGGCATGGCTAGAGCGTGGCGGTTCCCTGCGCGGGTTGTGCGCTGCTGCTTTGCGATTGGCTCTGCGCCGGGCGATGTCCTCGATGATGCCCGCGTCCGTGTCGACGACCATGGCGATAACGTCTCGCGCGATGCTCTCGCTTCATCTTCCGGAACGCTTCGCGCTGCTCGCAGGTGAGGATTTCGTGCACCTGGTCTTCAAACTCCCACCGAATCTGCTTGCGGGCGTGACGCGCTTGATCCGACCGCGGCGACTGTTGGCCCCGCATCTGTTTCATCTTTTCTTTTTTCTCGCGAAACGCTGCACGAATCTTCTGTTCCTGGGCGTCGCTCAAGCCAAGCCGCTGCTTCATCATCGCAAGGCGGCGTTCCATACGCTCCGCTTTGCGCAGCCGCTGCTTCTGAGCCGGCCGGTCGGGCGTGGCTTGCGCGTATGCGACTGGGGCCATTAGCAAACCGCCAAGGGCTGCGCCCAACATGGCGTTCTTCAGCGTCACGTTCTTCCGCGCTGCGTTTTTCATCGTAGTCATGGTGTGTTGTGTACCCTTCCTGAGACCCCGCGGTCTCTATAGGGTAGAACGCCGCGACTCTGAAGATTCTCTAAAGAAACCAACCCCTACCGACACTTTTTTTGCACTCGGCGAAACAGTCACAAATAAATGCAATTTTAGGACATATTTGTCACCAATAGGCATAACAAGTGACAATGCTGTCATAAATCGACGGCGACGCCTTTCCAAAACGCGACCCGGCCCTCAATATTTTTCGCCGCCGCTTTGGCTTCTGGATAGTACCAAGCCGCGTTTTCATTGGTCTTTCCGTCTACCGTCACGTGGTAATAACGGGCCGTGCCCTTCCAGGGGCATACACTGGTGTGGTCGCTCTCCGAAAAGAGTCCTCGCTCGATCGATCCAGACGGGAAATAGAGGTTTCCTTCTACGGTCACCACATCGTCTGACTCCGCCAATACAGCCCCGTTCCAAGTTGCCTTCGCCATATTCCACCTCCCGGTGGTAGGCTACCCCGCATGACCGAACGAATCAGCACCTACAAAGGGCAGAACCTCGAAATCGTGTACGACCGCAAGCTCTGCATTCATGCCGCCGAATGCGGCCGAGGTTCGAGAGCGCTGTTCAACGTTCAAAACGATCCCTGGTGCGACCCGGATGCCGTGTCCACCGAGCTCGCCGCAGACATCGTGGCGCGATGCCCCACCGGCGCGCTCAAAGCCACGCACAAAGACGGCTCGCCCGCGGAAGAAACTCCGCAGGAAAACATCGTCACGGTGTGCTCCGACGGCCCCTTGTATGTTTCGGGGGACGTGGAGCTCGAAGGAGCGAACGGCCAAGGCGTGCGAACGCGAATCGCGCTCTGCCGCTGCGGTCAGTCAGCCAACAAACCGTTTTGCGACGGCGCGCACACCAAGGCAGGTTTTCGCGATTCAGGAGCGGTCGGCGACAAAGGAAAGAAGAACGACGAACAAGGCGGCACGCTGAACGTATCGCTCGCGAACAACGGCCCCCTCCTGCTCGGTGGAAACTTCGCAATCCGCGCGGCCAGCGGACGCCGCGCCTTCGAAGGCAAAAAAGGCGCCCTCTGCCGCTGCGGCGCATCCAAGAACAAACCCTTCTGCGACGGCGCGCACACCGAAATCGGTTTCAAAGGCTAGATTCAGACTCGTCTTCGTCGAACCTCCCTTCCGCGCTTGGACCGTCGGTCTGAGCCTCCTTCATCTGTTTTGATCTAGACCGCCCACGGCTTAAACTGATTCCGACTCGCGGGTCTGGTCCGCATCGCCGCGCGTTGTTCGTCATCGAAATAGCTTAGCTATTCCTCTTCCTCTCGCCTTCGTCGACACGGACCATCCTCCGCGATTCAAAATCAGTTTAAGCCGTGGGCGATCTAGCGTTCGTCTCGCGAACGCTTCTTGCATTGATGTCGACGTACGCGCCGCGAGCTTACGCCGTGGTTGGCGGCGCGTTCGAACATCTTTGGAATTGCTCTGTTTATTTTTTTCGCACACCTGGGCCTACACCCCCCACTGACTATTCAAAGTGATTCGTTGGGTGTTTTTCAGAGGACATAATTCCATGATTTTTCGATGCGGACGGGCGGTGGTTTTGTTGACGGTTGGCGCGGCCGCAATCGGCGTGATGGCTTCGGCACATGCTCAGGAAGAAGACCCCCCTACGGAACCCGCGAAACCTGCAGAACCTGCGACGGATGCCGATGCATCGAAGCGGGTGATGTTGTTCGTTCCCGAAGACGGTAGCTTTCGCGAATCGAACGAGCAGTTTGCCGACGCGCTTCGGCTCGAACTTTCTCCGCATGGCTACTCGGTGGTCTCGAACACGCTGGCGGAAGGCACGGAATCAAACTTGGCGGCTGCATCCTCGGTGCAGCGTCAGACGGCGGAAGCGGGCGCGGCGGCAGGGGTTTGGTTGCAGCGAGGAGCCGATGGAGTTCGAGTGCGGGTCGTCGAGCCCCATGGAGTTCAACTGCGCGAAGCGGTTCTCGCCCCGCCAGTAGAAGGAGACGAATCGCTTTCTCGATACGCGGCGGTTGCCGCATCGACGTTGCTCGAAGGCGTACTCGTAGAAGTTACGAGCAATGTGCAGAGCAGCGAGGTGACTCCCGAGCAAGAGAAAGCTTTCGTACCATCACGACGTCGTCCGGAGTCAGCGGACGGGGAGCTGGATGACGATACCGGAAACGCGTATGCCACGGAAACGCAGTCATCCACGGCGAACGAGAAGAAAAAGGAGATTCAACCGATCCTGCGCGCCGGTGCACTCGCGGGTTTGATCAACCGACTTCGCGAGTTTGCGCCTTCCGATAGCCGTTTCGGTGTTGGAGCGCGGGTTTCTGCGGGGGCAGAGTGGCCGTTTGGCATGCGCATGGCTCTAGCCGTCGACATCCTGCAGGTCGTCCCGAGGTTGCCTCGGATTCGATTGGCGGCGCAGGGCTCCTACGTATTGCCGTTCGGTTCTCGAAAACAGTTCAAGTTCGCGGCAGGTGGAAGCGTGGGCCTTGTGTTCGCGAAAGACGAGGTCTACGGAAACTCGCTGGATGGCGTCGTTCGCCGCGAACCGGAAGAGCCAGAATATGAGGCAGTGCTTCCGCGCATGCAGCTGGGAGTGCCGCTCGAGCTATCGTACCAGCTGAACGGGTCACGGAACCGCGGTTTGTATCTAACGGTGGAACCGACGTTCACCCTCCGGCCAGGCGCCCTGCGGGTAGTCGGCAGCGTCCGCAGCGGCGTATTGGTGAGTGTGGGCGCGGGATGGACCTAGCGGGCGCGAATCATGCGCGGATTGCGCACATGGGCGAGCGTACTTCGGAATCTCAGTCGCGAGAGCTCCTGAGAGACGACCCGCAGTTCTTGGAAGATTGTTTGGCCGAGCTCGCCCCCAAAGTGCATCGTTGGCTCTATCGGCAACTTGGGCCGCGAAGCGATTTGGAAGACGCGGTGCAGGACGCGCTGACCGAAATCGCGCGAGCACTGCCGCGTTTTGAAGGGCGCGCGAAGCTGTCGACATTTGCGCACCGAATCGTGATTCGTACAGGGTATCGATATATGCGACGGTGCGCCGAGCCGTCGCCAGAGTGGGTTGAGCCGAAACGAAACGATGTATCACCAGAGACGATCGCGGCCAACCGAGAGGCGCTTCGGCGTCTGCACAAGGTGCTCGAGCGACTGCCGAGAAAACGGCGCATGGCGTTTGTGCTCTGCGCCATCGAAGGGCTCGATGCCCGCGCCGCGGCCGAGCGCGAAGGAATCTCCGCCGCACGCATGCGCAACCGGCTGCGTCACGCGCGAAAAGAAGTACTGCGGAGAATGCAGCACGATCCATTTTTCCGGACGTTGATGGGGCTTCCGAACGCTGATGAGACTTCACCGGATCAAAGGGGGACACCATGAGTCGAGATCGCTGCGCGACGCCACAGGATCGGACGGATTCAGACAACCATATGGCTTCAGAGCGCTTGATAAGCGCCGAAACCCAGATGAATCGCGTGCTGGAAGCGCTTCGCGAAGTGCCGGAGCCTTCGTTGTCGCAGGAACGGGCGCGCACGATGGCAAAGCGCGCACTCGCGAGACAATCCAAGCCTCTAGCACCTCGCGCGATGTTGCGATCGCCAGGTGCTGCGATGTGGGCTGCGGCTGCTACGGTGCTGCTCGTGTCGGGCGGCGGTTGGGTCGCGTTGAAATTCGGCGCTTCGGAACGCGGTGATGGAGCGCTTGCAACGAAAGCATCGAGTACGCCTGAAGCTTCCGTAGTGGAGCTTAATCTCCCGTCCGGAGATCGCGTGGTAGCCAGCCAAGGATCCAAGTTTCGCGTGCTGGATACGGGGGCTGCCCATCGTCGCATTCACGTATCTCACGGGTCGGTGATGTTCGATGTCGCCTCAGTCGAGGAAGACGGGCGATTCTCGGTCGAGACCGAGTTTGGCGCACGGGTTCGCGTGGTGGGCACGGTCTTTGGAATGCGGGCTTCGCGGACCGGCTTTTCTATCCACGTATACGAAGGTCGAGTCGAAGTGGAACACGAATCCTCGGTGCGAACGCTTGGCGCAGGACAATCGGCAACGTGGGGACAGCGAACCGAACCCCTCGATGCAGATGTCGTCGCGCTCGGGGTCCGCGCCGCCCGCGAGCGTTTGAAGCGCGCGAAGCATCGAGCCAAGAGAACGCAGCATGCAGCGCTTCCGCCTTCACCTTCCCCTCACAACCAAGAAACCACAGTGCTCTCAAGCCACAAACCAGCCAACGAAGGTCGCGATTTGGCTCTGGGCGATCCAGTCGCGCGCCGAGCTCGAGCCGCATTGGTCGACGGTCGTTTTTCAGACGCGCTCGATGAAGCAAAGCGACAGCTTGCGAAACATCCAACCGACGGCCGCTGGACACTCATCAAAGCAGACGCTTTGCGCGGTATGCGCCGTTTCGACGAAGCGGCCGCAACGTACCAAGATGCCGTCCATCATCTGCCGCCTCATCGAGGAACTGTCGCCGGCTTCGCGGCTGCACAGCTCCACCTGCATCAACTCAGCAACCCTCAGGCCGCGCTCACTGCGCTCGATGCCTGCGCCGAAGACTACGGAAGCTCACCGCTAGAAGAACGCGCGCTCGCGCTTCGCGCACGCATCCTCGAACGTTTGGGTCGTCCCGAAGCGTTTCGAGCCGCAGCCAAAACGTATCTGAACCGCTTCCCGCGCGGCAGCGCCGCGCCGTGGATGCGCGATCACACAGGTCACTGACAATCGAGGTAGGCGATGGGCTGCATTAGCGATTAATGTGAACTTGTCCGCGGTCGCCGTCGACTTCGAGGCGGTCGCCAGTGCGGATGACGCGGGTTCCTACTTTGACGTTGACCACCGCGGGGACGCCGTATTCGCGAAGCACGATCGCGGCATGAGAGAGTGGTCCGCCGAGGTCGGTGACGACGGCGGAGGCGGCGAGAAAGAGCGGGGACCAGCCTACGTCCGCGCAGTTGGCGACGAGTACTTCGCCAGGTTGAAACGAGCCGGCGTCGGCGGGCGATCGAACGATGCGCGCGAGACCAGTGGCTTGTCCCGCGCTCGCGCCGAGGCCGCGTAGGCGCTCGAGGTTTCCCGGCGCGGCGGGGCTGGCGGGGGGACTACCGACGAAGGTATCGGGCGGGTCGGGCAAGAGGCGGTCGCGTTCGTATTGGCGTCGCCGTTGGCGCACGCGCGCGGCGAGCACGCCTTGTCCGCGAAGGAAATCGTGAAGTTCGTCGAGGGTTAGGAAGAACGCGGCGCCGTGGCCGGCCGATGGCTCGAGGCTGTCGATGCGCCGCGACGCTTCGAGCGCGACGCTGCGGAACATGCCGAGGACCCGGGTGACATCGCTCCGCAGTCGCTCTCGCAAACGCAGGTATCTCTGAACTTGGGTGAGCAAGCGGCGTACTGCAATCCATGCGGGAGTTGGCAATGTGCCACGCACGCGGGTTTCTGCAGCCTCGCGAATGCGTCGCATATTTCGTTCGAGGTCGATGGGTCGCTCTGCCCCGGCCGGGCTTCTGAGATGAACTTGCAGCGCGGCAAAGAGAAGCGTCGGGTCTTCACTCCAGCGAGGCTCGCTGAGCTCCGCCTCTCGGGTTCCTCGGCTGCCGTAGGCGCGCAAAAATCGCTCCATCGCGCGACGGGTGGGCCCATCGGGAAGATCGGCGATCTTCAAGTCGGTCGACCGGCCCGCCTCCAAAATCGCTCTCAGATCGGGCTCGGCTTTGGCCATTTCCGCGATGTGCCAGAGCGAGATGCCCGGCGCGGTGCTTTCTAGATCGCTGAGGCCGGTCAATAGATCGCGAAGCGTATGGTCCGCGTCGTCTTTGAGTAGAACGCGGAAGATGCTGTGCAGAAACGCGATGCTGGCGAGCAGGTTGCCGTATACGCCGAGCATAGTGGAGCCGGTTTCATCGAGCAGGCGCTCGACGTCGGTGAGGGTTCGGGCAAGCGAGGAGGGTGAAAGCACTCGAAGGTCAAGATTGAGGATTCGGTCGCGTTCGCTCTGAAAAAACGTTTCGAACGTCTCGACGCGATCTTGAGCATTCAAGTGCTCCGAGATAAAGCGCGAAATCGTGAGCGGCAATCGCAACATGAAGGCGGTTCGGCGCGGCGGCTGAATCTCTTCTTCGAGGCGCTCGACTTCACCTCCGCCGCCCAGCGTAAGCAGCACGCGCGGCCGCAGGCCTGGCACCTGGGCGAGAATGGTCATGATCTCGGTCAGGTTGAGATAGATTCGACCGCGAAACTGGCCCACGAGCTCGGCATCTTTGGGAACGGTGCAGCCCAGCGCACCGAAGGCGCGACGAAACCCGAGATCGCTGAATCCGCTGAGCACCGACCAGGTAAGCGGCGTGGCGACTCCCGGGAGAGCCTCGCCTACGTTGACGTTGGACCATACGATGCGGCTCCGGTCCGGCCGGTCGAGGCGCCGTTTGGCCCAGCGGCGCGTGGACGGCCTCGAGACCGCGGTGATCGGTCGTGCCTGCAGAATATAGATGGTCCCTCCCGACACCGCCCATTCGATGTCTCGGGGCCCGCCGAAATGGGCTTCGATGCGATGGCCGAGGGCGACGAGCTCGGCGGTGACCGCGGGATCCAACGCGGGCTCACGAACCTGATCGGCAGGCACCTGCTCTTCGCGAATACCGCCGCCAGGGGAAAGCACGGTGCGCTCGCGCTTTTCTCCAATCACGCGATCCCGAAGCGTTCCCGTGGCTTTGTCGACGCGAAGCGTGTCGGGCGATACGCGACCTTCAACGACGCTGCTGCCGAGCCCATAGGACGCGTTGATCACGATTTCGCCCGCGTCGCCGGTCAGCGGATTGATGGTGAACATGACGCCGGCCACATCCGCAGGCACCATCGCCTGCAGCACGACCCCGACCGCCGCTTCGGGCGTGATTTTGCGCTTGCGGAGATAGCCAAGCACAGGAACGGAAAATAGGCTCGCCCAGCAGGCTTTGATCGCCTCAGCGACGCTCTCTTCGGTTTCCAGGTTCAAGAACGTCGCGTGCAGACCGGCCGCCGACGCGTCGTCTTGGTCTTCTTGGGTAGAAGAAGACCGCACCGCCACCGATTGCGCGCCCTCGCGACGGAGGCTTGCGAATGCGCTGTGAAACGACGCGAGCAAAGGATCGGGAAGCCGCGCCGCGCGGACGCGAGCGGCGACGTCGGCCAGGCGATCGGTGTGGAGATCGCTTGCGGGGTCGAGCGCGAGGAGAAACTCGTCTTTAGGCAATGACTCTTTGAGAAACCGCTTGCCGATCGATGCGGGGAGCGCATAGGCCGCGGGCACGGGAAATCCGGCGCGGGCCAAAGCGGCCAGGCTTCTCGCTTTGCCTCCGTAGTCGGCGCTTCGGCGAGGGACGATGGTTTCTACGCGACGCAATAAACGAGACACGACTAGATGACCCCGACGCGTTCCACGAACCAATAGAGTGCCACGGTTCCTATTCCCCACGAAGCGCCGCGAACGGCTGCGGCGTACCACGCACGACCGGCAAGCCACGCGATCGGCGCTAGGCATATCACTACAAAGCCCAATTGGCCTAGTTCGATTCCCACGTTGAACGCGAGAAGGGAAATGATTCGCTGATCTGCGGGCAACCCGAGTTCGCCGAGCACGGCGCTAAATCCTAGCCCGTGAACCAGGCCAAAGCTCGCCGTCATGCCAAAAGCCCACCCTAAACTCAGTTTTGCTTCTCGCGTAGGGCTGACGAAGGCGTTGTACACCGCCACGACCATGATCGATGCGGCGATGGCGGCCTCGACGGGTTGCGCGGGCAATCGGACGACATCGAGCGCCGAAAGCGTCAGGGTGACGCTGTGGCCGAGGGTGAATGCCGTCACCAATACGACCATCTGCTTTCCCGCGGCGCGTCGACCACGCGCTCGCACCACAAACCCCGCGAGCAACAAAAGCGACAGTAGGAACAGTACGTGGTCATACCCACTCGCAAAGTGCGCGGCTCCTTCGACGAGAAAGAGAACGAATTTTTGCCATCCACTCGGTGGTGACGCGAGCGCCACTTGCTGACGCCCCGCCCGAAGAATGTGCGGATGGGCATCGCCTGCAAACGCGAGGCGAACGATCGCTTGATGCTGAGGATCTTGATTGAACACCGTTCGGTCGAGAAGCACCGTTCGGCTGGATGACTCGCACTCATACCAAACGATCGTGCGCAGGATCGGGACAAGGCGAGTGGAAGACGGGGCTTGCTCCGTGATCGAGTCAACCCGCGGATCGCAACGCGCCTTCCCTGAGCGAATCTGAATTCCCTCGACAATCCATCGAGCGATGGCGCTCCTGCGCGATAAGATATCTCGGATCGGCGTTCGTTCACCCACTCCGATGCCGACTGCGACGTCGACCGCTTCGATATCTGCTTCGAGCCGCACGCGCTGATCTAGCTGCTCTACGCGCAGGTATTTTGTACTGCCCCGGTGGGCCCGAACTTCGGCAGAAATACCGACCACCAACATCACCGCAAGCGCGGGAACGCAAACTCGGCCGTGGGTCTGGCCTGACACGGATAGTGTTTAGCGCGGCGCCGGGGAGGATGCCCGCGGAGGGACATCGCGGAGGGACATCGCGGAGCCCCACCGCAGATGCGATAGCCGTCCGAGCGGAGGTCGCTCGCATGGACGACGAGGCTTCTAGGCGCTATGCCTGACTATGACGCGCGAGCGCGCCCGAGTAGGCCCAATTCAACGAGTCAGCCCTGTTCATCGAGTCGAACCTGTTCATCGAGTCGAACCTGTTCATCGAGTCGAACCTGTTCATCGAGTAGCCGCTATTCACGACGACGACCATTTTCACGACGAGTGCGGGGTGTTTGGGGTGTTCGGAGCGGTGGAGGCGGCCAATCTAACCTACCTCGGCCTTCACGCGCTCCAGCACCGAGGCCAAGAAGCCGCCGGAATCTGCACCAGCAATGGCCAGCAGCTCTTCGTTCAGCGAGGGCTGGGGCTCGTGCAAGACGTGTTCACCAACCAAGTGATCGAAAAGCTGGCGGGAGATCGCGCAATCGGGCACGTCCGCTACTCCACGGCGGGGGGAAGCCACATCAAGAACACCCAGCCGATTGCAGTGGACTGCGGACACGGGTCTGTGGCGGTGGCCCACAACGGCAACCTGACCAATGGGCTCGAGCTTCGGCAGAAGCTTGAAAGCGAAGGATCGATTTTTTCGTCGTCGAGCGACACCGAAGTGTTCGTTCATTTGGTGGCGCGCTCTCGCCAAACCAACCATGTCGACCGTCTCGCCGATGCCTTGCACCAAGTGGAAGGCGCGTACTCTCTGGTGTTCTTGTCGCCCGAAGAGCTCATCGCAGTACGCGACCCCTACGGATTTCGACCGCTTTGCCTTGGCCAAAAAGGAGAAGCGTTTGTCGTCGCGTCGGAGCCGCCCGCGTTTCAACTCATCGGAGCCGAGTATTTGCGAGACGTCAAACCTGGCGAGATGGTCGTGTGCAACCGATTCGGCATGCGCAGCGTATTTCCGTTTGCTCCGCAGCAGCAGCATATGTGCATCTTCGAGTATGTGTATTTTGCACGCCCAGACGCGAGCTTCGGAGGCATCAGTGTATATGAAGCGCGCAAGCGACTCGGTCGGGTGCTCGCCGAGGAACAGCCATGCGAAGCCGATGTCGTCATTCCCGTTCCTGACAGCGGGGTTGCCGCGGCGCTCGGGTTTTCGGAGGCGATGGGCGTTCCCTACGAAATGGGCTTGATTCGCAGCCACTACGTGGGGCGCACATTCATCGAGCCGCAACAATCAATTCGCCACTTCGGAGTCCGGCTCAAGCTGCATCCGGTTCGGGAGGTGCTCGAGAATAAGCGCGTCGTGGTGATCGACGACTCCATCGTACGCGGAACGACCAGCCGCAAGATCGTGAAAATGATTCGCGACTCTGGCGCTTCTGAAGTGCACGTCCGGGTAAGCTCCCCGCCCACCAGTTGGCCTTGTTTCTATGGCATCGACACCCCCACGCGAGATGAGCTCATCGCCAGCCGCCATTCACAGGAAGAGATCGCGCGCTACATCACCGCCGACTCGGTCGGATACCTTTCCGTGGCAGGGCTTCATCGGGGCGTCGGGGGCGAGGGATATTGCGACGCATGCTTCAGCGGAAACTATCCCATCGCAGTACCGAAGGGGCATCATAAGCGGAATCAGTTGCCCCTCGTAGGCGTGTAGAGCAGTGGCCTTTTGGCCTGATCGCGGCTGCCCCTGCCTATCTACACTGGGGGTCCTTCGGACCCGTACTGCGTCTAGACCTGTGCAGCTCCACGGACTTCGTCCGCTCCGCCATGCACCGCTCCAGCCGCAACAACCTCCTCGCTCTCTTCCTGCGAAAGGCTCGGAGCCTTCCTCAGTCCTTCGCTGTGGGGGCGCTCGCGCTCAGGCCAAAATTCCACTGCTCTATGAAATGCGACTTGTGCACCAACCAGCCCATTGGCGGGGTCGTATCCAGACGAGAGGGTTTGGGTACCAGACCCTCAGGCAAACTGATCACTGCAATAGCTCGCAAGGCGGAAGAAGATTCTGTGCGCTTTTTTGATCGAATCCCACCTGAATCGGCCGGGACACCAGTGCTCGTCGAGGTTCCTCATGCGGGCCTCGCAATTCCGGACGTCGTGCGGCACGAGGTGCTCGCTACGCCCGAGGCATTGATGCGCGACGCAGACATCTACGTAGACAAGCTCTACGAGCAGGCGCCCGCGAACGGAGCGAGCATGCTCGTTGCACACGTATCGCGTTACGTTGTGGACCTCAATCGCTCCGCCGACGACGTGGACGCGCAAACCGTCGTTGATCACCCCGCGCCGCGGGCGCTGCAACCGCGCGGCGTGGTCTGGCGCATGACTACTGACGGTCAGCCTGTGCTCGCCAAGCCGCTGACACTCACGCAGCTCGAAGAACGGCTTGGGCTGTTTCACGCTCCCTATCATGATGCGATCGAGCACGAACTTCAACGTCTCAAAAAAACGCATGGTCACGCGATCTTGCTCGCGGCCCATTCCATGCCTTCGGTAGGCCGAACGGGCCACCGCGATACCGGCACCAAGCGCGCCGACATCGTCCCCGGCACCCGAGGGCGCACCACGGCGGCAGGACATATTGTCGATTTCGCCGATGCGTTCTTTCGTTCAGCCGGGCTCAGCGTGCGCCACGATGATCCCTACCGCGGCGGTTTCACCACCGCGCACTACGGGCGCCCGGAAGACCACGTGCACGCGATTCAGATCGAACTCAACCGCGCGCTCTATGTTCACGAAGATAGCGGTGAACCCAAAACCCCCGACTTCGAACAACTCCAGGCGCTGCTGGGAACGTTCGTCCAACAGCTCGGCAAGTTATAGGCTCGTCAGATACGAATCGAGGCACCGGAACGAGCTGGTCCAACCTTCGTTGTGGCGCGCGCAAACTTCCGCATCCTCAAAGGCACGCTGCTCAAACAGCATTCGCGTGCGTTTGCCGACCGACTCAAATCGCAATGTCACCAGCGTTTCGTGCCCGCGTTTTCCATCAGTGATCCAGCCCCAGGTAAACGAAAGTCGATTCGGACGCGCGATCTCTTGGTACACGCCACTCACCGTGTACTCCTCCCCGTCGGCGTTGCGCATCGTCGTTTTGTAGGCGCCTCCCTTTCGAACATCCATTTCGCAGACCGGCACCGTCATCCCCTCCGGGCCCCACCACGAACGAAGCTGCGCAGGGTCGGTCCATGCGTCAAACACCGCTTCGATGGGCGCGTCGAACTCGCGATCGATTCGAAGTACGGGTTCACGTTCTTCGTTTGCGTTTGCCTGATCTGTGCTTGACGGATCCGCGCTTGATTGAAGTTGCGTCATGGTCGCTCTCCTCTGTTCTCTTGGTGTGATGATGGGTTTTTTTTCTTTTTAGATGGCGCTCGAGCGCATCAAACTGCTGCTCCCAAAACGGGCGATATCGATGGAGCCATTGGGCCGCGTCTCGAAGCGGATCGGCG
Organism: Myxococcota bacterium; assembly: GCA_028284955.1. Taxonomy (GTDB): domain Bacteria; phylum Myxococcota_A; class Polyangia; order Polyangiales; family Houyiibacteriaceae; genus JANQQS01. The sequence continues at coordinate 37,137 of JANQQS010000020.1, read as the reverse complement.
GATAAGGAGCATCGTCGCCACTGGGCATCGGTTTCGCGTTCGATGAGGCCTGCTTCCCGAAGGACCCGCAAATGGCGGGAAATCGCCGGCAACGAAATATCGAACGGCTCGGCCAGCTCAGAGACCGAGGCAGCGCCCTGAGCCAGCCGCGCGAGAATGGCGCGCCGGGTCGGGTCGGAAAGGGCGGAAAACGTCACGCTGAGTGTGTCGGAAGCCTTCATTTAACTTATTCGTTAAATAACGCACTTGTTAAATACTGCAAGCAAAACATCGGCTCGAGGCCTCGTGCCAGACTAGACTATTTGTGGGGGTTGATTGGTAGCCGCGCTCGCCACGACGCGAAGGATTGCTCCACGAGCGTCTGGATATCGGTTCGGGTTCCCGTATCAATCACCAGGCGTTCATCTTCGCGCAGTTCGTCAGCCGGTTCCCAGCGAGCCACGAAGTCGTCAAAAATCTCGAGCCGTCCGTCGCTTACGCTCGCTTCTTTGGCTCGGGCGCGAAGGCGTTCGAGGCATACGTCTCGCGAAGCTCGGCACTCCCAAAACACAAACGGAACGCGGTAGCGCGCGGCAAGCTCTCGCGCTTCTTCGCGCATCGCACGGGTACGAAACGAAGCATCAAGGACCACCGAGCGTCCTGTGGAAAGAACCGCCTCTGCCCGCCGAAGAACTTCGGAGTAGACCCGGGTGGTCACTTCGGGGCCGTAGTGGTCCGACCACGGAGCATCGTGCAACTTCTCAGTGGGACGCACACCAATGAGGTGTTTTCGGGTGCGATCGGCGACGACGACGGGACACGCTTCGAGCTCGCTGATGGCCGCTGCCACCGTGCTTTTGCCGCTCGCGATCACGCCGCCCACCGCGATGAGCCGAGGAGCTGCGAGCGGTGGCTTCTCAGACGCCAGCGACAAAAGAAAGTAGCGGCGAACTTCGGCGTCCAATCGCTCGCGCGTGTCGCTAGGAAGCTGCGGATCCGACAACACCATCGCCGAGACCTTGCCGCGCACATAGGCGCGATAGCTTTCGTAGAAATCGACCAGCGGGTAGAGATCGTAATCGTTCGATTCTTGCGCGTAGGCCGCCAAAAAGCGCTCGGCAAGATCCACACGGCCTCGCCACGCCAAATCCATCGCCAAGAATGCGATATCGGCGCAGACGTCCGCGTAACGGAAACGATCGTTGAACTCGATGCAATCGAGCACCCGAACCGATTCGTCGTCGTCGAAGTAGACGTGTTCCAAACGAAGGTCGCCGTGGCCATCGCGCACCCGCCCCTGAGCGCAACGTTCACCAAACAGTTTCGATTGCTTCGCCAGAAACTCGAGCTGCCATCGCTCGATTTCGTCGGCCTGAGCTCTGGTGAGCCATTGCTCGATGATTCCGCGGGTTTGCTCGAAGTTTTCTCGCACGTTGGCTTCAATGACCTCCACCGACCCAAACTCGGTGGTTTGCGCGTCGCACCGCGCCTGCGCGTGAAACTCCGCCAGTAGCCGCGCCAGATGCGCCAACCCGTTCCAAGGAAGGCGGTGTTCCTCGAGCCGAACGTCGGCTCGGTCGTGGTCGCTCAGGCGTCGCATGCGAACTGCCCACTCGAGAACTTCGCGACGTTCTGATTCGCCGGACGGAGCTTCGACGGGTGCGGAAGACCCAATCTCCAGCTGGCCTTCGGCATCGCGCACGAGAGGAACCACGGCGAGGTAGACGTCCGGCGCAAGGCGTCGATTGAGCGCAAGCTCAGCCTCGCAGGCTCGTTTTCGTTGTTCGAGCGTGCCGAAATCCAAAAAGCCCATGGAAACGGGCTTTTTGATTTTGTAGACCTCGCCTTCTCCGAGAAGCACCCAGGAGATGTGGGTTTCGCGCAACTCGAATCCCGCGCGCTTGAAGTGTTCAACCCACAGGCGCCCGTTTCCCGCTTGGCCACCCTGGGACATCGACGTCACAACGCTACACGCGAGGGCCGGCGGCGCGGATCTCTTCGCTCGCTCGGTCTTCGAATACCTCGAAGTTTTTCGCGAAAAGCGACGCCAATCGACTCCGGGTGCGGTCGTAGCCTTCCCGATCACTCCACGTATTTCGTGGGTTCAGAATCTCGTCAGGCACGCTGGGGCAGGTTTCGGGCACTTCGAAACCAAACACCTCGTCCGTTCGACAAGCCACGTTGGAAAGCTCGCCAGCATAGATCGCGTCGAGAATCGCGCGGGTATGCTTGAGCTTGATGCGCGCACCCACACCGTAGCTACCACCTGACCATCCGGTATTGATGAGCCAAGTCTGGGCTTTGTGTTTTCTCAGTTTCTCGGCCAGCAGCTCCGCATATTTGGTCGGATGCCAAACCAGGAAAGGCGCGCCAAAACAGGCCGAAAAAGTCGCTTCTGGGTCGGTGACGCCTTGCTCGGTGCCCGCGACCTTCGCCGTATACCCGCTAATAAAGTGATACATCGCTTGCTCGGGAGTCAGCTTGCTGACGGGTGGCAATACTCCAAACGCGTCGCAGGTGAGAAAGAGTACATGGTCCGGGTGCCCGCCCACGCAGGGAATCTTCGCCGTGTCCATGTACTCGATCGGATAGGAACAGCGGGTATTGGTGGTCAAAAAGGTGTCGGTGAAATCGACTTCGTGGGTGTCTTCGTCGAGAAAGACGTTTTCGAGAACCGCCCCGAATCGAATCGCGTCGTAGATCTCGGGCTCCGCGTCGCGACTCAGGTCGATGGCCTTGGCGTAGCAGCCCCCTTCGATATTAAACACGCCTTCGTCGCTCCACCCGTGTTCGTCATCGCCCAGCAGGCGGCGCTTGGGGTCTGCGCTGAGGGTGGTCTTTCCGGTTCCGGACAGGCCAAAGAGAATGGATGTGGTGCCACTGGGCCCTTCCGTGGCTGAGCAATGCATCGAAAGCACGCCCCGCTTAGGCAGCAGGTAGTTCATGATGGTGAACACGCCCTTTTTCATTTCGCCCGCGTATTCGGTACCCAAAATGACGAACTCGCGGCGCTCGAAGCAGAGATCGACGCTGGTTTTTGACGTCATTTGGCTGGTGTAGCGGTTCGCGGGGAAACCCCCGCCGTTGTAGACGACGTAGTCGGGGTCGCCGAACCGACGCAGCTCTTCTTCGGTCGGTCGAATCAACATGTTGTGCATGAAGAGGGCGTGGTACGCCCGCGCGCAAATGATGCGCACCTTGATCCGGTACTTGGGGTCCCAACCGGCAAACCCGTCAACGACGTAGACTCGCTCGCGGGTGTTGAGATAGTCGATGGCCCGTTCGCGGTTGATCATAAACACGTTCTCATCCGCCCGAATGTTCACGTCACCCCACCAGATGTCGTTTGACGAATCAGGATGGTCGATGATGCGTTTGTCGCTCGGGCTGCGGCCGGTCTTCTCGCCGGAGTAGGCGACGAGGGCACCCGACGCAGCAATGGCCGACCCTTGCTCGTATTTCAGGGCTTGCTCGTAGAGCCGCGCGGGGGACAAATTTCGGTGCACGGTTTCGACATGAATACCGTTTGGTTCAAGCATTACGGGTTCCAGCATGGCTTCCTCGTTGGCTTAGGACCTTGATGGTCGTACATCCACTGCCACGCTTGTCAATATGCTTGGTGGACACCCTGCGCGTTTCTCCAGTAAACCAGCCATCATGCTGTTCTTCGTCACTCGCAACTCGACCACTGGACTCCACGAAATGCTGGCCGCGATGGCCTTTATTTCTCTTCATGGCTGCGGGGACCCGTCATGCCCAGCGGGCCGGGTTGAAAACGAAGCGCGCGCCTGCGTATGCGCCGAGGGCTCGACCGAAGATGGAAGCGGGGTTTGCGTGCAGGTGACGCATGGAGCCGCCGACCCATCGACGCCGCCGGCGAACGTCAGCGCGAGGTACCCATGGAACGGACGAACGACGGGAAGCGTTCATGCCGGAGGCGCGGCCGACGCGAATAACCCGCTGCGCCCAAAGTTCATCTGGAACTCAGTGATGGATGCGACCCACTATGAGTTTCAGCTCGACGACGAATGTCCGCTCGAAACGTTTGGGGAATGCGCCTTTCCGAGCCCCGAGCTCAATGCACGAATCGAATCCACCCCACCGATCGAGAACGTCGTCGTGTTCCGGCCCAGCGAAAACCTTCCCGTGTCTACCGAGGCGCCAGTGGGAAGAAGGTACTACTGGCGCGTTCGCGCGTGCAAAGACGACCTTTGCTCCGAGTGGACAACGGTCCGCTATCTCGATGTCGGGCGGCTGCCGAGCGACTACAACTGCGACGGCTATTCCGACTTAGTCGCCGGCGCGCCGACGGCTCAATCCGAACAAACCGGCGGAGGCAACGAGCGAGAGGGCAAAGCCTTCGTATTTCTGGGAAGCTCCGCCGGCGTCGCAGACTCTCCGCACCAAAGCTATGAAAACCCTTTGAACCAAGCGTTTGGTTCGTTTGGCAGCGTTGTGTCCAGCGCGGGAGACGTGAACGCGGATGGATGTTCAGACCTGTTGATCACCGCGCCGGGGCAAGACCTCGCAGTATCCAACATGGGCGAAACACTTATCTTTTTGGGGTCGCCGGAGGGTCTTCCGAGCTCCGCGGACCTGCGGATCGAAAACCCGCTCGAGCGAAGCGGCGCGTTCGGCCTGGCCGCGGCGGGCGCGGGAGATGTGAATGGCGATGGCTACGCGGACATCGTGGTGGGGGCGCGACAGCAAGAAAACGGAGCCGACGGCGAAGGGGGCGTGTATCTCTATTTCGGCTCGGAACGCGGTTTGGTGGGTTCGCCGAGCGTCTCGCTCGACAGCCCTGGAAATCAAGCATCGGCGGAGTTTGGATCGAGCGTCGCAGGCATTGGAGACATCAACGGCGACGGCTATGCCGACATTTTGGCGGGAGCGCGCAAGCACGAACGCGGGGGTATTCGTTCGGGAAGCGCGTTTGTGTTTCTCGGGACCCCCGGCGATTTTCCTAGCGCGCCATCGTTTACGCTGGAACCGGAAGCGCCCGGAGATTCATTTTTCGGTGACTCGGCGAGCGGCGGAGGAGATCTGAACGCGGACGGCTACGCCGACTACGTCGTCGGGGCGTTCGGCTATACCGTGAACGATTCTGCCCAAGCGGGCGCGGTGGTGGTTTATTTCGGCTCCTCCGATCCAACCACACGCGAATCCGTCACGCTTACACTCCCGAGCTCTGTCGCGACTCAGCGATTTGGGCAATCCGTATCGGCGATCAATGACCTCAATGGCGACAGCATTGCCGACCTCGTGGTCACTGCTCCCGACCGAGCGATCGCGATGGGGGACAGTGGCCAAACCTATGTGTACCTCGGCGCGACAGGCGAGTTTCCTCAGCGACCCGTCTTCACCTACCCCGCTCCCGCCGAAATCGGATTGCGCAAGGGTCGCGCGGTATCGAGCGCCGGAGACCTCGACGGCGACGGTTTTTATGATTTGGTATCCACCCGCCCGATGGACGATGGAGGCGGCCGGATCAGCATCTACTTCGGACCGCTCACCGACCAGAGCCCGACCGACCAGTTCGTCGCCAATCCAGGCGGGGGCGAACGGGACACGTTTGGTACGTCAGCGCACTGAACCGATACCTCGTACGACAAACACTTTGAGCGCGACAAAATTAGAGTCGAGAGCTCCCCGGCCGAATCCTCGATGCCCTCCCCGGCGGCGAACAATACCTTCCAGCAAACAATACCTTCCAGCGGACGATAAAGAGCGCGCCGAGACCACGAAGAATCTTTCTGCTCCACGGTCCCGGCGCGTTCGGTGATGGCCTCGTCGGAGAATGGCCGCTCAAACGTGCGTGCCGAATCGACTACTGGTCGTCACACTTGTCACGCGCACATTTGATGTAGTCGTACACGCATACACCGCGACAGATGAACCCTGGTGCGCCACAGCCGGCAAAGCATGCGATGAACTCGAGGTTGCACTGAGTGCAATCCCATTCACCGTAGTGGCCGCCGCCACCACCGCCACTGCCGCCTCCGCCTCCGCCGCCTCCACCGGGGAAGGTATCGCAGGGGTCCCAGTCGGGGCGCAGCGCGCATGAGGGATCTTGAAATACTGGGTCGGTCCATGGGCCGGTACCACCAGGAAATCCGCCGGGCGGGGCCGCCTGGCTTGTGCCGCCGTTGTTCGCGAGCGACCCAGAAGAATGCACGCCAATCGGATCGACAGAATTCGTTTTGGACACGAAGTCATCTGCTGCCCCTGGATCAGGAGGCTGGATCAACCAACACTCCGAAGCGGAGCAAGCGTAGGCATCGAAGTCGCATTCGCTGGGCGGAGTTTCCGCCTTGCATGCTTCATCGTGGCAACACACGTACTCGGTGATCGCCTGAGCGCTCTGACCCGCTGTGGCTAGCGTTCCGCTACTTTTAGAATGTTGGTTTTTCGAGTATTGGGTGGTCGCATGCTGTTTCGCCAAGTTCTGAGTTGTCCGAGGTTGAGCGGCATGATTGTTGGCCTGATGGGTCGCAGACGCAGATGCGCCCTTTGCCGTTTGGGCGCTCTGCCGAAGGTCCGACGCATGTTCCCCCACGACCTCTTCGTCTGTGGCGATATCGGCAGCGCACGCGCCTAGGTATGCGACGACCAGACTCAACACGGCCGTTCGCGTCGTGATGTGGTTTCTCATTGTTGGCTCCTTTCCCGCGCACGCGGCGGTGGCGGTTCAGCGAAGGCCTTCGAGGCAACCAGACTATTTCTGACAAAAAATCGCTTGTGGTCTAGACCATGATGTCGGGCAAGACCTGCCCGACATTGCTCTGGTCGTAGTCTTTCGCGTGGCCATCGTCTTTCCCGACGGTGCCGTACTCACCAAAGCCACGGCCTCGCTCACGCTCGTATTCCTGAGGAGACAACCCCATCGCGCGCATGATGGTAACGAGCCAGCGATTAAATTGAACGCCTTCGATCGCGGACCCTTCATGCTGGCGGAAGCGAATGGGCTGTTGATGGTCGATATAGTCGATGAACCGACCGGTACGCAGGAAGCCTCCCGCGGATCCCCAAGTGGCGGTGGGTATACTGTAGGCCAAATGGTTGAAGCTCAGTTCGTTGCTCCACATCACCAGCGAATGATGCAGCAGCGATTCGCCGTCGGTTTCGGTGATTTCTGCAAGACGATCGAGCAACCGAAGCACCACCCGTTCCGCCACCCATCGCGCGCCTTGACCGAGCCAGCGTTGAGCGTTGGCGTCCCACTCGTGGGCCTGAAAATGCCAGTTCGACCGTCCTGACGAGGTTGCGTCTTCGGAATCTCCAAGACCAAAGGTGTTCCCGCCATCTTCCACCACCATCTTGGTGACATCCAACGTCACGATGCGGGTCACATCGCAAGAGAACGCGAGCGCAATAAGATCGACAAAGTTGTCAAAAAGCGAAGTGATGGTTGCGGGGTCGACGGAAAACTCGCGGCCTGAATCGATCGCCTGGGGCCGAGACGATGCGTCGCACGCCCGGGCCGCAGCGCCGTTCACGCGATCTTCGAGCTCCACCAGATGAGTCACGTGCCGGTCGAGGGTCATGCGGTCGGCGGCGCTTAGGTGGGGCCCACCCATAGCGGCTCGATAATCGTCGATGACGCGATCGATCAGTCGAGTCGACACCCCCGGTTCGCCGCCTGCCATTTGTCCCGGCATCACCAAGGACAGCGCGGCGTCGAACGCTGCGCGAGGGTCAACATAGGCCTGGGCGCGCTCGATCGAGCCTAGCCCTACCGCGAGCACGTTGTTGAGGTCACGAGGAGCGTACGATGCGGTGTTCGGGCGGCTGCCCAAGTGAAATACTCGCGGTCCCGCTGGAGCTGAGGGATAGACATTGGGCGACCGCGACATGACGTAGTCGATCGTCGCGTTGATCTGTGCGCCGGAGACGGCCCCTCCCAATCCGTCGGTATTGAGCCCCAGATTGCCGAGGTAACCGCCGTGGTTATGATTGATGCCGGGCATGAAATCGAGGCCTCGAAACAAGATCATCTGATCCAAATGTGGGTTGAGGCGTTCGGTGAACACGTTGGACACCCCTGTCGCTGCGAAGTCCGAAAGCGGCGCCGAATGTCCGTAGTATTGGTTTCCGTTGCGATGCCGACCGGTAGGTTCAGCCAGCCGCTGGGAGGCGACGACGGTGCCGTCAACCCCGTGGGTTGAATATCCCGGCGGAGCTTGCCGCGGGTACCAATCAAGCACGGGAGCCCCGCTGTAGGTCTTGATGGCGACGAATCGCTTGGGAATCGACGCCGGCTGCGCGCCCACTTCGCGCCGAATCGAGCGCGGCAAGAGCGATGACAGCCACGGAAGCGCGAGCACTGTGCCGCCGGCACCCGTCAAAAACAGTCTTCTCGAAAAACGGTCGAAACGCATTAGGGCTCCAGTCGGCGCAGTCGAAACGATTCGTCGAGAGCCACCGAGCGCAGCGCTTCGCGCATCGATTGTCCCCCTTCAAGCTCTCGCGCGATGCGATCCGCCACGCATTGATCTTCCCCGACGATCTCGCGGCGGTAGGTAAAGCGAACGTATCGCGACGCGAAACAGGCGTTTGCCTTCGGGCTATCGGCGATGGCCTGGCTCAGCGCCACCGGGCCCGAGACCGCGGGTTCGTCGCGGCCTTCGATGGCGGCGACGGCAGATGCATCCACGGCCGCGGTTCCTTCATCATTGCCTTCTACCGTGACGAGACGCTCTTCGGTACGGTATCGACCGAGGCCGTCGTAGGCTTCCATGATGTAGCCAAGCGACGTAAACTGTGCATGGCAACTGGCGCACGGTTCTTCGACGATTTTTGCCGCGAACTGATCTCGCGACGACGCACCTGCTTCGGTGGGCGGGCGCTGCAAAGCATCGGGGGGCAAATCTGCCGGAGGCGGCGCGACGGCATCGCAAAGAATCGATCGCCGCAGAAACGCGCCGCGCCGAAACGGATTGGTGGAACCATCTTCGGTGTAGAGCATTCCCGCGCGCGTCAGAATGCCGGAGCGTTCGCCTTCGGGAAGCATCGGTGGAGACGAAGTGCCATCCCAAGGTTCGACTCCGTAGATGGTCGCCAAGCGAGGATCTTGCGCGAACGAATAGCGCGACGTCAGCGCTTCGCGAAAACCGTCTCCTTGGTCGAGATGAAAGCGGAGCAGCTCGTGCACTTCGCTACGCATCGCTTCTGAGAGACCCGTCATGTCGGTTCCGTCGCGCAAAACTTCGAGCCGCGGGCTCGTTCCAAACGGAGGACGGTGAAGGTGAAACCACTCGTCAAAGAAGCCGATCACGGTGGCCTCGGTGCGAGGGTGGGCGACCATGCGGTCCACTTGTTCGCGAAAGCCCTCCTCAGAATCGAGGGCTCCGCTCGCTGCCGCATCGAGCAGCGCATCGTCGGGTGGCCCGCTCCAAAAATGGGCCGCCAGCCGTGACGCAAGCTCGAACCCCGTGAGCTCGACCACTTCTGGAGACACCTCTTCGCCTCGATTTTCAAAACGATAAAGAAAATCAGGCGCCATGAGGGTCAAAAATACGGCCGCGTGAATCCGCTCCCCTGCCGAAAACGAGCTCGCTTCGTCGATCACGTTCTGGATTTCGTCGTCTGTCGGGTCGCGATGAAATGCGCGACGGAGAAAACCTGGTAGCGCGGACCGCAAGCAGGCTTCGTCCGGGTTGGCGCGCGCGCAGTCGCCGAACGCGGCCACGGTTGCATCGGCGTCCTGGCTGAGCTGAGTCGCAATCCGGTCCGCGACCCGATAATGTGCACCTACGTGCTCGCTCGACAAGCGATGGTCCATACGCGAAAAGTCACCCTCGCCCTCCGCCTCATCCGACGGAAGGGTTCGGAGCTGGTCTGCCGCCCCGTCGACGAGCGAATCGCCCACCAGCTGTCTAAGACCTCGCTCATACTCGGTTCGGCTGAGCCGATGGAGCGGTGCCAGTACCGGCCCGGGCGTCTCCTTGCAGACGACAGGATCGCGCGCTGAGCCAAGCCCATCCTGGTCGCCGACGTTGCCAATGCTTCCTGTGCAGCCACAAACCAGCCACGCGACCCCCAAGGACGAAAACGCCGACCACGCACGAACGCTATGTAAACCCAACTTCAAGATAGCTCCGCCAACGTCAAAGCACGCAAGAACGAGGCCACCTGCGCGGGTTTCGCAACGCTTCGATGAGCCCTGCGAAACGAAACCTAAAGTACTGTTATCTATCGACTTCGTGATCCTTGCGATTCGCGCGCGAGACACGCGTGCGTAGCTCAAGAACGACGAGTGTAGGGAACTGTCTGTAGGGGTCGGGGGCTATGACCCACTCCTTATGGATCATGGGACGCACTAAAAACCGCAGCGGATCCGCCGTCTATTTATCATGTCGAGGGCCCATCGAAGCGGCCCGGCATACGGAGACGCGAAGAACCCCGATATGGAGATGGTTACAGCAGGTCCTGTTTCGGTTGAGGATGATGAAATCGTCAAGCGCACGAAAGAGGCCGCGCGACAACTGGCCACGACTCCGCAACTTGCGATTCTCTACTTGCCCCACGGCGCAGATTCGCAGTCGCTGGTGGAGAAACTGCACGCCGAGCTCAAAGTTCCCGTGATCGGAGGCACGACCGGAGGAGCCGCATTCACCGAACACGGGATCACGCTCACCGGCGGCGTCGCCGCGGTTCTGGGAGGAGACCAACTGCGAACCAGCATTTCGGTTGTCGAACACCTACGCGAACGCGGACACAGCGCGGTTCAACCCGCCCTGGAACGACTCGAAGTTGGTTCGGCACGACATGCTGCAGTGTACTGCATGGCCGACGCGTTCGCGTGCGACGGGGAAGCCATCGTGCGCCAGTTCAGCGAGCTGCGAAAGCCTCACGTGCGCTTCTTTGGCGGAACCGCGGGAGACTGTTGGAAGTTTTCCGGCGCGACGGAAGTGTTCGCAGGCGACCGCGTGGTAAGCAACGCGGCGGTGTTCGCGGCGATTTTTCCGGAGGCGGCTCCAGACGTACAGGTTCGTCACGGGTTTACCCCCGGCGAGCAGACCCGAGAACTCCTCGTCACCAAGATCGAAGGGAATCGCTTGATCTCGTTGAACCAGCTCCCGGCGGCGGAAGTGTATCGCGACGAACTGCGGCGGCTGGGTTACTGGGATGGCCACCAAGATTTTCTTCACACTGCTGCGCTCTACGAACTTGGCGCCGTCACGCCGTTTGGGGAGGGCCTCAAAATCCGGGTGGCGATGGCGGTCCATCCAGATCACAGCATCACCCTCGGAGGCTCCCTCCGCAAAGGCGAGTCTCTGCGGGTTGTTCGCTCCACCCCTGAAAGCCTGATTCACGCGGCGAAAGAAGTTTCTGAGCGGGTGACGCAAAACTTGAAGCGACCGCCCAAGGGAAAACTCGTCTTCGATTGCGCCGCGCGATGGAAACTCCTTGGAGGCCGCTACCGCGATCAAGTCGATGCCTTCTGCCAGGACGGCACCCCGACGTTGGGCGTGGCTTGCTACGGCGAAATCGCAAAATCCGGGACGACCATCGAAGGGTTTCACAATACCACCGCCGTCATGGCGGCTTGGTAGCGCTCGCTTTTCGCTGAGCGAGGATTCATTCCTCAAAACCTCTATCCTGGGGGCGGCATTTTTGGTACTCGGACGCCATGCGGAACCGAAACCCAAGTCGCTTCGCGGCACGATGCCCAGCCGTGCCGAGAAGTCCAGCCGTGCCCAGAAACTACATCTGCAGATTCGCGGCGTACGGAATCCTGATGGCGGGATGGATATCGCCCGCGGCTGCCCAGAACGGTCCGCTGAGCAACTCTGCGAACAACGAGCTAGGCTTTTTGGACATGCACTATGTCGGAACGGTGATTGGATCCGCGCAAGGCCGCGGCCCAGATTCTCCTTCGACCACTGAACCGTGGCTGTACGATCTTCAGCCCTCAACGATGCTCGATCAGTCCGCTTCGGACCAAAACCAGCGCTTCAAGATGTGGTGGTTTGGTCACTGGGACGAAGGGACAGACCTTCCGCCCTTCGACCACACCGAAGGCGATCGAATCTACTACAGCACAAGCCCCGACGGGCAGACTTGGACCACGCCTCAGGTGGTCCTCAAAGCCGTAGCGGGAACCGCGCGGGATGACAACGGCAACCTCCGCAATGCCGCCGACGACCACACCTTGGGCTCGCCCTCCGTCGTCAAGATCGGTGGCAAGTACTACATGTTCTACGAGTGCTATGGCCTGTGGTCGACCGCCGTGCGGCGCTTCTACAGCGTAGGCCGCACCGATACCTGGGTCGACAACGGCGAAGTCGCCGCGCCACAGATTCGGTCTCGCGACTACAATGACGTCCTCGTTCCCGATTGGACGGGCGGGTACGTGCTCGACCCCAACGAAAACCTTCTCGGTTTCGCACCACGCTTTCGTCGACCAGGCACCCACGCGGTGTATTCCTGCGAGCTGCGTACCCCCGATGGGAGGATTGATCGTTATTTGCGCGCGTGCGAACCAAACGAGTCGCGAAGCACGTGCAATGAAACAAAATGTGAGGCCGACGGGGTCGAATGGCGGGCGTTGCATCACGGGAACCCGCCCTTTTGGTTTTATTCCGACAGCTGCGAAGACGCCCCGCCTCCCGACAACGGCAAGCCTTGCGACCGAAAACCAATCTACGCCGCGTTTCATCCAGCTGCGTACAATACATTCGCGACCGCCGAGCCAGACGGCGCCTTTCAAGACTATGTCGACTTCTTCTCCCCCCGCCAACGACTCGGCTACGTCGCGGAATCGCTCACTGGTGCGGATATGCTCGGCAGTTCGGACAACCGGATATGCCTTGCCACATGGGATGGGCAGGGCATGGAGCATGGCGTGCCAAAATGGGAGCGCTTCATCGGAAAAGCCGGCGACGGCGCCATCGTGAACCCGTGGAACCGAAAAGAAAACCACAACATATTTCCCTCGCCGAGCTACGCGAATGTCGAAGAACGTTTTGACATGTTTCGTTCCTACGGCGCCGGCTATCCGACAGCCCTTGTGCGCGGCGAATACTTGGAGCTCTTTTTTCAAGACGACACCGCGCACGGCCGCCCAGAGAACCGAAGCGTGCTCACCTACCGGGTTCGAGTACGCGTCGGCGATATCGAAAACCCCGACGCGTGGGTGAGCGCGAGCCGGCAATCGAGGCGTGACGACGTGCCCGGCGGTCTTGGCGACATTGTATGGAGCCCGGTTTTTGGACGCTATTTCGCGTTTGCGAACGCTGGCCCTCCCGCTCCGCTTCTCACGTGGTCGACAGTGGAACCGAACATTCCCGTACTCACGGATGATCAACGTCGCCTCACCATCCCGCTCGCCGGCCGCAAGTTCAACCAGGGCAGTATCCTCAGCAATGAGTTCGGGCACGCCTTGGATTTTCATCGAACTGCACCTGCACATACCTCGCTCGGTCTTTATATCTCTGCACACGACCCAGGGACCGACTACTCAAACTTCCTGACGAATATCGATCGCGTGCAAGCGTTCGTTTATTCGCCGATGACTCCGCCTCAGGCAGGAAAATATCTGCTGCATGGCGACCGAGTTTCTCTGCAAGCCATGTCCGGCCAGTGGGTCAGCGCGCCTGGCGACGGTTCAGTAAACGCGAACGCCTCATCGGCTGGCGCATCGGAAACCTGGACCCTCGCCATGGTCGAACCAGGCCTCTTATACGATGGCCGACAGGTTGCCCTGCAAGGACCACACGGCTTGTATATTCGGGCGCAGAGCGGCGGAGGAAGCTCCGTCGACGCAGGTGGGCGAAGAGCTGGCCCGTGGGAGCTCTTCACCGTGAAGACTCTCGACGGCCGCCCCACGGTTCGCGACGGAAGCCGGATCGCTCTGCAAACTCGGAGCGGCCTCTGGCTGATGGCGTACCGCGGCGGAGGAGCCGAGCTTCGAGCCACCGGTCGGCGCCCCCGAATCTGGGAGACGTTCGTCGTTCGAACACACCAGTAAGGCAACCGCCGCCCGCTCCCATTAGCGAATCGTCAGCGCGCGACGGCGCCCGATCATTGATCTGACCGAAACTCGGCATTCAGTTTATTGCGTCGCAACGAGCGTAACTCTCGCTTTTCGTGGGCCGTATAGCTCTCCCGTTCGCCGCCCCTTCGGCGGCAGGTTCATTTCACTGACTTGGGAGAATACGGTCATGCGAAAACTCATTCCTTTCATACTGTGCGTATCCGTCGGGGCCGCGGCATGCGGCGATGACGATGGCTCTACTTCGAGTGACGCCGGAACCGGCAGCGCGCCGTCGACGACCGACACGAGCGACGCCTCGTCAGCGCTATCCCCTACCGCTGAGGCGCAGCTGATGGATGTCGAAGGCACGCCATCGGCAACTGGTCTCGTTCAAATCGGCACAAACGCAGCGGGGGAAACCGTTGTCGAACTTGGCTCGGACTTCATGCAAGCGACGGGGCCAGGCGACACCGAGTTGAGGCTCGCGCAGACTGACGAAAACGTTCAAGAGCAACTCGATGCAGATCCGATGAGCGTCAGCCCGGCGCTTGGAATCATTCCCAATGGCGGAAGCGGCAGTTTTTCGTTCACCGTGCCTTCGAGCATCGACGTAAACGACTTCGACAATGTCATTATTTGGTGCCCCACGGCCGGCGTGAACTTCGGGGTTGGAACGCTCGCAGATCTCTAACCGCGACACGTTTCTATAACCGCGACACGTTTTCTATAACCGCGACACGTTCGCCAACAACGCAACAACACCTAAGCCAAAGAGGCGATGACCATGAGCTATCTACACCGGATCGGCATCGCCGCTTTGGCGGTGGTGACATTGTGGGCTTCCGCGCCGAACCCCGTCGCTGCCGAAAGCGGCTTTACGCGGCAGCAGAACTCTGCCTACGCGAAGCTCGCGGTGACGAGCTTTCGCTCCAATCGATTCTTTGATCTGAGCGGCAACCTCAACAATGGCGGGGAAGATCTCAGACTCAGAAGTCTCGCTTTGTACGCAGAGTATGGCGTTCTCGATTCGCTGACGGTTTCGGTGGATTGGCAAGCGCTGCGGGTGAATTCGTTCGAGAACACCTCGCGCGTAACCGGCACCGGCGATCTTCGGCTCGGATTCAAGTACGGCCTCACGTTTGGCGCACACCATGTCGCCGCCGTGGTGGCTCCCGAATTCCCCACTGGGGATCCCGATGCTCAAGTCTTTCAGTCGTCGACGCTGGCGTCGGGCGAAGTTGTCCAGCGCGGCATTGGTTTGCCAACTGGAGACGGTGAATTCAATCTGTGGACGCGTTTGGCCTACTCTCTCTCGCTCCATCGTATTCGTTCCTGGGTTTCGGCTGATTTCGGAGTGAACTGGCGGACAAAAGGGTTCGCGCATCAAATGAATTTCGGGGCCGAGCTTGGTCACTCTCTTTTTGACTACGCTTGGCTCAAAGCCACGTTTCGCGGACAGATTGTGCCTTCTAGCGACCTGCGCACCGACGTCGGTTTCATCTTCGGAGAAGGAACCGAATATTTGAGCGTCGGGGCAGGAGTGGGAATTCCCATTCCTCGTACTCCTCTTGCGGTGACGTTCGATTGGGAACAAATCGTCGGCGGAGAACAAAACGTGTACGCGGGACCATTGTTCGTGGTGGGCGTGTCGTTTGAATGTGGGCCGCGTACGTCGCCGGACGCGAGAACATGCGAATAGATGGAGGCTACCGTTGGCGCAACGAATGCGCGCGCGCAACAAGTCAACGCACGCGTTGCGCGGACGCGTCGTCGCGGATTGCTTGATATGTGCCTCTGGCACCTGAAAAGAAACCGCTAGAGCCCTTTTTCGTTCGTGGCACGCCGGTTGCTCTGACTGCCCCGCAGCTTGCACCGCTTGGCAAGGAGCTCAGCCATGTATCGACTCGTATCGGAAGTGATGACCAAAGATGTCGTCGTCTTGGAAGAATGGGAAAATCTCCTCGACGTCGCCCGAGACATGAAGAGACATCATCTCCGCCACCTGCCGGTCGTCGACGGAAAGCGACTGATTGGACTCGTGAGCCACCGAGACCTGCTTCGCTACACGTCGACTGAGCTCGAACACACCGCGGTCCGAGACATGCGTGATTCGCAACTCAAAGGCCGAACGTTTGTCCGCGAAATCATGACCGAAGGCATCGAAACCGTACGCCCTGACACCACCGTGGCCGAGGCCGTAGGAAAGCTCATTACCGGTCGATTTGGATGCGTGCCCGTAGTGGATGCAGACGGCAACCTTGTCGGTATTGTATCCGAACACGATCTTCTCAAACTGCTTGCGGAGATGTTGAAACTTGAGCAGGGTGAATCGCCGGAGGCGTGAGCACCCGTCGTCCGCTCTCGACGCTCCAACCGCTAGTCATCGATTTGGCGGTCAAACGCTTGCAGCAGGGCATACAATGCACGGTTGATGGGTACATCGACATTCGCCTGCCGAGCGCCGCGAACCACCGATCCTTGAATCGCGTCGTATTCAAGCCGCCGACCTGCTCGAACGTCCTGCAACATGGAAGGAATCGTGGCAGCAAACTCTTCTTCGGTCGCACGCAGATTGGTGCCGATCATTGATACATCGAGCGCAACGCCGAGGCCTTGCGCCACACAAACGACTTCTTCCATGGCGCCGCGAACCAGCTGATAGGTTTCTGGAGATTCGAGCAACTCACCAGCGCGGCGTCCTGTCAGCGCGCAAACGCCATTAAACCCGGCGTTCCAGATAAGCTTTTCCCACAGCATTTGTAGCGCATCGGCGCGCAGCGCACAGGATACACCCACGCTCCGCAACAACTCCGCCACGCGTTCTGCAAGTGGTTGCGCTTTATTCTGCCAAGGTGCAATGTCCACCGCGCCACCTGCCACCACTTCGATATCTCCCGGACCGACACGACTGGATGCGATTCGAGATACTCCGGCGACAACTTGCGCGCCCGGCCAAAACCGGTCGAGCACCGATTCCGATTCCGTGCCGTTGAGCAACGAGAGCACCCCCGCGTCGGGCAGAGCCCGATGAAGGTCGCGGCAAAGCTCGTCCGTGAGCTGGTACGTTTTGGTCGCGAACACAATCAACTCATAGTCGTCATCAATCGAGCACGCATCCTCATAAACGGCATGCACGCGGGCCAAACGAGTTCGTTCCGGGACTCCCGGGCCACGCACGCGAAGGCCATGCGTACGAATATGTTCTGCGTGAGCACCGCGCGCGAGCACGCCAACGCGAGCTTTCTGGCAAAACCGCTCGGAATAAAAGCCGCCCACGCCGCCAACGCCCACGCAGAGAACACTGGAAAGGTTTTGATTTGATGGCGTGTTTCTTTTCATGGCGACTCGGTCTACACCTGCGGAGAGGCAATGCGTTTTCGGTTTGGCGACTTTGAACTCGACGACGAGCGATTTCAACTTCTCCGGAAAGCGGGATGCGCACTCGCCGACATGGGCGAAGTCGCCCGCGCCGTGCCAATTCTTCGAAACGCTATCGATCTGCGTGCCCACAACGCCCAAGCCTGGGTCGCGCTGGGTTCCGCTCGATTGATGGAACGCGATTTTGCCGAAGCAATTTCGCGCCTCGAACACGGTATTCGCATCAGCCCCCTCGACCCCCGCCGGTCGGTCTGGGGCGCGCTGCTCGCGATCGCGTTGATGTCGGACAAAAAGCTCGACGCCGCGCGAACTACCGCAGAGCAAGCGTGCCAAGCTGACGACCAGAACTACATGCCGCGCGTCGTGCTTGCCGCGATCCACGCTCGCACGAACCAAGAAGAGGAAGCTCAGCGGGCAATCGTGGAGGCGTTCCGAGTCAAGGAAGGTCTCTCAGGCGCCGAAATCAGCGCACTGGTTGGCCGCCGGCTAAGCGGAACTGGCACCGCCGTGTCTGTTCGCACAGAGGTAAGCTGACGCCCGCAAGATGAGGGCAGCCATTGCGGCTGCCCTCATCAATGGCGGTTTGTTTATCGACGACGACGACGAATCAAGAGCGCGAAGCCGGCGATCAGGAACGCCAAGTTCGAACCATGCGCCGTAGTCGAACCCACGGCGCATCCACCACCTTCGCTATCGCCCACGGTGAAGTCTTCGAAGGATGTGCTTCCGCCGCCTTCGCCGTCATCACCGCCACCACCTGTGTTACCGGAACCCATGTTGCCAGAGCCCGTGTTGCCAGAGCCCGTGTTGCCAGAACCCATGTTGCCAGAGCCCGTGTTGCCGGAACCCATGTTGCCAGAGCCCGTGTTACCGGAACCCATGTTGCCAGAGCCCGTGTTACCGGAACCCATGTTGCCAGAGCCCATGTTGCCGCCACCAGTATTGCCGCCTGGAGTGCCCGCGCTGGACTGGCCGTTGAACTGACCGACTGCGATGGCCCAGTCCGAACGACGAGGGGCACGCCAAACATGCTCTCGAGGCTCGAGCGTTCCTACGTCCACTTCCTGGTACCCACGCGTGGTATCAACGGCCACAGCCCTCAGGTTGCCCGATGCTCCCGACAGGTTGATGCGAATTTGGTCAGCCGACCGCTTGTAGAAGATGAAGTTTCTTCCGTTCGGCGTTTCGAGTGCGACTCCGTCTGTTCGGTCGGGTGCGCGCTCCATACCCAGAATGAATCGACCCCTGGTGTGCCAAAAGGCAAAGTGAGTGCGGAGCTGCTCGGGGTTTGGATACGGCGGCCGTTCAGCTCCTCCGCGGTCAAAGAACCCCCAAAATCCACCCATGCCTCCTGCGAGCGCTTGGTCCCACAGAAAACGGCGGGTGCCCTGCATGTCGAGCTGACCGTTGCGGCGATAGGTATGGCGCTCTTCGTAGAAATGGGGACGGCTTCGGTCGCTATCCATGTCTCGGCTGATTCGATTGTAGTCTCGGACGTTGAAGCCGCTGTAGGAAACGACATCGAGCGAACCATTGCTGCGGCCACGCGCCCACAAGAGGTGCTGCCATCCCATTCTGGCGTGAACATAGTCTGCCCATGCCTTGGTTTGCTGCTCAGTCACCCATTCTTGAAGGTCGAAGCCATAGCCCATCGTCCACCCCGCCACCGGACCAAGTCGCGACGCGATATAGCGCTGAAGCCGCCGGTCTTCAGTGCTGTTGATGCCTCCGGGGGGAACCCATCCGCGCGCCTCATCTCCCCATACCCAGATATGCACTCTCATGCCCTGCGCATGCGCTTTCACGATCGCTCGCTCGAGACCAGAGAACACGTCCTGCCGAGGATTTCGCCCATCGGTCCAGATTTCTGGGCGCGCAGGATGCACGAAAACAACATTGAATCCGTTGTTGTTTGCTTCTGTAAGATAACGGTCGAATCGGTTGTTCAAGGTATCAAGAAGCCCCGATCGGGTACGGTTCGTCGGATATGGTCCTTCACTCATATATACGTTGAATAGAAAGCCTCGAACTCGGTCCGGCGCGACCTGAACTGCGTATTGATTGCGCTGACTTGTCAGGAAGCCGGTGATCTTTGGGTTCGAGCTGCTGGTGACATTGACGCGACCCGTGTGATTGTTGAGGTCATTGTCGCTGCTCGATGTCGTAAACCGCCATCGACCGAGCTGTGTTCCTGCGAAACGAAACTTCCACTCGTTGCCGCCCGCGTAAAACATCTCCGTCACACGCTGCTTGCCCGACGATTCATGGGTGAACGTGACTCGGGCGACGACATCGTAGGGATTGCCCGAGACCGATGGGTTCGAAACGGTCCACTCGGCGTAAGGCGCAAACAGCTTGGCCGGCTTCTCTCCAAAATCTATCGCCTCAGCCGTCGAACCTAACGCGACACCAAGAACAAGCGTTCCTCCAAACACGAGGAATCGAGATAGCGAAGCGTGCAATGAAAAAAAACGGTTCGTTCTGCAGGTGCACGGCCCGAAACGAAAACGGTGCGCATTCATGGGCTACTCCCTTTGCCCACGACATCATCTCCCCGGTGCGCGCAACATAACAAAAAGTTGACCCGTTTCGCACGCCGCAAACGTCTTTAAATAAGGGATTTTTTAATTTAGAAAAAGATCTCAAAAGTGTGATCGATTCTCTTGAGAAGCCACACTTAGAGTAGTGGCAATTCGCACGCCTTGCTTTTCAAACAATAGAAGCAAAACAATGCATCGATACCGTTTGCGTGACCGATACCGTCGATTGTCATCGACCGCACGGTTCACCAACATCGCGACGTTCACCAACCAAGCGACGTTCACCAA
The DNA here is from genome assembly GCA_028284955.1 of Myxococcota bacterium. Classification (GTDB taxonomy): domain Bacteria; phylum Myxococcota_A; class Polyangia; order Polyangiales; family Houyiibacteriaceae; genus JANQQS01. The sequence continues at coordinate 16,974 of JANQQS010000020.1, read as the reverse complement.
CCAGGCGACACCGATCAAACGCCGCAACGTATGATCGGACAACAACGCATCTGAACGCGCATCGCAGAGCCCCGCTGGCACGAAACCTGCTTTCGTCAGGTACGATGCGCCACGTCAACATTCAGAAAGCCGGAGGTCACCACAGTGGTGCGCCTCATCATTCGCTCACCCGCCGCTACACACGCGCGATATGGAGCGCGCTCGTTTCGCTCTCGTTGACCGCTGGATGCGTCGCTACGTCGGACGCAACAGAGCAAGTCACCGAGGAAAAACTAGCCTCCGTAGAAGAACGAAAAGACGCGATTCGGCGAGCCTTCGGCCTGAAACTCGGGCGAGGCCACTTGCACGAAGGCCTTACCCGAAACGAGCTCAAGGCTCACGCCAAAAAGGGCAAGGGGTGGGACCCTGCATCGCAACAGCATCTAACCGCGGCGGTGCGACTCGCGTCTGATTATCTGGAGGCCGACGGTAGGGCCTCTGTTCCCCAGACGACGCCGAATAATTCTTCTTCGTTTGTTCTACCGAAAGTGAGCGGTGCAGGAAAAATTGCCGCTATTTGGTGCGACCCTGCCAGGAAGGGCGTCAAAGAGCCTCTCCATCCAGACGATTGTGCTTGGGAATATCGAGTCGTCGTTCCGATTTCGGTCTCGCCCGACAACACGCAAACGACAACTCTCAAAGGCTACGCAAGGGTGAACATCGAGATCAACAAACTGTCGATGCACCAGGCATCGCTCGCCCTCGCGCCCCGTGCATCGGATAGCAGCAGTACGGACACCACAGAATACAACGAGCTGAGCACGGAGTATGCGCGCGCATTTGCTCCCAGCGACCTGCCCAACGCGGTCGCCGTAGACGCCGCATTCAAGGCTCTCGACAAAATAAAGAAGACCCCAGAAACCGACCGCCACCGTGCGCCCGACCCCGGAGCAGAACTGCTTGGGAAAGAAAAGAAATCGCTACGGTTTCTCGACGTCAGGTTGGTGTCGAAAGACGGCATCGAACTCGCAGTGGACAAGTCGGGGACCGCGACGTTGATCTACTTAGGAAGAATTTCCACGTACAGCAATGCCGCCGGCTCAAAAGACATTCGAATCGGCACCCCCGCGACCCCCTGACGTGGTTCGACCAGGGCTGCGCCGAGCATTCGCCGGCCGCATGCGTCGCGACGCTTCGGTATCGATCGGTGTCGTCATAAGCCTCTGCGACAGCGCGGCGGTCACCCAGCAACAAGAGCTCGCGGGAATCGCTCACGAATCGCAGGCGCCGGCCGGTACGCTTTGGCCGGTTCCGTACGCCCCACCAGGGAAACTGCAGCTTACCCAGGCCGCAGCGTAAGCTCCCAATCTCGAAAAAACCTCAGCGATCGCGAGCCCCATGCCACTGGTCCGATTATTGCTCGCGCTCTAGCCATGTACATACGTCGAACCGCCCACATCCGCTCGGTAGTTTCTGACGCGCCGCTTATCGCGGTGGTCGCCCTATCCTCCTACATGATGGCCGGCTGCTTGGCGGCCGCAGACACTCCTCCGCCCAGCGAGCTAGACAGCAGCCAAAAGCAATCGACCACCCCGAAGCTAAACTGTGACCCGCTCATCGAATGTTTGAGCTGGGGCCATGGGAGCGAATGCGTGCAGGGGGAAAACGTCGCGAATAACTGCAGCGGAGGCGTCTGCCAGACGCTTGACACATGCTTGGCGTGGAACAACCCGACGAACTGCTTTAAGGACAAATGCGGAAAGGTGCCCGAAGTTGGCCAGGAAGCACTGACGTGTTGGAACAACAAATCCGGCTTTGGTTGCTTTGACGAACTTAGGGTCGCTTCCGGACGCTGGAGCCGATATCTCGTAATCAACAGCGGTGCCGCAGAAGGAGGCAACTATTCACTTGCCGTCCGTATCGCGAAAGGCCAACTGACCGTTCTGGGCGATACCGAAAGCGAGAATCGTTCGGCATCACTAGAACGGTGCGCACAAAGCAGCGATCACTTGTGCGCAACCATAAACACTGGCAGCTACAAGAGACACTTCACCGTGTCCGTGTCGCCAAATCCGCCCACCCTATCCGTAGAAGAGACGCGATCGGGCGAAGGATACAAAGAACCCTATAGAGCCACCGGTACGCTCAATCGATGAAGCAATAAACCGCCGTCGACCCCACAGCTGCTTGCCGGCGCGCATAGTTCGCTCAGGATGTCGCACGTCGCATTCATGGAAAGGCCGGCTACGCTCTGCGCATGGAACACGGCTGCGAAAACCTTGCCCGCTATCGCCCGAAGCAGCGCGACGGGCATTACGAGAGCTTCTTTCAGCGCGCCAATCATCCGCAGCGGCCGCTTGCGTTTTGGATTCGCTATACCTTGTTTCGTCCGCGCGATTCGTCGAACGCGGAAGGCGAGCTCTGGTGCGTTTATTTCGATGGAGAGAAACGCCAGCATCGGTGTGCGTTCCGGGCCTATCCAGACCGCGATTTTGAGTTCGCACGCGACCGCTTTTCCGTGCGCGTTGCCGAGAGCCATCTGGGGCCGGGGCAGCTTCAAGGGTCGATCGAGCAACAAGTCGCGTGGGATTTGACGTTTCGTTCACGCGAAGAGCCGCTCTTTCTGCTCGCGCCGGAGCTCTACGAAAAGAAGTTTCCCGCCGCTAAAGCACTGGTCGGCCACCCGCTCAGCGTATTCGACGGGACGCTGCGGATGTTTGGCGACGAAGTTCCCATTGAAGGATGGGTCGGCAGCCAAAATCACAACTGGGGACGAAAACACACCGACCACTATGCCTGGGGCCAAGTGGCAGGGTTTGAAGAGTCTCCAGATACGTTTCTCGAAGTCAGCTCGGCACGGCTGCGTATCGGCCCGGTATGGACGCCGATGTTCACGCCGCTCGTGTTGCGACACGGAGGAACCGAATACGCGATCCGCGGCCTTCTGCAGTCGGCGAAATCGCGCGGGCGGTTCGACTATTTCGAATGGACCTTCGAAGCAAAAGATTCTCAAGCGCACATCGCAGGCCGAATTTCTGCGCCGCGAGATGCGTTCGTGGCGCTGCCCTATCGAAACCCCAAAGGTGGCCTCAAATGCTGCCTCAATTCCAAGATCGCCGAATGCGCGCTGACCATCCGAACGCAGGCATCGGGTTGGCGCAGCGAAACTTTGCATTCCTCGCACCGCGCGGCATTTGAAATCTTGACTGACGACTTCGACGGCCACGGCGTTCCTCTCGAACGAGCGCTCTGAGCATCTCTCGAACGAACGCACTGGCAAAAGCCGGGAGCTGCAAAAAAGTACGCAACTCTCCGCGCAACAGACCGAAAAGCATGACAGTTCGCTGGAACCACTCGGCGAGGCTGCAGCTCGGCTGGCGCCTCAGTTCGAACGGAGAGATCATGCTGCAGAACCTTCGAACGCATCGCCTTCGGAACTGTCGTCTTTGGAACTATCACCTTCGGAACTATCACCTTCGGAACTATCGTCTTCGGAATTATCGCTCTCGAGTATGTTGCCACCGGGCGTATTTGGGAATCTTCTTGTTCATCGCAGGAACCGCGGCTCTGGGCGCAGGCTGCGGGAATGTGCAATGCCCGTCCGACAGGGTCGCCACCGATGACAACGCGTGCGTTTGCGCATCCGGCACCGAGGACGATGGGTCGGGAGCCTGCGTCACGGCGAGCCCGCGCGCGAACGATACCCACCAAGAACACCAAGGAGGCGTCGTGGCTCGGTTTCCTTGGAACGGCTTCACCACCGGCAGCGTTCACGCCAGCGCGACCGAAGCTGCGAACAAGCCGCTTCGACCAAAATTTATCTGGGAACCGGTTGCCGAAGCGACCCACTACGAGCTTCAGATCGATGACGAATGTCCGATCGCGTCGTTTTCCGAATGCGCATTCCCCAACGCAGAGCTCGACGCGCGGATCGAGGCGCCCACGAACGAACGACCGGTTGCCTTTGTCCCTAGCGATGACCTCCCAGCATCGCGCGTCGCGCCCGTCGGTCGCCGCTACTATTGGCGCGTTCGTGCGTGCGCCGAGCAAGCCTGCTTCGCCTGGTCGCGCGTTCGGTACCTCGACGTGGGACGCCTGGCGAACGACTACAACTGTGACGGCTACTCGGATGTTGTGGTCGGAGCACCCGGCGCCGGACCGGTAGAGCGTTCAAGCGAAGGACATGCGTTCGTCTATTTTGGCGGCACATCAGGGCTGCGAAACACGCCGCTGCGCAGCTACACAAACCCCGACAGCATTCAATCGGGAGTATTTGGGTCTGCGGTGTCGAGCGCGGGCGACGTCAACGGCGATGGCTGCTCCGACCTGATCATCGGCGCTCCGTTTCAGGATTTCGCGGAGGGAGACGAAGGCGCGGTGTTTGTCTTTCTCGGCTCGCCGGCTGGGCTGCCGACGACGCCCGACGCGCGACTTCTCAACCCCGTGGAGGGCCGAAGCACGTTCGGTCGTTCGATATCTAGCGCGGGGGACTTCAATGGCGACGGCTACTCCGACATCGTAGTCGGTGCCGCGATGCAAACAAATGGCGCCATTTCGGAAGGCGGCGCCCACCTCTTCCTCGGGTCCGACGCGGGCTTGAACGCGACGCCTCGGATTTCGCTCGACAACCCGGGCAACCAAGACTCGGCCTTCATGGGGGCTTCGGTGGCAGGCATCGGCGACATCAACGGAGATGGATACGGCGACATCGTCATCGGTGCTACCGACCAAGACGGGAACGAAGCAATTTCAGGCAGCGCGTTTGTATATTTAGGAAATCCCGAAGTTGTGCTCGATGCGCCTACGTTCGCGACACCAAGCGACGCGCCATCCAGCTCACGCTTTGGCAGCGCAGCAAGCGGCGGCGGCGATTTCAACGGCGACGGTTTTTCTGACTTTGTTGTTGGAGCGCCCGGCTACGTGGTCGGCAACGAGCAGCCTGGCGCCGCGTTCCTGTATTTCGGCGCGCGCGACAATCTCGACGGTCAGAACTACGTTCCTTTCGTCGGAGAGCCAAAACGAGTACCCGGCCAACTTGGAACCTCGGTCGCTCTCCGCGGAGACATCGATGGAGACGGCCTCGACGATCTCGTAGCGGGAGCGCCACGAAGAATGACCGACGGAGTCACTTATGTGTACCTCGGAACTCCCAGCGTCGAGGTTCGCGAACCGTCACTGAGCTACCCCGCTCCCGAAGACGAAGGCAAAGAACGCGGCCGATCCGTGTCGAACGCCGGCGACATCGACGGCGACGGTTTCTACGATATTGTTTCCGGCAGCCCAGGTTCAAACAGCATTGCCAGCCGTCCGGGAGGCTGGGTCGACGTATACCTGGGACCGCCAGAGAACCAGGGCGCAAAAGACGCTCGCCTCACCAACCCAGGAGCCACAGAGGGGGATCGTTTTGGCTCTGCGGTGTACTGAAACGGACGCACACGCCTGCGAATACTTAGGCTTGCGTTTCTGCGAAATCGCCTCATGAACCCGTCGTAGCCGGGCTTCGTCCCGTTGGTCATCCGTCATGCTTCAGTCTTCAAACGCGCCCAAGCAAGTTGTCGTGGTCGGTGGGGGTTTTGGTGGCCTTCGAGTCGCAAAGCGTTTGGCCAAGTCACCGGTGCACACTGCGCTCATTGATCGGCGGAACTATCATCTCTTTCAGCCGCTGCTCTACCAAGTAGCCACCGCGGCGCTCTCTCCCGCGGATATTGCCGAACCGATCCGGCGGGTGCTCAGGCGCCACCAGAACGTTCGCGTGCTGCTTGGCACGGTGACGGATATTCGCCTCGCCGAGCAACGGGTGGTGTGGGATGGCGGCGAGCTTGCCTATGACTATCTCGTACTTTCCGCCGGCGCGACGCACGCGTATTTCGGGAACGACGCGTGGTCGAAGCGCGCGCCCGGACTCAAAACGGTCGACGACGCGCTCGAGATTCGACGACGAGTGCTCCTGGCGTTTGAAGCGGCCGAAATGGTGCGCGACCCAGACGCACGCCGAGCCAAGCTCACATTCGTTGTCGTGGGTGGCGGACCGACCGGAGTTGAGCTCGCCGGCGCGCTGCGGGAAGTCGCGTCGGAATCGATTCCCGCAGATTTTCGGCACGTAGACACGAAAACCGCGCGCGTCATTCTTGTCGAAGGGCAGTCTCGTCTATTGCCGGCGATGTCTGAGCGCGCGTCAACGCGGGCTCTAGCCGACCTACGCGATATGGGCGTCGAAGTTCGGCTGAATACACTGGTGACCGATATCGACGATGAAGCGGTGAAGCTGGGCGATGAGCGGTTGCCTGCCGCGAACGTGATCTGGGCGGCCGGAGTTCGCGCATCGTCGCTGGGACGCAAACTCGGCGTTGAACTCGACCGCGCCGGACGCGTCATCGTCCACCCGGATTGCTCCGTACCCGGCCATCCCAATGTGTTCGCGATCGGCGACATGGCCGCGCAAGTTGACGCGGACACGAAATCCCCGGTGCCCGGAGTCGCCCAAGGCGCGCTGCAAATGGGCGATTTCGTCGCGAACGTGATCGATCACGAAGTGAAATACGGAAACGCACGTCGAGGCGCATTTCGCTATCGCGACAAGGGATCGATGGCCACCATCGGGCGCGCACGAGCCGTGGCCGATATCGGGCGCCAGTCGATCGGCGGCCTGCTGGCGTGGCTTCTTTGGTCGTTGATTCACGTCGCCTTTTTAATCAGCTTTCGAAATCGAGCCTTTGTGATGTTCAACTGGATTTGGAACTACGCCGTACGCACCAAAGGAGCGCGCCTCATCACCGGAGGCAACCCCCCAGCCCTCGACCGCGAACGAAGCCGCAGCGCGCCCCCAAGGGCTCATCGCACCGAGACTGCCGCTCAAGCGCCAACGAAAACCTAGCCGCACCGAATGCGCGACGTACTCACGCGCTAGCGCGTTCGGGTAGCTCGCGGGTCGTTACCGAAGGGAAGATCCCGCGCCAACGAAGCGATCCCACTGGGCGAGAATATACACACGCCGCTCCCTCGACCGAAAGCTCGCCTGGGGCGCGCTGATCTGTGTCGCGGCAGCAAAGCCTCCGCTGGGGAAATAGCTCCTCCGCAAACCACCACTGCAGAGAAGCGTGTCTCCCATTTTTGTAGGCGCGTTGTCGTCTACAACGGGGGCGAAGGGGCCAGGCGACGAGCCAAACCACGACGGGAAGCAACCCAATGTGGCGATCCATGTCCGCCCATTCATGGCGCTGCTCCGGCGCCAATGCAACCGATCGTGCCAACGCATTGCGTTTCCCAGCGATATTTGTCAGACCGCAAGGTTGATGCAGCAATCATTCTTCTTCGTTCTCGTGGCTCTTGCTTGTGGCGCTGGGTGCGCGGCAGAGAGCGACTATCTTCCTGATGAGCCCAAGCTTCCTGATGAGCCCAAGCAAACAAACTCGGCGACCTGTCACACAGAGGGCAGCCTCGTCCAACACTTCGCAGATGGATGGAAGTCTGCCCCCAAGGGCATCATCGGCGACCGCCGGCTTACCTCAGGAGTATATGATTGCCGCACGATTTGGATTCGCGGCGCAACGGAAACGCCAGCCCAACTCGAGACAGGCAAATACAAGATTGCGACGGTCGCATCTCTCGATGGCGGTAACCTCGCCGCAGAAGTCGCACGAAACGTCTTTTGCCCGCTCACCACGGGGAAGGATGTCGGCGTGTGCGAAGTATCTCTCAAGAGAGACGGATCGCTCTTCGTGACGATCGACGAAAAGCGACACACCGTACGGTTGGATTTCGGTTTACAGGCAACATTGTTTCGTTTCTAGAAGCCAACAAGAAAGTGGCGACGGGAACAACTGGATGCTCTCCAAACCAAAGAACGTACATCCAATCCGCAGACTGCCATTCGACAGAAGGCGCTTCGGCTTCGCGCTCTCGTCGTGAGGGACCTCCAGGCTGCCCAGCTCGGTGTGCTTCCGTAGCTGCTACCCCGCACTTGCAGGCTTTGCGCTTCGTTTTGCCGCGGCTGCTTTGAGCTCCGCTCCGTATCGCGCTCTCGCTTCCGTACACTCTGCGAGGTGGCGCGTGACGTATCCGAACACTTGGCATTTTTGTACTTCGCGCGGCATTCGCTGGCAGTCGTTCATGAAGACCGGTTTGGGCGCGAGCGTGAGAGGAGGGAAATCTCCGGTGTCGATGTCGCGCGCGCTTCGGGCAATCGCGTTCGCGGTTTGCTGGTACGAGATTTCGCACGCGAGGTTGGGGTTTTCCTCAAGCGCTCGGTCGAGTTTCACCTGCTGTTTCCCAGTGACATTGCGTTTCCCAGTAGCATTGCGTTTCCCAGTGGCATTGCTGAGTGCTGCACGGTCGGATTCAGTGTCTCGTTGAACGCTCTGCTTCGGTGTGAAGTTCTCCGCCTTCGCTTCGCGGCGGACCTTGTTCGGCGGAGCCGTATTGCGGTCGTGGATGCGGGCGTCTGAGGAACACGCGGCAACGAGGCTCATGGCCAAAATGAACCCAATATAGATTCTGTGCATCGCGATCCCTCCTAGTATTTCGCTTGCGAACGTAGGAGCTCGCCCCAGGTCGGATTGAGCGTGGCGCGACGGCCGAGCACGAGGGTCTCTTGCGGTCGCAACGCAGTGGGCACGAAAAACGTGGTCGGGCCGGTTCTATTCGTCGCTCGGGTTCCTGCCCGAAGCGCGGTGGCCTCGAGGAGCGCGGTTGCCCCGAAAAGCACGGGGTCGAGTTCGACGACGGGTCGCGTTTCTACCGCAAGCTCGTTGGTTGGCGGCGGAATCGCGACGACGCCCTTGTTGACGCCTGGGCCGCCGCTGTACGATGCGGCTACGCGTACCCGGTGGAAGCATTCGAACTCGCCGCATCCCGCGTTGTAGTGACTGGTGGCTTGGCTCTTGGTGTAGAGCACGGCGTAGGGAGAGTCGGTGATGGACAGCGATTCGGGACCAAACGCGAACGCTGGGAAGCTCTCGTAGTCTGGGTTTCCCGCCGCCTGAAAGCGACACATGTCGAGGTCTGAATCCCAGTACGATGTCCGCTGATGCGCGGTCACGAACTCAAACGACCACGAGTTTCCGTTGTAGCGCCAACCCCATACATACGTCGTCGCGTGTTGGTGCCCGCACGTTTCCGCGAAGTTGGTGTTTTCAAAATCCCACCAGTTGGTAGTGATGACTACGTCGACCCCTTGAGGGACCGACGGCTGGCCCTGCTCGTAGGTTGCGCCACCGACAATACCGCCGTTCACCCACTGTCCGCAGTCGGTCGACGGGACCCCCGGGTCGGCGTAGGTCCACCATCCCGAAGGCGAAGCGTACGCAAGATTGGGCCCCGTTCCTCCCCAGTAGAACTGGTCGTGATAAAACGGGCACACATCCCAGCTCGACGTCGGACAACCGATGACCTCAGTCCACCCGCCAGCCGCGGGATCGTAATCCGCGCGCCCAAGCGACGGTGATGCGATACTCAGCAGCACACACGAAATCCCAATCGCCGTGGAGCGTAGGGTGTGCGGTCTCAGTTCATTTCCTCGAATCGCTGTAGTCATGGTCGCCCTCCGGTCAGCAAGAATTGGGGCCTGCAAGAATTGAGGCCCGCAAGAATTGGAACATCGGGAACTGTTCGCCGTTCCCAGGCCGATATTCGACGTCGGGCGACCAAATCTGACAGCCGTGATCACGTTTCTCACCGAGCGACAACCCGAGGAGTCGGGATTGCGAACGCTCATGAATGCCATCACTTTGAAACGATAGCCGAATCTGGGCCCGCTACAGCAAGAACGGATGGCGAACAACTACATGTAGGCGCCACGCGCAAACGCGCGAACACCGGGCGGTATCGTGCTGTAGCACCATCAATGGAGGGGATGCGCACAGACAAGGCGGTACTAGATGCGAACCGAGTTGCGAACCGAAATACGAACAACGTCGAGCCCAAACCAAACGTCGAGCCAAAGCCAACGGTCGAGCGCGGCCCGATGGCTCGGAATAGTGTGTTCCCTAGGCATGAGCGCGAGCCTGGCGCCGGGCGGCTGCACGACCGACGCGGCTGAGGTCAGCGACGATTCTTCCGAACGAGACACGAACGCAGGCGGCGGCACCTCGACTGAATTTTCGCAGAAGCGCGAGGAACTCTGCGCGGCAACGTTCGGAAATACAGACTCGTTCGAGCTATGCACCGAAGACGCGGCGAGCTGCACGTTCAGCGCCGGGCTCGGCGGATCGAGAAGTTGTGCCGACGTATGCGAAGCTGCCGGGAGCGAATGCCTTCAGGCATTCGGCAACGCGACCTCCAACCCTTGCAAAGTCGGACCAGAAATAGACTGCGACACCGCGGGCCATGTCGACGACATCTGCGTCTGCGCGCTCGACCACTCAGACGGCGAAAGCGTGAACCCGAGCTCCACGGGCGGGAACCCATCACCCTTGTCTTTCGACACCACCGAAATGCCTCGCTCTCTTGGAAAAGAGCTCGTCTTTCATTCCGGATTTGAACATGGCGTGGATCTACCTCGACCGCAGGTTGAAGGTCGGCAGTGGTGGCAAGAGTTCCGGGGTCGCGACGAGGCGACGGGCTTTTCTTGGGACGACGATCTGCCGGGGAGCCCTCGGTTTCAGTTTTTGGTGCTCAGCGACAAGAACATCAGCAATCACGCCGACAACCGTATCGAGACGGTCGCCGGGTTCGATGGTTCGCAAACGCGAGCGCTCTACATGGAACAGCTGCTCGACGACCGCGACATGGACTACAACTCTCGCAATCAGCTCCTATTCGGCAACGACGGCGGATTCGCGAACGACGTCTACTACAGCTACTGGATCAAGCTCCAAGGCGACCTCAACGAGCTGCCCCAGAAATGCAACTCCACCGCGAGCTGGCGCCTGATGGGCGAATGGTTCACCGCCAACGACCGCATTGGCTACGAGATTCGAGACGTGGGCAAGACCCCGGCATGGCACCTCAAACACGAACGCAGAGCCAGCGGGGGCGGCTGGGAAAACGGGCTCTTCGGCGACACGAACCGAGACGTCGCCGTGCCAGTGGGCGAATGGTTCTTTCTTGAAGTGTACCTAAAGCACAGCACCGGGGGAGACGGCCGCGTGTGGATTCGCGTGAACGGAGAAACGGTGTTTGACCAGCGAGGCCGCAATCGAACCGGCGGCCAAGTCAGCGACATGTTCACGCCCAAGCTCTACGACGGCTACCGCAACGCATGCCGACGTTTCCAGTGGGTCGACGAATTCCAGATCTGGCGATAGCCATCGCGGACGCGTGGAATCGATCGGGGACATCCGTCGTGAGGAGGTTTGTCCCCAATCTCACCAACCAGGCGGTCGGTTCATCGAAATCACTTTGTTTTTGAGCTGGCGCACATGTTGCTCACCTCTATCGCGGATGGGACTCGGAGGCAAAGCACGATGGGTTCAACAATGCGACAGATGCAGCGACTCGGGTACATAGCCGGGGCGTTCCTAGCTTGGGGCTGCGGCTCCGACCAGATTACCAACGCGAGCGGCGACGCATCTACGGGTGCCGAGCCTCCAATGCCGGAGCGGCCTTTGAGCCGATGCGGTCCCGGTGCGTACAAGCCGCAGGTGGTGCTCGCCATCCCGGCGCCTGGCTTCGGCAAGCATATGCTCGGCCGAGCTCTTGACCACCGCTTCGAAATGCTCACTAACCCCGGCCCGACAAGTCTCTTTTTCGATTCGAGTCCGGTTCGTGTGCCCGTCAACGTGACGAATCATCGGCTGTTCGACATCGACGACAACGCCACGTTTGACGCCCATGTCGACGCATGGAGGTTGGAGCATTCCGATGGGACGGTGGACACCACGCTCACCGAACAGGACAAAACGAACGCTGAAGAACTAGGCGCGAGTACGACCGAGGAGCCGGTGGTCGGCGAGCACGTGGTGACCGAAGAGAGAATGAACAACGAAACGGAAGCCAAAAGGTCATCCGCAACCGATGCTGGTCTCAAGTTTCGCTTCGGAACGTTCAACGACAAACGCTACCTCGCATACCAGGTGATGCGCACGACCGAAGTGGCGACCCTAGATTCGACCAAGCTGATGCGAGAGCCCCCCGATGACGCAAGGTGGTACGCGGCGGCAATTCATTCTGGCCACAGCTACGAAGCCTTGTTTTCGGGAAGCCGAGAGAACTTTGACCTGGGCCTCAAAATTCGCCTCAAAAGAGCGTTCGAAGACCCCGAGGGACAAGACCATAGCGACCTCGGACTCGACTCTGGACTCGTGCAACTCAGAAAACGTCACGAACTCGAAGTCACCACCTTTCAACGCGGCCTGGTACCGAAAAACGGTTTCGCCACGTTCGCTCGCAGCGAAGACGACATTCACGACAACTATGAATCGTTGTCCGAAACCTCGACGTCGAAGCCAGTGTTGGTGGAGTACCACAGCATCGAGAAATGTGATTGAGATCGCGCAATGTGATTAAATCTGGGATAACTGCATAGCTCGCGAGCACTTTTCCGGTCATAATGCTCGCGGTGTATACACGTTGGCTTGAACTCCCGAATCATTCTTTTTTCCTCTTTGGCCCGCGGTCTACGGGGAAATCGACATGGTTGCGACAAGTGTTGCCCGATGCTCAGTGGTTCGACTTGCTTCGCACACAGACTTACCTGAGCCTTTCTCGCGACCCGGGCGAGCTTCGTCAGGTGGTGTTGGCGCTCGACCCGGGGCAGTGGGTGGTGGTGGACGAGGTCCAGCGCATTCCCGCGCTGCTTCGCGAGGTTCACGCCTTGATCGCCGAGCACGGCGACCGCAATCGATTTGCGCTCAGCGGATCGAACGCGCGCAAGCTCCGGCGCATGGATGTCGACCTGCTCGCCGGCCGCGTATTCGAGCGGCAGTTTTTTCCGTTGACCAGTGCGGAGCTGAGACCATACGAAGAACCGACGACGGGTCACGACAATACTCGTGGCCCAGTTTCGCAGCACGTAAACCTCGAAACGCTTCTTCGTTTTGGTTCGCTTCCAAAGGTCTGCGCTGAACCCCAGCATGCCATCGATATTCTGGAAGCCTATGTGCACACCTATTTGCAGCAAGAGATTCAGCAAGAAGCACTCGTAAAAGACCTCGCCTCATTCGACCGATTCTTGCAGATTGCCGCCAGTGCGAACGCCCAGGTCGTGAACACGGCATCGACCGCGCGCGACGCCGGCGTGGCGCGACCCACGGTACAACGCTACTTCGCCGTGCTCATCGACACGCTCATCGGTATTTGGTTGCCCGCGTGGAATCCGAAGTTGCGCGCAAAAGAGGTGGGCAAACCCAAGTTCTACTTTTTTGACCCGGGAGTGGTTCGGGCGCTTCGAAGTTTCCTTCGGGATCCAGTCCATCCCGATGAACGAGGCTCGCTTCTAGAAACGTTGACCTTGGGCGAACTGCGCGCGTATATCGAATACGCCGGAGTTGGCGGGAAGCTCAGTTTCTGGCGTACCGCCTCGGGGCGCGAAATCGATTTCATCTGGTCTCGTGGGCGCCGGCACATCGGCATCGAAGTCAAAGCCTCGTCTCGATGGAGACCGCAATATGGCCAGGCACTTCATGAACTGACGCAGAACAAGACTCTCGAACGCGGCATCGTGGTCTACCTCGGCGCCGAAGAACGCGTCGACAAAGGGCTGCGCATCTTGCCTTGGGAACGATTTACCGAGCGCCTCTGGTCGGGTGAAATCTTTTCTTGAAGGCTGCGATGTCAGACTCGAGCAGCTCGTCTCGTAGTCCTCTCTGTGAAGCTTCACCACCGAACGTCACGGAGAGCGACCATGAACCACTTCAGCGAGTGTACCCCCCAAGCACGCCGTTTATTCCTTCGATTGGCGCTGTTCCGTCGATTGGCACTGTTCCCTCGGCTGGCATTGTTCCCTCGGCTAGCGCTGTGCATCAGCGCAGGAATGTTCGGATGCTCTGAGAACCCGAGCGATGCTCCCGATAGTTCCGAAAAGAACCGATCCGAGGTCGCGAGCTCGCGAGCAAACGCAACCCTCTACACCGCAAAAAATCTAACCACGCGAGGCAACGCGCCTCCGCCGCCAAGGTCACCCATTCAAACGGTTGGCATTGCGAACCCAGATCCTGGACCAGGTACAAATCCAGGCTCTGGATCCACAGATGTCACCACGACGCCGCCCGACAAAATCTGCGTCGGGGGCACCTACGACGATGCGGACATCGTGTACGCATGCCAAGACAATGATGATTGTCCCGGCGCATGCGCAGGCGGACCCTTCGACGACGACGCATGCACCACCAACTACGACTGCAACTACTATTGCGCAGGAGGCAGCAACGTCTGCGAAAACGATCCCTCGCGCAGCTGCAGCGCCGACAATCCGTGTCCCGGCGTATGCAAGAACTCTGGGCAAGCCTGCACCACCAGCGCAGATTGTGGACGCACCTGCACCGGCGGCATCAACTCGGGCCAGAGCTGCAATGCCCAGTCAGACTGTCCAGGCGAATGCAGCGGCGGTCTCAACAACGGCAATCTATGCACGCGACACGCAGACTGCGCCGGGACCTGCGAAGGCGGGTGGCAAACGGGCGAAGTGCTCTGTACCTCAAACGACGATTGCCGCGGAGGATGCGAACTCGATGGAACGCCTTGCTTCGGTCAACACGACCTCTGCGCGGACGTATGCCAAGGCGGAACCCAGGATGGGCAGTCGTGTCAGCAAGACCCCTCAGACTGTTTACTCGGTGGAGGCAGCTGCCTCCCTGGATGCTGCCACGCCGACGGAACGTGCCAAAATCCCGGCAGCTGCAACATCGAGGCGTGCACCAACGACGACGAATGCGTGCCCGCTGCGTGCCGCAACCACTTCTTCTACTGCGGCGGCAAAGGCCGATGCGTCGACCCGGACGCGCCGTCTCGAGGAACCACGATGTAGACCGAAGAATACGCCGGCGCTGCCAACGAACCCCGTGGGCAGACGCCGGCCTATCCTTCCTCGGTATGAACATTGGCAATCAAATAAGTGCCGCTTCGCGCGTCTTGGGTCAGCGAAATCAGGTTTCGTTTCTGGGCGTCTTCGAGGAGCCGGCTGAACGATGAATAGCCGTGGTACTCTTCGTTGAACTGAGGCTGTTTGCGTTTCATGGTCTGTTTGACCAGCGAGCTGTGCAGTACGCGGTTTTCGCGTTGCAGCGCGGCAGCCGATTCGAGTAGAAGGTCGAGCGCAGCTTGCGTTTTTTTGGACACGCGGCCCGAGCTCGGGCGCCTCGCTTTCGCCGTGCTGCGCACGAGGTCGTCGTAGAAAATAAACTCGTCGCAGCTGTCGACGAGCAGCGAGCTGGTTGAACTCTTAATGCCCACGCAAATCGTGAACCGGTTGTTTTCGCGAAGCTGAGCGACCAGCGGCGAAAAATCGGAATCGCCGGTAACGAGCGCAAAGGTATCGATATGAGGTTTGGTGTGGGCAAGCTCTAGCGCATCGACCACCATCTTGATGTCTGCGCTGTTTTTGCCGGTCATCCCGCGTCCGGGCATCTCAATCAGCTGCACCCCCGCCTCGTGAAGCGAGCGTTTGTACGATTCGAAGCGTCCCCAATCGGCATAGGCGCGCCGAGCCACGACGTTGCCCTTGTCGACCAAGCGCTTTTGCACGAGCGCATAGTCAAACACCTTGAGCTTTCCTTTGGAGGCACCGATCGCGAGGTTCTCAAGATCGATAAACACTGCGACATTGCTGGTTTGATTTTGTTCAGCCACACCGTGAACGTACGCCAAATGCGAATACGAACCAAGTGATCGCGATTCGCCTCGCCCGGCGGGGGCCTCTGACAACGTTCGCCACTGCTCGTCGAAGCGTTTTCTTGTATCCTGCGCTCGACTCACGCGAGCAACAGGAACACGTCCCAGCTCTGGGGAAAGGATTTGCCATGGCGAAGGCTCTCATGTGCGCACCCGAGATTCTCAAACAAGATTTGCAAGGCCGCGTGTTCATCGTGACCGGCGGGAACTCGGGCATCGGCTTTGAATGCGTGAAGCAGCTCGCCAGACAAAACGCCGAGGTCATTCTCGCGTGT
Organism: Myxococcota bacterium; assembly: GCA_028284955.1. Taxonomy (GTDB): domain Bacteria; phylum Myxococcota_A; class Polyangia; order Polyangiales; family Houyiibacteriaceae; genus JANQQS01. The sequence continues at coordinate 955 of JANQQS010000020.1, read as the reverse complement.
CGTCGCGTCGAAGATGGAGAACGTCGCGTAGACGAGATTCGCGCGGAGCATGCCGGCGCCAACGTGCACGTGCGTCGGTTGGACCTTGCGAGCCTCGCATCGGTGCGTACGTTTGCGGCTGAGCTCAGCGCGGAACGCGACGCCTTGCACGGGCTGCTCAACAACGCCGGCGTGATGAATACGCCGAATACGAAAACCGCCGATGGTTTTGAGATGCAGTTCGGCGTCAACCATCTCGGCCATTTTTTGCTGACCGATCTCTTGCTCGAAATGCTCAAAAAGGGCGCGCCATCCCGCATCGTCAACGTCTCAAGCTGTTTTCACGATATGGCGATGGGGCGCAAAGGCGACATTCATTTCGACGATCTCAACTTCCAGCAGAAGAAATTCGACGGCTGGGAAGCCTACGCGCAATCAAAGCTCGCCAATCTGTTGCACGCGCGAAGCCTCGCCAAACGCCTCGAAGGAACAGGCGTCATCGCGGTCAGCGTCCATCCCGGGTGGGTGAGAACCGATCTAGCCAAGCACACCATGCCTCTCTTCGTGCAGAACTTTCTGCTGCGGCCAATGCTCAGCCTGGCGGGCATGATCGATCCGTGGGCGGGAGCGCAGACATCGCTCCACGCACTGCTCGCGAGCGATGTGCCCGATCACAATGGCGAGTTCTACAGCCAAACCGGAACCTATCGCGACAAATCGTGCAACAAAGGCGGCTGGCCCATGCGTTCGCCCAATCCGGTCGCGCATGATGACGGGGTTGCACAGAGGCTTTGGGAAAAAAGCGAAGAGCTAGTCTCGCGGGCGTGAACACCAGCGGCCGCCTTCCTAGGAGGCTGGTGTCAAACGCTCCCGTCGGCTCGCTTGCGGCGGCAGGCCATTCGCCGCCATCCCCTCACGCTCGAAAATGCTTCGGCATTTCCTCGGTTCGCGGATGCGACGACTGGCCTACCGGCGC
>JANQQS010000214.1 GCA_028284955.1 Myxococcota bacterium | reverse complement strand
CGCACGCCGCGACGGCGCCGCCGGAGCATTCATCGACATCGCTGCAGGCCGTGGTTCCCGTTCCTGTGTATCCCGAACCGCAGGTACAGGAGTAGGATCCGGAGGAGTTGCTGCAGGCCGTAGCGCCTGCCCCGCACGCTGCGACCGCGCCGCCGGAGCATTCGTTGACGTCTGCGCATGCGGTGGTCCCGGTTCCCGTGTACCCCGAACCGCACGTGCAAGAGTAGGAACCCGATGTATTGGAGCATGCAGTGGCGCCTGCCCCGCAAGCCGCGACGGCGCCTCCGGAGCACTCGTCGACATCGACGCACGCGGTCGTCCCCGTTCCGGTATAGCCTGAGCCACAGGTACAGGAATAGGAGCCGGCGGAGTTGGTGCACATGGTCGCGCCGGTTCCGCACGCGGCGACCGCGCCGCCGGAGCATTCGTTGACGTCTGCGCACGCCGTGGTCCCTGTTCCCGTGTATCCCGAACCGCACGTGCAAGAATAGGAGCCCGACGTATTGGAGCACGCGGTTGCGCCTGCCCCGCACGCCGCGACGGCGCCGCCGGAGCATTCATCGTCATCGGTGCACGCCGTGGTCCCTGTTCCCGAGTATCCTGCGCCGCAGGTGCAAGAGTAGGAGCCGACACTATTGCTGCATCCCGTTGCGCCGGTTCCGCACGCCGCGACCGCGCCGCCTGCGCACTCATCTTCGTCGCTGCATGCGGTGGTTCCGGTTCCTGTGTATCCCGAACCGCAAGTGCAAGAATAGGAGCCCGACGTATTGGAGCACGCGGTTGCGCCTGCGCCGCACGCCGCGACGGCGCCGCCGGAGCATTCATCGTCATCGGTGCACGCCGTGGTCCCGGTTCCCGAGTATCCAGCGCCGCAGGTGCAGGAGTAGGAGCCGACGCTATTGCTGCACCCTGTTGCGCCAGTTCCGCAGGCCGCAACCGCGCCACCCGCGCATTCGTCTACATCTGCGCAGGTCGCGCCGTCGTAACCGCTACGGCAGTCAAAGTCGATGATGACCTGCGGTCGCGATGCCGCCGTCGCGTGGTCGGCGGAGAACATTTGCACCGCAGAAAACGCCGTCCCCTCGGCAGTGCTTTGAACGACCCAGCCTTCGTTGTTGCCGGCGCTTTGGTCGTCGATCCAGTCCTGCACCGACGCGACCATCGCCGCGTTCGAAGGAAACACGAACCACCCGGCGTCCGCACCCATCGTTTGATAGGTGCCCGTTTGGACCGCCGCCGACACGGACGTATCGATGGCGCCCGACCACGTCGTCGCCGAGCAATTTCCGCTGTCCCAACTGGCTTCTCCGGCGGCGCATGCTGCAATGCCCACCGGCGAACAATCAGGGCCGCACGCCGACCCCGCAGAGTTATTGCCTTCGCCCCACGTCACGTTGGTGTTCGGCACCCGCAACTGCAACGCGCTCGTGCCTCCGAGGCTGCGCCGGATCTTTACCTCTACGCTGTTGACAGTGAGCCCGCCTGCGGTGAGCGATGTCACGTCGGCGCGGAGGAGCGTGCGCATGATGGCGTTGCCGCCTGCGCCGCCGGTCTGCCCCGCGAAAATATATTGGCTGCCGCCTGCGTTGTCGCCCGTTTCCGTGCTCACGATGAACGTGTCGTCGATGGCGGCAGGCGTGTTCACGGTACTGATGACCGCGGCGACCGCGGCGGCGAGCTTGTCGCGGCTCGGTTCGGTCTCGGCAGGTGAGCGGTCGCTTGAACAGGCGACGCCCATCGTCAAACCCAATACCGCGCAACACGAAGCAATGATTCGCACGATGCCCCCTTTGACCATGCCCTCGGTTGGGGGCTCCTCACCCGCGGAGCTCCCGGTCGTCAGAATAACTGAGTCGGCCGCCGGGGCGGGAAAGTTCCGCCGTCGCAAGATGGCCAAGCGACGTTTTCGTAGGTCGATGTAGCCGCGCAGACTACAGCGGCGAAGGAGCAAACGGCCTTCTGCTCAGAGAGGCCATTCGCGCTGGCAAACACCAGACTTGAATGCTGTCGATTTGGTTGGTCGCTTGGACAAACTCCGGAAGGACCGGATGAAGGTTCTTCCCTTTGGCATAGGCGGAATGATGTTTCATGAAGTCGTCGAACCAAGCGTGCTTATGCAGTCTCGGGTAGGAGAATGCATCGGGTACGATTCGGCACGATTTCTCGTCCGCGTCTTTCGTCACCGCCTGTTCCTCGACCGCTACGCTAGGCGTGCAGCCGACGCATGCGGCGAACCACAGGGTTGCATGGCGCCGCGCTTGGGCAACGCTTCGGGCCGGTACTACAGCGCGCACGCTATTCTCTAGGACACAACCGCGAATCGCGCTACACCAGTCTCCTAGAGCGGCGACGTCCAGTCAGGTTCCCCGTGATCGTCGGAGTAGAGCAATTCGTAGGCGACCTTCTGATACGCAAACCAGGATGTCTTGTATGGCTCGGTACATTCGCAGTCCGTCGCGTTACGGAGCATCATGAACGCGCCGATCTCCAACTCTTGAGGACGGGCTGCGGCAACCGCGCGATGAAGGTTCCAGCTTTGCTGGCCGGGTAGCGCAACGAGCCGCGTCAGCACTGTGTCCCAAAAAGGGATCGCTTGCACGGCAGGCGTAACCGTAAAGCCACAGTACCGAGGTGCGCTGGGAGCTTTCTGATATTGGGCGTGGATGCAGGCTACGAGCTGCCCGCCGGCCGATACCTCGGCGCTCATGAGGTAGCTGAAGAAGTGGAGAAAGTCGTTGAGCTTCGGTAGCACGACAATTGCGACGCTGCGACAACGCTCCCATCCCGATGTCATCGCCGGAGCGTCTCGCGGCGGCGCGCACCAAATATCGAAGTTCGGCGGATGATGCCTCTCCTCCATGATCTTTTTGGTAATCGGCGACACGCCGTGGTCCTCAGCGTACTCAGCGTGGCGGTCAAGGAACTTAGGGAACCATTGGCTGTCCAAAAGCGTCATGAAACCCGATTCGGCTGGTACCAGACGGCACGCAGACGCCGTAGTCTGCTTCGTCGCCTCCGACCGAGGAGCCGCGCGCTCCGGCGCGCAGCCCACGAGCACGAGGACGACGAGCGGAGTTTGCCAGCGTAGCGATCCAAGCCTCGGTACCGGTACAGCTCCAGGCATCGCGGGCCTCTATTACGCCCACAACGGTCTTGCCAGTCGAAAATACCCCATGCCACGCATCAAGCGGCACGATTATTGCTTCGCTTGATTGGCTATGAACTATGTCGTCGCGGTCGCGTTGTGTTTGCTGTCCGCGTGCTCTGCCGCGATGGCGGGTCAGTCTGCTGCGGAACGCAAAACCATCTTTAACGACGGAATCGGAAGCGCAATCGGTCCGGATTCTCGCAGACGGCTGATCGACCCCTCCGAAGCGACGTACGTCATGAGCACGGAGAGCAACTGCACCGCGCAGATATTGGATGTCGAGGGTGTCGGGCTCACCGCAGCGCATTGCCGAGTCCAAGTTGGCGAGGCGGTCTGCTATGGGCAAGAAGCTCGGTACGGCACATTGTCCGATCCTGCGCAGTGCCCTCATCGGGGTAGGGTCACGGAGCTGGTCGAATGGGGCCCGTACTTCCAAACTCAGAACCGCGCCGAGTATCCGGAGGTTCTAAAAGTGGAATCGAGAGATGAGCTCGATCACTTGGTGTTCAAATTCGAGTGGGAAAGCGATCCACCCCCGAGTGCAACCACGATTCGCGTAGCGGGCAGGTCGGTGGTGGGTAGCTTATTTCTGCGGCGAACACCGCTTGCGCTGGTTGGTTTTCCCAGCGACGAGTATGCGGACGACCGCCTGACTCGAAGCGAGTGTGTGGTTCGGGAGAAGACGCAAACCGTTGAACGCGCCCCAGTCTTCGCGTGGCTCGCCGAGCGTTGGGAACGAGATGCGCGCTACCATCAACATCCAGCGTATCAAGAGATGCGTCAGGCTTGTGTATTCATCGAGCAATATCCACCGCGGAATCTTTTTTTTCGCGCCGACTGCTCCGTCTACGCCGGCAACAGCGGCGGTGGCCTCGTTGCCGAGAAAGCGCGGATCGCGTTCGGCATGCCGGACAACTACAACGGCCCTCCGAAAAAAGCGAGGTCGCTGCCATGCTTCGCAAAGACGGACGCGACCGGGGCAACCTACTGGGACATTTTTTTTCGAGACCTATTGAAAGGCGCCGAACCGTGGCGTGCGGCAGGAAACCCGAACTGGAACCAGCTCGACCGCGCATCCGCGCTCACGGGCGACTTCCCGAAGTTCATTCCGATGAGCTCGATCGTCGAGCACTCACCGTTTTTCCGAACTCATCCGCAGTACGTCGCCGCGGATCCACTGAGTGAGCTGGGAGAGTCGTCCTCCGCGCAACCCTAGGAGACTGGTGTCAAATGCTCCCGTCGGCTCGCTTGCGGCGGCAGGCCAGTCGCCGCGATCCTCGGTCCGCGTTTGACGCCAGTCTCCTAGAGAGGCGACGTCCACAGCGGTGTCCGGAGGACGCGCTCGGCAAACACCTTGTATGTGCTTCTCGATTCTCGGTATTGCTCGAAGCATTCACACGACGCGGCGTCGCGCAATATTGCGAACGATCCGATTTCTAGCGCGCTCCGCGGATGCGGGGTAATCGCGCGGTGGATCTTCCACGCGCCGTCTCTCGAGAGACGCACGAGCTCGTTTAGCTGCTGGTCCCAAAACCCGATCGATTGAACTGCTGGAGTGACAGAAAATCCGCAGTATTTGCGTTGGCGATAGCTCAGGTCCTGATATTCCTCATGGATGCACCGCACGAGCGTCCCGTCAGAGTTCGCTTTCGTGCTCACGAGATATTCGACGTCGTAGAGGTAGTATTCAGCGTGCGGAACCGCGACTGTCGCGATCGCTTGGCAGTCTTCCCAATACGGATCCGTGCCGGCCCGATCCGTAGCCGCGCTGCTTAGGTCGCTTTCTGGCACCAGACACCACACGTCGATTCCACGATATTGCGGAACACGGTCTCTCATCCGTTTCTCGAGCAGGCGTCTGGTGATTGGTTCGATTGGTCTATCACCGTGCTCCGCGAAGCGGGTGTGACGGTCGAGGAAAGGGGCCATCCATGAAGCTTCTAGCAACTTGGAGTATCCGAGTATTTCGGGCACCAAGCGGCACGCCGCGCGGCGGGTGTCTTTCGTGACTTCGGGTTCAGTGACGCTTCCGCCGGGGGCACAACCGACAAACGCTCCCGCAACCCCGCAGACCTGCCAGAACGTAGGGGAACGATGTGTGAACGACCTTAGTCGATCCATGCAGCGTTTCTAGAACACGCCGTGGTTTGCGTCACATCACAATGGACTCCGGCGGCAACGCTACAGTGGTGGCTCCCAAGTGGGCTCTCCGCGGTCTGCTTCGTAGCCTCCGACCGCGGGGTCTCGCACTCGGGCGCGCAGCCCACGAGCATGAGGATGACGGTCAGACGCCATCCGGGCAGGAGATGGGTCGCTAGAGCGGCGATGTCCACCTGTGATCTCCCAGCGCGCTCTGCGCGATTCGACGATACTCGTTTTTCGCTGGTTCGGTGTGTTTGGAACGGCAGCACGAATCGGTGCTGCGCAGCAACGAAAGCGACGTGATCGCGAGACCGGAGCGCGCTTCCTTGCTTTGCGCCCGATGCCAAAGCCATCTGTTGCCTTGGTCTGCGGCGCGGAGCTTGGTCAGCTCCTTGTCCCAGAAATTTGTCGCTTGGGATGCGGTCATGACCGAGAAGCCGCAGTAAGGAGAGGTCTGTGTCGAGAAGTTGGGATACCGCTCAAACATGCACGTCAGAAGGGTGCGTCCGGACGAGCGGCTCGCGCTCATCAGATAGTTGATGGCGTGAAGATAGTGAGTCGACCATGGTTGTGCGACGATCGCCAACGCGTGGCAGTGTTCGAGCGATCGCGATGTATTTGATCCCGCATTCGGTGCCCTCAGGCACCACGTGTCGAGCTTCACGCCCGACGCATGGTTCTTGATATGTTCGCGCGTAATGGGCTCAAGCCCCCGCTTGTTCGCGTGGCGTTCATGGTTGGCGAGAAACTCATCGAGCCCCTCCGCGTTCAACAGGCGCCCATAGGACTGAATCTCGTCGAAGGGGTGACACGCAGGAAGGTCTTTCGCGATGGCTCGTTCAGCGGTCCCCGGCTCTGGCGTACAACCGCCGAGCGCGACGCCGAGCGCGAACGCGACGAAAACGCTCGGCCAAGCGGCCAGCGACCAGGGTCGTGAAGGTATGTACAATGCGGCCTTAGTGCGAGAAATACAGCTTCTGTGCTAAAAATGCGCCGCTTGTGCTATGGGAGCAAGCGTCTGAGAATTTCGTCGAGCGCATCGTAGCTCGCGTAGCGAACGTGAATGGCGCCTTTACCTTTTTGGTCTTCGACCGTCACCGTCGTGCCAAGCGCGTCCGACAGTCTGCGCTCGAGGTCTAGAACGTTGGCGCTTTTTTTGGAGCTGCTGTGTGTGGAGCCAGAGCCGGAGTCGGCGGTTTTGCCATTTGCCGCGCGAGCGCAGCGCTCGACTTCTCGCACGCTGAGTTTTTCGGCGACCGCGCGCCGGGCTAGGCGCAACATTTCGGATGCGTCGGGTGCAGTGAGAAGCGCGCGGCCGTGGCCTTCGGTGAGCGCCCCTTGAGCCACCAAGTCGAGCGCTTCGGGGGGAAGCTTGAGCAGGCGCAGCGCGTTGGATACCGTCGAGCGGTCTTTGCCGACGCGTTCCGCGACGCGCTCCTGCGTGTAGTCGAACTCGTCGATGAGCCGCTGGAACGCGCGGGCGGTTTCGATCGGGCTCAGGTCTTCGCGCTGAACGTTTTCTACCAGCGCGGCCTCAAACGCGGCGCGGTCCGAAAGCTCTCGCACGAAGATGGGCACTTCATGAAGCCCGGCTTTTTGTGCGGCTCGCCATCGTCGCTCGCCAGCGATGATTTCGAAGCCATCGCCGCCGCGGCGCCGCACCAAAATCGGCTCGAGCACGCCATGGACTTCGATGCTCGCAGCGAGATCTTGGAGCGCATCGTCATCGAAGTGTCGCCGCGGCTGGTCACGGTTTGGATGCAGTTCTTCGATACGCGCTTGGGTGGCTGAATGCGCGGTGGGGCTGCTTGGGAGAAGCCCATCTAGGCCGCGGCCGAGGCGCGGGCGCTTTTTGTTCGCCGCCGGCTTGCTCGAGCTTGCCTTGGAGCCCAAGGGCGATTTGGCGGCTCCGATTTTTGTCGATCCGCGGGATTCCGCCGTCATGCCGCTTTTTCAGGGAGCCCGTCGAGCAGCTCGCGGGCGAGGTTCAGATAGCCGGACGATCCGCGCGACGCGGCGTCGTATAGAATGACTGGCTTGCCGTGAGACGGCGCTTCGGCGAGGCGGATGTTCCGGGGGATGACGGTTTCGTAGACGTGAAAGTGTCGGCGAACTTCGCCTGCGACTTCCGTCGCCAAGTTGTTGCGCGGGTCGAACATGGTCAACAAAACGCCGTGCAGTTCGAGCGATGGGTTGAGGCCATTGCGAACGCGGTCGACGGTGTCGACCAGCTGGGAGAGACCTTCGAGCGCGTAGTATTCGCACTGCATGGGGACCACCACGAGGTCAGCCGCGGTCAGCGCATTGATGGTGAGCACGCCGAGCGATGGGGGGCAATCGACGATGATGAAGTCGTAGCGTTGCTGCACCGAAGCCAGCGCGCTCCGCAGACGGGTCGCGCGGTCTTCTGCGCCAATGAGCTCTTGTTCGATCGCGACCAGGTCGGGCGTGGCGCCGACGACTTGCAGGAACGGAATTTCGGTCGGACGAGCCACCTCGACCACCTCCATCTCGCCGAGCAAGACTCGGTAGACGCCCTGTTGAAAGGAGCCGGGAGACCAGCCGACGCCGGTCGACGCGTTGCCCTGCGGGTCCAAGTCGACGAGCAACACGTTTTGTTCGGCGACCGCGAGACTCGCCGCAAGATTGACCGCGGTGGTGGTTTTACCCACCCCGCCTTTCTGATTCGCCACCGCAACCACGCGACCCATAGGCGGATTCTGTACCAGCCGCGGGGCATCCGTTCAACACGAGGCCGCAGGTGCCGTTTCTTCTTGTGTCTTTTTTTGGTGTTCCAGAGGCGAGGTAGTAGCGTGTCGCCAAATGTAGGACAAGGTGGGTGTGTGGAGCATATCCCCACGCCGTGCAGGGGAGATATCGATGCAGAAGGGACCAAAGTTTTATCGCTCACTCGACGAGTTCGAGCGCGAGGAGTTGCAACCCCACAACAAAGCCGGCTGGTCGCTCGATGACTTATACGCCGAAGCTGCCTTCAATCCCGGGGAGGACGATTCCCTTCGTGAGGAATCCGAGCCCAAAGAGCTCGACTTTGATTTCGACTAGTCGGGACTTTGATTAGTCGGGATTTCGACTAGTCGGGACCGCGTCCGAGCGAGCAGGATGGCGACCGATCGGTCGCTGGTGAAGATCGGTGGACGGATTTCGCCAATCTTAGGGGTCTCGAAAGGCCCTCTGAACACCTACTGATGAATGGTCGGGCCAATCAAGTTCGTCGACATCGCGTAAAGCAGAGCGAACGATAAGCCGAGGGTTAGCGCGCAAAGGAAGATGAGCTTGGGCGCGGTCCAAAACCGGTCTTCCCGCAAAATGCGCTCCCGCGAAGCGTCGCTCATCGGCACGTTGATGTGAGTAGGCGGATCCTGTTCCGTCATCGGTCGGGAAACTACTTCCGGTCGATGGTTCCGTCAACGTTGTTCGCAGGGTCTCCCTTCTGTGGTACCCCCCGTGGCCGTCGAGGAATCCAGCATGAGCGAGGGGCGCCAAAGCAAGAATGACGCGAATCGGGCGCGGTTGCTCGAAGGGTCGCTGCATCTTGGTGTAGCGAGGTTCGGTACGCCGCTCGTCGTCGGCATGGTGCTGCACACCGCGTTCAACTTGGTCGACATGTTCATGATCGGCCAGCTCGACAACGCCGGCGCGGCGCTCGCAGCGCTCGGAGTGTGCGACATGGTTGCCGCGGTCGCGACGATTGTCTCGAACGGGGTGTCGACGGCGGCGGTGGCGATCATCGCGCGCCACCTCGGATCGGGTTTTCTAACGGGGGTGCGTCGCGCGGCGTGGCAGTCGTCGCTGATCGTCATTTCGCTCGCGGCTGTCTTTGGCGCACTCGGCCTTGGCGGCGCGGAATTCATCGTCCGAGGCGTGATGCAGACCAAGGGTCAAGCCGCCGAGCTGGCCACCGAATACCTCCGGATCGTGCTTGGCGGATGCGCGTCGATATTTCTTTTGCTGCATGTCACGGGAGTGCTTCGCGCGCTTGGTCACGCAAAGACGGCTGCGGTGCTGCTTGTCGGGGGCAACGCGCTCAATATCTTGCTGAACGTATTTTTGATTTTCGGCACCGGTCCCGCGCCTTGGTTTTTCGCATGGGGTCAGCCAGTCGCACGAGCGTTTGATATTCCGCCGATGGGGGTCATCGGCGCTGCGTGGGCGTCGCTCTTTGGTCGACTGCTTCCGGTGGCCATTGGGATCTGGATTCTCGTCCGACGGAGAGGAGGGCCCAAATTTCATTGGGTATATCTGCGCCCGATGAAAAAAGAGCTTTCGGCATTGCTTCGTCTCGCGTGGCCGAACAGCGCACAGTTGGTGTTGCGGCTCGGCCTCGTGCTGTTTTTGATCGCGCTCGTCAATGGGCACTACACCACTGATTCGGATCAAAGCACGATGACGGCCTACAGCATTTGCATGCGGCTCGAAACGCTGATCCTGTTCGTGGGCCTAGGGTGGGGCGCCGCGGCGTGCAGCTTTATCGGGACAAACCTCGGAGCAGGTCAGGTTGCACGCGCGCAGCAAGCCGGCTGGGTCGCCGCGGCGTACAACCTGGGGCTCACCCTCGCGCTCAGCGTGGCCTATGTGACCTGGGCCGACGATTTAATCGGCGTGTTCGATGATGATCCCATCGTGGTACGCGTTGCCTACCAGTACCTCCGTATTGTCGCCCTTAGCTACGGATTCATGGGCGTGGGCCTGGTGCTTTCACAGGCCATTACGGGCGCGGGAGCGACGTTGACCGCGCTATGGGTCGACGGATCGGTGATCGTAGGGTTTATCGTGCCGCTGAGCTACGCGGTGGTCGTTGTTCTCGGTCTTGACCGGCCGGCCTTGTGGTCGGCCATCGCGGCGGGAAATACCGCGGCCGCGCTGGCATTTATCGTCGTGTACGCTCGCGGCCGGTTCCTGAAGCAAGTGATCGCATGACACACGCGATGTGGATCCAGGCGGTCGTGGGCCATCGCGGGTGGCTTGATGCTACTCTAGACTCGTGGAAGTCTTCGCGGATCAGGCGAATGGCCCGCAATTAGGGAGGCGGCAGTGGGAGCGATCGAAATCATGACTCCAACCATGATCGAGCAAATGCGCGCATCATGTCAGCTCGCGGCCGCGACGCTCGTCTACGTGGGCGAGAACATCGACGCCGGAATGACCACCGAGCAGATCAACGAGATGGTGCATGAATACATCGTGTCGCGCGACGCGTACCCATCACCCCTCAACTATCGAGGGTTCCCGAAGAGCGTGTGCACCAGCATCAACGAGGTCGTCTGTCACGGCATTCCAGGCCCACGGGTACTGAAAGACGGCGACATTATCAACGTGGATGTGACGACGTATTTCCCCGCCAAGCACGGCTTTCACGGGGATACGAGCGTGACATTTTATATCGGGGAGCCGAGCGACGCCGCCAAGCACGTGACCGAAACCGCGCGAAGGTGTCTCGAGCTCGGCGTAGCCGAGGTGGCCCACGGAAAACGTATCGGAGATATCGGCGCGGCGATTCAGGAGCACGCCGAGGCGAACGGCTGTTCGGTGGTGCGCGACTACGTTGGCCACGGGGTGGGGCGCGAGTTTCATATGTCCCCGCAGATTCCGCATTTTGGCAAACGCGGAACCGACAAAAGAATTCGTGCCGGGATGGTGTTTACCATCGAACCGATGGTGAACCTCGGCCACTACGAGACTGAGCTGCAGTCCGATGATTGGACGGTGCTTACCAAGGATCGAAGCCTTTCGGCGCAGTTTGAGCACACGGTGCTGGTAACCCGGGAGGGCTGCGAAGTGTTAACGGCGCGGCGAGACATCGCGCGCAACAGCGAGGACCTACCATGGTCTGATGTCGGCCCACTCACTTCCCCGGCTGCGTGGATACATAGGAAGAACGCCGTAGGGTCCTAGTCCAGAGATTGGAGGGGCTGGCCGCAGCCCCTCCCGCCTCTAGATAGGAGGGGCTGGCCGCAGCCCCTCCCCCCGCGGAATACGATTCCGCGGGGCCCCCCACCCGCCGCCGGCCGCATTCGCGGCCGCCCCACCGCTACGCGGCGGGGCCCCGGCAGTTCAACCCCACGAAACCAAGTCGCGTGTCTCCTGGCGGGGGAGTTTGGGTGACTGTGTTGTTCGGAGGGGCTGGCCGCAGCCCCTCCCCCCACGGAATACGATTCCGCGGGGGCCCCCCCCCGCCGCCGGCCGCTTCGCGGCCGCCCCATGGCTACGCGACG
>JANQQS010000190.1 GCA_028284955.1 Myxococcota bacterium | reverse complement strand
AGACCTGTGCAGCTCCACGGACTTCGTCCGCTCCGCCTTGCACAGCTCCAGCCGCAACAACCTCCCCTGCTCGGCCAGCCGAAGTACCCGACGTACGTCGGCTGGCCTGCGCTGCCCAGTATGGGGTGGGGCCCCATCGGATGTATTCGATGGGGCGGGGGCGGCATCGCCCCCGAGGAAAGTAGCCGCTCGCGCTCAGGCCAAAATTCCATTGCTCTATGGGAAGCTCTTTGAGCTGAATGGGAAGCTCTTTGAGCTGACATCAACCAATCTGATTACTGCCATAGTCCTAGGTGTAGAGCAGCGGATTCTCAAGCGAAGCATCGCCAGCCAACCCCGCCGCCCCTCCTGACCCCGATCCCGCCGCTCCTCCCGATCCTGACCCTGACCCCGATCCTGATCCTGATCCCGACGCTCCTCCCGATCCTGACCCCGCTCCTGGTCGCAAGCGAGAAGCTCGCGATCAACCAACTTGATCATCACCGTGGCCCAAGATCGCGATCGGGATCGAGCACCGATCCGAGCGCATAGGCCGCTAGTGGCGTGTGCAAAGGCGCTCCACTATCCTAAAAGCATGGCCGAACGGAGCCTCGCGATATGGATGCATGCGCCGAGTCGGAAGGGAGCGTGGATAGGTTGCGCGCTCCTCATGGTCTCGTCGCTATGCGTTGGCGGATGCGACGGAAAAGGGTCCGCCGAAGCGTCGGAAGAGGCTTCCGCAGAGTCGGACTCGGAACAGGCATCGGCGTCCTCGAGTTCGGATATCCAGCTCGTGAAACCTCCCTTTGCGGTCCGAGGGGACGTGAAAGGGCTGCTCTTGGTGTATGCCGACAAGGAAGGGCTGCATACGGCGAAGTCGCGAGCGAAAATCCCTGAGCCGTCGCGTCGCCGAGTGCGCGTAGATTCGCTTACGCTCGCGCCTGAGAAGCGCCTCGGTCCAGATCACGTATACGTGGCCGATCTTCGTAAAGCGGGTGGTCAAGGAGACTATCCCGTGCGCAAGGTTCGTCGCGAGGTGTACGAGGCGTGGGTCGATCGGGCGACCGGCGACGACGTGCAGTTGGCGCAAGCAAGCTCCGAAGTCGTCATCTACGGTGCGTCGTGGTGCGGAGCCTGTCGCGCGGCGGCGAGGTTCTTCAGAGGGAAAGGTATTCCGTTCGTCGAAAAAGATATTGAAAAAGATCCGGGGGCCCGCCGTGAGATGCAGCGAAAGGCTCAGCAAGCGGGGGTGCGCACGTCGGGCATTCCGGTGATCGATTTTCGAGGCACGATTCTTCCTGGGTTCGACAGAGCAGCCATTGGGCGTCTGATGGGTCAAGGCTCCGGCGCGAGCCCAGGCCGCCGCGCCATCTAAATTTCGCAAGGTTCTTATGCCACGCGACATGCACGAAACATCCGAACCGCGGGCCCGCGATCGCGCGGAAGTGTGTGAACGCATTCGCGTGGCGTTTTCCGAAGCGGTTCCCCACAACGCCGCCCTCGGCATGAAGATCTTGCGCGTAGAGCCTCGGCGAGCTCGCGCGGAGCTGCCCTATCGCGAAGATCTGATTGGCGACCCGACGACCGGAGTCATTCACGGCGGAGCGATTACCTCGCTCATCGATGCCACGTGCGGGTGCGCAGTGCTTTCTTCGCTTCGTGAGGTCACCCGCGTGGCGACGCTCGACCTTCGCATCGATTATCTCAAAGCAGCTCAGCCCGGTCGCTCCGTGTTTTGTGACGCGGAGTGCTACCGACTCACGCCCCATGTCGCCTTCGTCCGCGCGACGGCGCATCACGATGCTGGACGACACGATGCTGGACGACACCATGCAGGACAACATGATGCTGAACATCATGATGGTGAACCATGCGATGCTACCGACTCCACCGCGAGGGACTCGATCGCGACGTCGGCGGGGACGTTCATGATCTTTGCGCCGAGAGGAAACGCGCCATGAACAATTTGGAGCGCATTGCCGCCGCGCGAGCCGCGGGAGACCCAGGCCAGCTCGTCGAAGCGGTGCCTTACGCTCGCTTTCTCGGCGTAACGTTTGAACAAAGGGGCAGCGAGTTTTTGGGTCGCCTCAAATATTCGGCCCATCTCGTAGGCAACGCGACCATCGGCGCGCTGCACGGCGGCACGATAGGCGCCCTGCTCGAATCGACCGCAGTATTCAAACTGCTGTGGGAGACCGACATCGTCGCCTTGCCCAAGGTCATCAACATCACCGTAGAGTATCTGCGCTCCGGCAAAGCCGTCGACACCTGGGCCCGCGCCGAGTTCACCCGCCACGGACGCCGCGTCGCCAACGTTCGCGTGGTCGCCTGGCAGGACGACGAGCAGCAACCCATCGCGGCGGCGCAATCACATTTCTTGCTGGTTGCAGGAACCGGCACATCCGCCTTGTCGCGCTGAGCGCGTGCGAGCCGCTTTGGTCGAGGCTGGCCGTGTTTTTCTTCTGGGGTGTTGTCGGCGGCCGCGTTTTTCTTCCTGGCGGAAGTCACGCCGCGCCTATTTCCACCAGACTCTGAATGAATGCAGTGATTTATGCATCTTGCGAGTACCCGTGGGGGCACGTTTCCAGGTGGTATGGTTTGTGCTCCGGGTTCGCCATAGTTCCGGTTTGCGTTTACTTCGCGCTAACGGAGCGTCGCGTGTTGCCGCGCGTCATCGAAGAATGCGGTGGATTCTGGAAGGGAGAAAGCAGTTGTCTTTTCGAATTTTGAATACGTGTTTCGTTGCCGTGATGCTGTCTTCGTGCACCGCGTCAACAACCTCGATCCCTGAGGAAGAGACCGAGAACAAGCAGTTCGTTGAAGCGTCGGTGCTACTAGAACCGTGGCTCCGCGCGATCGACGGGTTGTCCCTGGTGGCGTCGCGTGTCGCGAATCAGACCAAACGCTGCGCGCTCGATTTTGAGCGCGGTTTGGACTTAGCCACCGGCACGATTAAGACCGTATGGCAAGGGAAGTCATGTACGACTATTGAGCGGGCCAACAAGGTTGATTCAACTACGGGGTCGCTGTACGCTCGCGTCTCGTGTGATGTTACAGGCTCAGAGAGCCTGGCGCCGGGGTGCAGCGATCAGAGCGTCGCCAGGCCGTTGCTAACCCAACTTGTAGTACCTGCCACTCTGAGCAGCCACAAGATTTTTTGCGAATCGAACAAGCCTACGAAGTTGGAGTTCAGCGCAACAAGCAGGGACTGCCGCACCTATCCGTACGCACCTCTAGAGTAGAAGACTGCGTTGGCTGTCTAGCGGGAGAGTCAGCTCGCAGCTTTCGCCTACTCCTTCTTGCGTTTCCCCCGATAGCGCACGCGGATCGGAGTGCCTTCGAAGCCGAAGCGGGCGCGGATTTGGTTTACTACGTAGCGCTGGTAGCTGAAGTGGATTCCTTTGGGGTCGTTGGTGGAGACCATGAAGGTGGGCGGAGCGGTGTCGACTTGGGAGACGTAGTAGAGGCGCATCGCGCGGTTGTGATAGACGGGCGGGGGGTGGCGTTCGAGCACTTCTTCGAAGAATCGGTTCACTTCGCCAGTGCCGATGCGTTTTCGGTGCTCGACGACGACTTCGGCGATTTTATCGAGCAGGCTGCGGGTTCCTCTTCCGGTCTGGGCGCTTAGGGTAACGAGCGGGGCCCAGGGCGCGAAGGCGAGGATTTCTTTGGCTCGGGTTTTTGCTTGTTCGAGGTCGCGACGACTGAGCAAATCGATTTTGTTGAGCGCGATGATGAGCCCTCGGCCTCGATCGAGCGCGAGCCCAGCGATTTTGGCGTCCTGCTCGGCGACGCCGAGGTTTGCGTCGATGAGCAAGACGACGACGTCGCTGCGCTCCATGGCGCGGATGGCGTGGTAGACGCTCGAGGCTTCGACCCCTGCTTTGCGGATCGACCGCTTGCGCCGGATGCCGGCCGTATCGACAAGAATCAGTCGATGGCCGTGTCGTTCGACCAATGAGTCGACGCTGTCGACGGTCGTGCCGGGCCGGTCGTCGACGAGCTGCCGGTCGTCGCTGGTGTAGCGATTGACGAGCGACGACTTGCCGGCATTGGGCCGGCCGATGATCGCGACCCGCGGAATCTCCAGATCGGGTGGGTCGACGCGCTCTGGCGCGTGCTCGTCCTCGTGTTCTGGGGTGTCCGACGAGAGCGCGCGGGCGATCGCTTCTTCTAGCTCGCCGAACCCGTGGCCGTGGAGCGCGGAGACAGGATAGATCAGGTCGACGCCGAGCTCGTAGTGGGCGAGCGATTCGACTTGCCGGCGGGGCGAGTCGGCTTTGTTGGCGACGAAGAGCGCAGGCTTCCCAGAGCGACGCAGCAGATCGACCGCTTCGCGATCGGCGGGCAGAGGTTCGGTGGCGCCGTCGAAGACGCAGATCACGAGGTCGCATTCTTCGAGGGCGAGTTCGACGTGATGCGCGATGCCTTCTTTCATAGGGTCGTCGCTGTGGGGATCGAAGCCGCCGGTGTCGATCAATACGAACTCTTTGCCAAGCGCCCACGCGTCTGCGTAGTGGCGGTCTCGGGTGACGCCGGGCACGTCTTCGACGATGGCTAGCCGCTTGCCGGCGAGCTTGTTGAAGAGGGTGCTCTTGCCCACGTTGGGGCGACCCACCACCGCGACCATGGGCTTTGCGCCGGCCGCGCCCGCGGGTAGCGATCGCGCGCGTTTCATGATGGGTCCCAAGGTGTGGGAGGCTGCGAGGCGTGTTTCATTCGTGCGGCTCGAGAACCAGGCGCCGGGCTTCGCGGGGGGTTCGTGTCCAGTCGGTTTGCACGCGAACCCAGAGTTTGAGCATGACCTTTCGTTCCAAGAATGGCTCGATTTCTTTGCGGGCGTCGGTGCCGATCGATTTGATGCGCGCGCCCTGCACGCCAATCACGATGCCCTTGTGCGAAGGCTTTTCGACAATGAGCGTGGCGTCAATATGCGCCATGCGGCCGTCGTCTTCGAACCGATCGATGGCTACCGCCGTGCCGTAGGGCACTTCTTGTCTCGTCTGGCGAATCGCTGCTTCGCGAATGAGCTCGGCGACGAAAAAGCGTTCCGGCCGGTCGGTGAGCACGTTTTCGTCATAGAGCAGCCCGGCCGGCAAAGTGTTGCGAATCTCTTGAATAAGCGCGTCGAGCTGAATCCGGCGGGTTGCTGAAATCGGCACGACCGGCGCGTCGGCGTAGCGCGAATGCAGGAAGTCGATGATCGGCAGCAATCGGTCTTTCGAGGGCAGCTGGTCGACCTTGTTTACGGCGATGATGGTTGGCTTGCCGGCGGCGACGGCCCAGTCGAGCGCCTTGAGGTCTCGCTCATCGACGCCCTGGCGGGGGGGTGGGCCAACTTTCTTTGGCGCTTCGATCATCGCGAGCACGCAATCGGCGTCTGCGAGCGCCGTCTCGGCCTGCTCGACCAAAACCCGGCCCAGGGCGCTGCGGGGACGGTGCATGCCCGGCGTGTCGACAAATGCGATTTGAGTCGATGCGCTCTGAGTTGACTCGCCCTGAGTTGATTCATTGTGGGCCACATACACGCCAAGAATCGAACATCGCGTGGTGCCCGGCCGTTCGGTGGCGATGGCCAGCTTTTGGCCGAGCAGCGCGTTGAGCAGCGTCGATTTTCCCACATTGGGGCGACCGACGATGGCGCAACGGCCGGACCGAGCTTCGTCTTCACGCGCCATGGACAGGCTCGCGGAGAGGATCGCGCCTGGGATCAACAGCGGAGTCGACTTGACCTTTTCGGCACCGCGGAAGAGGCTTGGTCGTTATGGCGGTAGCGTCCATCGTGATCGGCGTGCTTGCGTTCGTGCTGACGTTTGCGGGCGTGATGCTCGCGTGGGTGCCCATTGCGGGCGCGGTGCTGAGCTTTGGGGCGCCAGTGATGGCGCTGGTGGGCATCGTTCTTGGGGGCGTTGCTTTATCACGCGCGCGTGACCAGGGCGAGTCCAACGGCGCGGCGATTGCCGGGCTGGTCATCGGAGGGGTCGCGTTTTTCCCCGCGGTTCTTTTTGCGCTCACGTGCGGCCTCTGCAATGCGGCGATGACCTCGGGGGCTCTGGGCGGCTTGGATGGCGGTATGGCAGATTTTGGTGACTTTCCGGAGCCTGCGTCTCCCCCCGCGCCGCAGACGCCGCAGAGGCCCCCGCTCGAACCCGCCGACGCAGGCGTAGATGCAGCTTCCTCGGCGCCCGCACCCGCTTTTCCGCCGCCACCCATCGGCAAACAACCCTCTCCCGCCGAATAGTTTCGCTCGCCCGGCCGACGATCGCTTGGCCAAACTTGTTTCCAAGGATTCCCATGGACCCGATCCTGACGGTACTGCGCGTGGGCTCCTTGGAGCGGCCGGTAGGCGGGTTTGGCGTGATGCTTTCCCTCGCGCTATTGGTCGGCGCGACGATTTCTACCCGAGCCGCCGCACGCGCGAAAATCGACGTCGGCGCAGCCATCGCGCTGGTCGGCTTTCTCGCCGCGGGCGGGTTCGCGGGAGGCTACGCGCTCTTCGTGGTGGTGGAATGGGCCCGCGGAGCATCGCCGCTCGACGCGCTCGCTGGCGGGGGCATTGTCTATTTCGGTGCCCTCGGGGGCGGAGCGATTGCCGCGTGGCGAGCCGCGCGCCTGTTAGAGATTCCGCTTGGCCGCTGGATCGACGTGGCCATTCCCGCGTTGCCCGCTGCGCAGGCGGTCGGACGTCTCGGCTGTTTTCTCGGCGGGTGCTGTTACGGGGCGCCTTGGGACGGGCCTTTTGCGGTGCGCTACGTGCATCCGCTGGCCCCCGCGTCGATGCCGTCGGTGTTTCGGCATCCGGTTCCGCTCTACGAGTCGGCCGCGCTCTGGATGATGGCGATTGGGTTCGTGCTCATTCCGCCTCGCCGAGTCGGACAAGGACGGCGCTTCTTGGTCTACTTGGCGTTGTACAGCGTGATTCGGTTTGGCCTCGAGTTCCTTCGCGGCGACGAAGTTCGCGGCGTGTTTTGGAACTTTGTGTCCACGTCGCAGTTGATTGCAGTGGCGGTTTTCGTAGTCTCGGGATTCATGCTGGTTCGTCGTTCCAATCTCAGCATGCAGGGTTTTGCGGCCGGAGGGGTTGCGGCCGGAGGGGTTGCGGCGGGGAGTTTCGTTGCGGGGAGTTTCGTGGTGTTGTCTGTGCTTGGGCTAGCCGTGCTCGTCCCGGGCCTTGGAGTGGGCAAAGCGCAGCCGACGCTCGCGCTGTCAGCCTCGAGAATTGCGTGGATCGAAGGCGGTTGGTCCACCCGAGGAAGCGATGCCCAAGGCATACGGCACGCGTTCTTGATGTGTATTGCAAACCACGCCGGCCAGGGCGGAGGCCTATCGCCGGGCACCCTATCGCCGGGCACCCTGTCGCCGGGCACCCTATCGCCACCCATCGGGCCGCTTTCTGGGTCGAGCGGCCCGGGCTCGAGCGGGCTCGGCCTTGGCGGGCTCGCATCCGCGGCTCCGATACCATGCGTTGAAGAAGTCTTCGCGGAAGAGATTCCCGCGCGCCGGATTTGGACGGGGGCGTTCGGCATCGACCGCACCGAAGTGTCGGTGGCGTCGTATCGGCGCTGCGTGGTGGCCGGGCGATGCGCGCCTTCGCGGGCATCGGAAATCGACCGTCGCATCGGGTCAGACGACCATCCCGTGACCGGAGTGACCTGGCACGACGCGCGACGGTTCTGCGCGTTTGCAGGAGGGCGCCTGCCCACCGAAGCGGAATGGGAGCGAGCCAGTCGCGGCAGCGATGGGCGTCTTTTTCCGTGGGGAAACGTATTCAACGACCGGCTTAGCAATCACGGCCGCGTATCCTCCCACGGCCCCGGGGGCTTGAGCGCAGCCGATGACATGGACGGCTATCGCTACGCCGCTCCCGTGCACGCGTTTGCCGGCGCGGCAAGCCCCTACGGCGTACTGAACCTAGCGGGCAACGTATGGGAATGGACCCGCGACCGGTTTCAGCCCGAATCCTACAAGAAGGGGCCTCGGATCAATCCGCGAGGCCCGCGGGCGGGCGGCGAGCGCGTGGTGCGCGGCGGATCGTGGCGCTCTCCGCCGTACACCCATCGAAGCGCCCACCGCGTCTCGCTCCCAGCCGGATTTTTCGCTCCCGACTTAGGGTTTCGGTGTGCGTACAAGCACTGAACCCGACACCGATGCCGAGTCTGACACCGAGGGATCCTACATGAGGGATCCTACATGGCGGCTACCGCGTACATGGCGTCGCAGAGTTTGAGTAGCTCCGGTTCTTCGATGACGTACGGCGGCATGGTGTAGAGCAGTTTGCCGAAGGGCCTGAGCCAGACGCCCAGCTCCACCAGCGCGGGTTGGACGATGGCCATGTCGGCCGGGTGGCGTAGCTCGATCACCCCCATCGCTCCTAGCGCGCGGACGTTCGCGACTGCGGGGAGCGTGCGGCAGGGCTCAAGCGCGTCGCGGAGCGTCTGTTCGATGCGTTTCACGCGCGCGGCCCAAGGGGTCGGCGAGCCTTCGAGCAAGAGGTCGATGCTGGCGCGCGCTGCGGCGCAGGCGAGGGGGTTCGCCATGAAGGTCGGTCCGTGCATCAGCACGCCCGGGTCCGAGTTGGTGATGGCCTGGGCGATGGTGTCGGTGGTGAGCGTGGCGGCGAGCGTCATCATGCCGCCGGTCAGCGCTTTGCCCAGGCACATGATGTCCGGCGAGATGCCTGCGTGTTCGCAGGCGAAGAGGCGGCCCGTGCGGCCGAAGCCGGATGCGATTTCGTCTGCGATGAGCAAGCAGTCGTGGCGCGCGGTGAGCTTGCGAACCTGCCGGAGGAATTCGGGCGCGTAAAAGCGCATGCCGCCCGTGCCCTGCACGATTGGTTCGAGGATCACCGCGGCGAGATCGGGCCCGTGCTGCTGCAGGATTTCTGAAAGCGGCGCCAGGTCGTCATCGGTAGTCTCTCGCTCGAAACCGAGTGGCGGCGCGGGCGCGAAAAGCTGCTTCGGCAGCGTGTCGGAAAAAAGGGAGTGCATTCCCGTGACGGGGTCGCAGACCGACATCGCGCCCAGCGTGTCGCCATGGTAGCCGTGCCGAAACGAGAGAATCTTGGTGCGCCGCGACGCTCCGCGAGCCCTCCAGTATTGGAGCGCCATTTTGAGCGCGACTTCCACCGCGACGGATCCCGAATCAGAAATGAATACGCGCGTGAGCCCTTCGGGGCAGATGTCGACGAGGCGTTCTGCCAGCTCGATGGCGGGTCGGTGGGTCAACCCGCCAAACATCACGTGGGACATGTCGCGAAGCTGCGCAGCGACAGCGCCGTGCAGCTGAGGGTGGCCGTAGCCGTGAATCGCCGTCCACCACGACGCCATGCCGTCGATCAGCCGTCGGCCATCTTCCAGCTCGATGTACACGCCCTCAGTTCGTCGCACGGGGAACATGGGCACAGCGGGAGGCGCGCCGGCGTAGGGATGCCACACATGGGTGCGGTCGCGACCGCGAAGGTCGTCTGCGACGGGTGGCTTGCCACGTTTCTCGGTCACGAGCGTTACATGGCGCGCGGGCTCTGGTGAATCAAGCGAACGCGCCATTTCGGCATCAGCACCGGGTTCGGGATCTGGTTCAGGATCAGTGCCGGGCTCGGCATCGGCTTCAGCATCGGCATCGGTGCCGGTTTCGGCGTCGGCGTCTATGATTCGGGTTTCATATTCGCGGTCTTACTGACAAGTAGGCCATGCCGCCCGATGCTCCTCGAAAAGAAACTTTGCCAACATCGGAGGGTCCGTTTCCGTCGAGCGCAAACAGTTCCTTGAGGGGCAAGGCTCTTCGAGATCATACTCGGAAGTCTTTCCGAGTTCGGCAAACCCCGTGTGGACTACGGAAAACACTTTCTTTTCCTCGGTTGTCTTAGCGACAAGAGTCGGATGCCTGGAAACAAATTGATGTTCAATCGACAGATAATCACTATAGGTGGCTTGTATTCTATCAATAAATGGCTTCCTCTTTTTCGCGTCCAGGGAATAGGCTGTGACCGTGGCCCACTCGCGGAGTCTATTTAAACTGTACTTGTTGACGCCTTCTTCGTTTTTGAAGTGTTTGAACAGCGGTTCCGCGTGTTGTTCGAAGCGGTTGATAAAGTCGCGGTCACGCGGCGGCTTGCCGGTGTAGGGAATCGAGTACCAGCAGCGCCCTCTTGCATCTGTTTTTTTGACGGGAACGTACGTCACCAACATCAGCATTCGACCGTCGGTCGACGCGAGGGTTTTGTCTTCGTTCGGAAGGCGGTCCATGACTTGGGCCGCGCACCCCGTATGAAGAGCGGTGAGGCACACTAAGGTGCGGAACAAGTGTGGGCTCGCGCCGCGTTTCCCTTTCTGGCGGGAGAGCATGTTCTCTGAGCTCCAAACGAAACAGCAGACAACCGAGCGATGCATGCAGGATGTAGGCCAAACAATCGCTGTGCCGATTGATGGCGATTGACGAGGACCGTTCGGAGTCTCTTCTGGCGTCTCGGCCGACACTAGGGTCGCAGAACCCCAGAACGAGGCGTCAAAAGCCGCGGTTCGGCGGTCGAAATGTGGCGGTTGTGTATCAACCATGTGGCGATGCGGCCGTTTACCAATCACCTTGGATATCTAGATGCCTTCGGTCCGCGTTCACGGCGTTCAGCTTGAGTACGAGAGTATCGGTGACCCGCACTAGCGACTCTGCGGGACGTGAGCTAACGTGGCGCGGGTGACCGGACAACGATTGGCTTCAAGCTTTTTTGCCCTATTTTGTGCCCTTTTCTTAGCCTGCGGTGGCGACACGGGGGACAGCTGCCGCGAAAACGACGACTGTGGCGGGAGCTTGATCTGCTGCAAGCGCAACGGGACGACGTGCGTAACCGCGGTCACCGCCCGGGGCACATGCCAGTCGACGTGTGATTGCTCTGGCGGAGATACGGATGCTGGTGTGGGGGGCGATGATGCGGCGGTGGACTCTGGAGCAGAGGACGCCCAAGTGCCCGACGCGGGCGATGCCGCAGTAGACGCTGCGGCCCAAGATGCGGCCGCCGACGCCTCGTCCGACGCGGCCGCCGACGCCACCACCGGTTAGCGTATGCGAGCTTGTCCGTGCTGCGCTGAGATTTTCCCGGACCATTTTCAACGGTGTCCGGCGGGTGGCGCAGCGCTCCAAGCGGTCGAAGACCCGATGCTCGGTCGGACGATCGGCGGGCGCTATCGGATCATTTCTCGACTTGGGGTCGGCGGTATGTCGGAGGTCTACCTTGCGCGTCACGTGCTGATCGGGCGTCTGGTGGCCGTCAAATGCCTGCTTCCGTCGCTGATTCGTGATCCGGCGCATCGTGACCGATTTATGAGAGAGGCACGCGCCATCAATCGAGTGCATCACGAGAACATTGTCGAGGTGACCGATTTCGGAGAATCAGACGACGGCCTGATCTACATGGTGATGGAATACGTGCCGGGCGAGCCGCTCGACCGGGTGATGCAAAAAACGCCCTTTCCACCGCTTCGCGGGCTGAACATCGCGCGACAGATGGCGAGTGCCCTCGCCCGCGCCCATCAGATGGGCGTGATCCATCGCGATCTGAAGCCAGGAAATGCGCTGCTGATGCGCCGCAAAGGGGTCTCCGATTTCGTCAAGCTACTGGATTTCGGAATTGCGAAAGTCGTCGATGCGCCGTCGATTACGATGGGCGAGCAGGTGTTCGGCACGCCCGGATACATTGCCCCCGAGTATGTACGCGGCACGAAGGTGGACGCGCGATCCGATCTCTATTCACTGGGCGTTATCTTGTACGAGATGGTGACCGGCGAGCTTCCCTATCGATACGAGTATCCGGGAGACTTGCTCGCCGCAGCCGCCACGGAGCCGGCGGTTCCATTGCGCGAGCGCATGGAGGACGTGCATCCGCTGCTCGAAGCGCTGGTGCTTCGTTGCATCGAAAAAGAGCCTTCGGAACGCTTCCGCGATGCATTCCATCTCGTGGAGGAGCTCGACGCGGTGCGCGTGGCGCTGGGGGACTCGGTTGGAGACCGGTATTCCGATCAGCAAGACGGCGAGGACGAACGGGGGGCAGCGTCAGATGACTCGCAGGCCCGGTTGATCGACCCGGAGATTACGCGATCTGTGCGGCCCCAGCGAGCGCGATCCGTTGAGACGGCGCCAGGCCGAGGTCAGACGTTGGTGGTTGATGCCAAAGACACTGAGCCTATGTTGCGTGCGGGTGCGGAAACCGACAGCGCATCTCCGGAAACCGACAGCGCATCGATGTTGTTCGGCTCTGCGGGGTTGCGGGCTTGGTATGGTGTCACCGACGGCTACGAGCGACTCGATCGATTGAGAGAACGTTTGCGACAGTCCGGGCTCGAGCGTTCGGCGCGCGAGAAAACGAAACGCCGGATCCGGCGCGCGGAATCGATCGCTACGGAGATCGAATCGCTACTGACCGATTCAGAGGAGAGGGAGGAGCGGGTCGAAGCGCTGCTCCGCGAGCAGAAAGCGGTACAGTCTACCTGGGGACAACGACTCGATGAGGCCGCGGGCAAGTTGTCGCATGTTCGCGGGGTCGCCGAGCGCGTCAACGCGGAGCGAAGGGTTGCGTTCGATGCTCGTGAAGCAGCGTTGACTGAGGCGCACCGGCAGGGCGTTCCGGACGGGGAGGCGGATTCTCTGTTGTGGCGCCTCAGCGCACTCGAGCAAAAGCTCAAAGATGCAGAAGGCGAAATCGAGCGGCTGACCCAAACTGCGGCAGAGCTTCAGTTGAAGCTCGAGCATGAGCAGCTTCGGGTCGAGCGAGCCTTGCAGCGGGAGGTGGAGGCGTCGGGTCTCCAGCTTACCCGCATCCAGGGCCGAGCAGCGGATATGCGCGCGATACTGTCCGAACTCGAGGTCCAGTTCGAGCGGGGCGGAATGTAACGCAACTGCCCATGCCGGTGGTTTGTGATGTCGCGATTGCGCCTGTCGAACCGTGTTGACGCAATCCTGTTGGTTGACGGCGAGAGCCCGCCCACGTATGACCGCCGAATGCCATCTTCGGCGCATAGGTCGCAGCATGTAGCCTGCGCAAAGGCTCCGAAATCGAGGTCTCCGAAATCGAGGTCTCCAAAATCAAGGGGAGCAGCGCGGAAGGGCGCGGTGATCTTCGCGAGGGCAGCGTTGCTGGGGGCGGCTGTCGTTTTGACGACCGCGGCGCCCGTCAAGGCGCAGCAAGGGGTGGCTTCGGGTGATTCGACCGCATCGGCGGATGGCCCTTCGACTGAAGGTTCTCCAGCATACTCTGAGCGCTCATACACCGAAGACCAGCGCGCGCGAGCCCGCGCCAAGTACGCAGAAGGACAGGAGCGCTACCGGGAAGGTCGCTACGAAGAAGCGGAAGCGGCATTTGTCGAGGCGTATCGTATCGTGCCGAACCCAGTGGTGTTGCTCGGGGTGGCGGAGGTTCGCGAGCGTCGGGACAACATTCCAGGGGCTGCCAAAGCGCTGGAGCGCTACCTCGCCGAGCGTACGGACGCGCCCGACCGAGACGCGGTAGAGCAGCGGCTGGCCAAGCTCAAGTCCGCGCCATCGGTGATCGCGGTGGAGTCGACGCCGCCGGGCGCGAGCGTGGTGCTCGATGGGCAGCCCACCGACAAAGTGACGCCCGCCGAGTTCGAAGTCTCGGCGGGTTCGCATACCGTAGTCATAAAGCTCGAAGGTCATCAACCCGCAACCGCCGAAGTTCAGGCGCTGTTTGGGCGTCGGCATGCGGTGCGGGCGACGCTCGAGGCGCGTGCTCCGGCCCCCGCGACCGTGCCCGCCCACGGCGAACAGCCCGGCGGAGAGGCGGGGCCCGAAGCAGAGAAATCAACGTCGACGGGGCCCGGCGCGGCCGTGTGGGCGACGTCCGGCATCGCGGCCGCGGCGCTGATTACGGGAACCGTGCTCGGGTTTTTGGCGCTTTCCGAGGAAAGCGATTTCGGCGATGCGCCGACCGAGAGCAGCGCGGATCGAGGGGAGCGCTTGGCCCTGTTTGCCGACGTATCGTTCGGCCTTGCGGCGGGAGCCGCGATCACCGCGGTGGTTCTGTTCTTGTCGTCGTCCAAGCCCAACCAGGACGCGCGCGCGGCGAGGCGGCGTACGAACGTAGCCCCTACGGTTCATGCGCGAGGAGGAGGCGTCGGCGCACATGTTTCGTTTTGAGGCCACACGATGAATCGAGGGGCGATGAATCGAGGGTCGATGAGTCGACGGGCGCTTTTCGTTCTCTGGTCGATGTTGTTGGCGTTGGTCTTCCTGGGAGCGTGCCAGCTCGTGGTGGATTTCGATCGTAGCGAGATTCCCGATGCGAGCGTGAGCGATGCTGGTTCGGACGATTCGTCGGGCGATTCGGGGTCGTCTGATACGCGTGACGCTGCGACGAACCGCGATTCAGGCCTCGGCGACGACGCGAGCGTCGCTGACGGAGGCAGTCCAGATAGCGGGAACGGAGACGCCGGGGCAGACGCAGGCCGCCAAGATGGCGGTGTCGACGCCGGCATGTGATTCTTCCTGCGTGCGCACCCGTGCTCCGTTCACATTCGCTGCGGCATCGTGGTGGCTGCTTGCCGCGGCGGTCGCGACCGGACTCACATCGTGGGGGCGGTGTTCCCAGCAAGATGAGCCTCGCGAGACCTCGGCTGCAGGTCGGGGCTTGGCCGTGTATTCGGGGACCCCGGCAGAATCCGAGTTCATTGAGTTTGACGCGATCGGGTCACCCGCGGGGCCGTCGACCGACGATCCGAATCAGCTGACTGGTGAAGTCTATTTCGAACGACGGAAGCCCACCGAGCGAGGAGTTTCGAAAGCGTCTGATTTGGTGCCAGCCCGGCGCGTGCTGCTTGAAGTTCGTGATCGCCAAGATCGCGTCGTGGCCACCACCCAGGCCGATGATGCGGGTCGATTCGAACTCGTGCGGCCGCCTCGAGCGCATTCACTGACCGCGCGCTCCGCAGTTACATCTGAGGGTACATCTGACGGTTTCGAGCTTGCGGTGGTGATGGACCGCCGCGGGACCGCCAGCCATGAGTGGGGAGTTGAGCTGCGTGAGAAAGGCCCGGTTCGGTTGGTGATTCCCGACGAAGGCCGCCCCTTTCGCCCTCGCGTCGCCGGAGCATTTCATATTCTCGATACGATGCTCGCTGGAGCGCTGGCCGCTCGTCGATGGAATCGCAAGTCAAAGAAGGTGCCTCGCGTGGTTGCGTATTGGGCGCCTGGTGCGAGCCACAAAGGGTCTCATTTTCGTCCCACGGCTCAAGGCTGCCTTCTGGAGATCGCATCAAGCAGCGCGGAGCAACGAAAACACAGCGATTCTGATGAACATGATGAGGCGGTGGTGCTGCATGAATTTGCGCATTGCCTGATGCACGCGTGGTCGAACTACCGTTCGCGCGGAAGCGTTCACCGCGTTGACGCTCGCGTCGACTCCGCCACGGCTTGGGAAGAGGGCCGCGCGACGTTCTTTGCGGCGGCGGCGCTGGGGGTACCGAAGTATGAGGATACGCTGGGGCTTGAGCCGTGGGGAACGCGGAGTGTGCACCTAGACCTCGAAACTCCTTCCGCTGACTCCGACATCTCAGAACGAACAGTTTCGGAGCAAACGGTAGCGCGAGTGCTCTGGGATCTCGCAGACGGTCGAGACGGCATACCCGATGCAGATCACGACGGAGTTGCGCTCGGCGCGTCTAAGGTACTCAGCGCAATGTTTACAAAGCGGCACGAGTCAGGGCGGCATGAGTCAGAGCGGCACGAGTCAGGGCATCGCGACTCTTCGCTGTCCGCCTATCTGAGGCTTCTCCTGCAGAACGGCATCGTCAACCAGACGAAGCTTGCTCGGGTTGCTCGCGTGAACAACCTGCCTCCCAATTTTGGATCTGAGCACGGAAAATAGCTTTCGAAGCGTGGTGTGGGTGCGCGGCGATGCGAGATTCGGCGTGCCTGCGCACCTGCTCGAGCACCCGCATATGAATCCGGTGAATCATATAGTCCGACCACCAGCGAAAGTACGCTCGAGGCATGATGTTTACCCGATAGTACGTGCGGCCGATGAGGCGAGTCCCGCCATCTGAACGTGCGCGGAGAAGAAACTCCCCGCGGCTTACTTTGAGATAACCGTCCAGATGGGGAGGGCGAACGCCTTTGATCCAGGTCCATTCTCGCATGGGAGGAGGCTGAGACCGAACGCCGAATGCGAGATGTTTTCCTGGTTTCCAGATCTCGATCGGTTCGATGAACTCGCCGGTCGTGAATCGACACCGGCGCACCGCGCCGACCCCTTCACCGTCGATAGTGGCCCCTGTCGGATAGGCGACTCCAGCTCGAAAAAACCATTCGCGAGGTGGGCTAAGTTCTGGGAACGCCACCACCGAGGGCCAGACGGCGCTGGGTGGAGCATCGATTTCGATAGAGCTTTCCACCGGTGGGGCGTCTCTCTCGGGGAGCGGGCTGAGTTGTTCCGCGGCAACCATGAGCGGCACAACGAGTATCGCGCTGTGGACGTGCGGACGATCCATGCCGGGGTGGGTAGGAGCGCGCATCACCGCGAAGGCCACCAGGCCACCGATGATCGTCGCTCCAGTGGCCAGCGGCGCGGCCATCATCAAGCAAATGAGACCTTCGAGCGCGAATCCTACGACAACCGCGAGGCTTATCGCGAGAGCCATCAAGCTCGCGCCGATTCCTTCGTATTTCGTGGCGTCAGGCTTGAGCCGCAGCAGCAAGACGTTGGCAAAAAAGCCGCAGAGCGCTGGCGCACCGATGAAGAGGCTCGCGCCGTAGTCGCGAAATACGCCCACTGCGAGCGCGAGCGTGCCGAGCGCGACGCATGCGCCGGCGGCGCCCGACATGAGAAGCGCCTTCCCAGATGGTTCGGGGGCTGGATGGGGTTGAGCAGACTCGCGGTAGTTCACGTCGGGTTGCGGTTTTGGTGCGCCAGGGACCAGCGTGCACGCGAGGAAGAAGACAAGGTTCGCGAACGGGACAAAGAAAAACGCCAGCAACCAGCGCGGGAGCCCGGCGTGCGCGAGTCGGCGCGCGGTGAGGAACAGACCGGCCGCCACGAACGGCAGCGCCGCGGCGACCATTGCCGTCCAGTACGGCAGATTGGCGTTCGGTCGAAACAACGGGGCGTCGGTGGGGCTCACGTAGAAGAAGATGGAATACGGCATTCCGAAGGCGTGTGAGATCGCCCAATCGATTCCGATCTTGATCGCGAAGAGGAAGATTCCCCAGGCCAAGTAGCTTCGGCGATCGAGCGGGCGCAGAGCGCTTCCGTCCCCACCTGGGGCTTGATGTCTCGACGCGTGGTGGCGCGACGCCGGATGCTGTGCCTTCACTGGGCTGCCCCTTCCGTGAGATCGAGTGAGGAAGATCTAGCGGGCGTGGCCATGCTTGACCACGATACGCGCCGGACGTAAGACGAGGGCATGAAGATTTTTATCGACAGCGCAGATCTTGACGAGATTCGCGATGTAGCGGCGATGGGCGTGGTGGATGGAGTGACGACGAACCCTTCGCTGGTCGCGAAAACGGGAAAACCGCTCAAGGAAGTTATCGTCAGCATTTGCGAAATCGTCGAAGGTCCCATCAGTGCTGAAGTGATTGCGACTGATTATGACGGCATCGTCAAGGAAGGGCGGGCGCTCGCGAAGCTCCACGAGAACATCGTGGTGAAAGTACCGTTGATTCCGGAAGGGCTCAAAGCAGTGCGGACGCTCGCTAGCGACGGTATTCAAACCAATGTCACGCTCTGCTTCAACGCCACGCAAGCGCTTCTGGCCGCGAAGGCTGGTGCGACCTACATAAGCCCTTTCGTGGGTCGCATTGATGACATCGGTGGGGACGGTATGGATCTCATCGAACAAATCGTCGACATCTATGAAAACTACGACCTCGAAACCGAAGTGCTTACCGCGAGCATTCGTCATCCTCTGCACGTGGTTCAAGCAGCCATGCTCGGCGCCCACGTCGCGACCATTCCTCACAAGGTGATTCATCAGGTGCTCAAGCATCCGCTCACCGACAGCGGGCTAGAGCGGTTTTTGGCAGATGCGAAAAAGATTCCCTCGTAGGCGGCGTAGTCTGTCGGGCGCTATGTGACGTACACTCAGTCAATATGACCACTGCTATGAAGCAGGTTCCAAGCGTGCGGGTGGAGGTCGCCGAAGACCTTACGGCGACGAGTCG
This sequence comes from Myxococcota bacterium, assembly GCA_028284955.1. Lineage (GTDB taxonomy): Bacteria > Myxococcota_A > Polyangia > Polyangiales > Houyiibacteriaceae > JANQQS01. The sequence continues at coordinate 8,185 of JANQQS010000190.1, read as the reverse complement.
ATGCGACGAAGGGTTTCTTACGTTGCGGCGGCTCGTGTTGCGCAACGCCTACGCCGACGGGAGTAAGAGCGCGTCGTATCGGTACGATGTGTTGCAGAGGAGCGCGCTTGATGCGGTTGTGGTGTTGCCTTTTTTTGAGCACGCAAAATCGTCCGAGGTTCAAGTATGTCTGCGCACGGCGCTTCGGCCTCCGCTTTCTTTTCGCGAAGACTGGCCGGAGGAGGCATCGCCCGTCCTGTGGGAGGCGCCCGCGGGAATACTGGAACTCGACGAACAAGGGCCGGATCCCGTGCGTGCGTGTGCTGCCCGCGAACTGCTCGAGGAGACCGGGTTTTCGGTCGATGCCTCCCGAGTTCGGATTCTGGGGCCCGCCGCATTTGTTACGCCCGGCGCATTCGCGGAGAAGCTGCACTTCACCGTGGTTGAAGTCGACCCCGAGACGCGAGGAATTCCGACTGAAGATGGTTCTCCCGCCGAAGAGCGCGCAGAGGTACGCTATTTTTCTCTTGAAGACGCCCTCCAGGCGACCCGCTCGGGAGAGATTTGCGACATGAAAACGGAGCTTGTGTTGCGGCGGCTCGCCGAATCGCTGTCGCGGCGGAAATCGAGCGAGCGAGTCGATGCGTCCTTGAAAAGGAACGTCGCTCCATGAGTGCTCGCGTACTGGTGGTGTACAAACGCTCCACGTACCAGCGGTATCATGGCGCGCAGAGCGATCGCATTGCAGAGTTGGTGGAGCGCGAAGATCCGTCGGTGCGCGGGATGATGCATGCGCATGAGGCGCATCTCGAAGCTCTTGACGAAACACGGGCCGCGCTTCGTGCGCTCTCCGCGAAATCGGTATTTCGCCACCGCCACGCGAAAGATATCGGCACCGACTACGACCTCGTGGTGACGGTAGGGGGCGATGGAACGCTCCTTTGGGCGTCGCACACGGTCGGGCCGAATACGCCGATCGTCGGCATCAACAGCGCTCCAGAAAATAGCGTGGGGTATTTCTGCGCGGGCACACGCGGCGAAGTTTTGCCGGTGCTGCGACACGCGCTTTCGAAAGAGCTGCGGGTCACCAAGTTCGCACGAATGCGGGTGGAACTCGACGGCGAGGTGATTTCCAACCGAGTGCTCAACGACATGTTGTTTTGCCATCGCTGTCCGGCGGCCGCGACGCGCTATCTGATTACCCACGGCGACGTCTGCGAAGAGCATATATCCAGCGGAGTATGGGTGGGGCCTGCCGCGGGGTCGACTGCTGCCCAGCGCTCTGCAGGAGGGCGCGTGCTGGCTCTCGGGTCTCAAAAACTTCAGTACGTGGTTCGTGAACCATTTTTGGCCAATGGGGAGCGCTTGCGTCTGGAGAAGGGTCTTGTGGCGGTGGGTTCGCATTTGCGCATCCACAGCAAGATTCGCGAAGGCCAGATCTTCATCGACGGCGCGCAGCGCACGTGGCCTATCGATATCGGCTGCGAGCTGCGCCTCGAACGTTCGAATGAACCGTTGGCTTTGCTCGGGCTAAGAGCAAGAGCGCCAGCAGAACCCCGCACAAAGCCCAGGTAAGCCAGTCTCCAAAGCGTGTCCATGGGGTGGTGCCGCCGAGGGAACGGACTTCCGCGATGAACGCAGCCCGCTGGTAGGTATTGGTGATGGCGGTGTTCTCTCCGGTTGCGCTCACATGACCGCTGACCCCGGTGTTGACGGCTCGCACAAGATCGCGACGCGTTTCGATACTGCGCAGGCGGGCCACCATATGGTGCAGAGCAGGCTCGGTGGTGTCTCCAAACCACGCGTCGTTGGTCAAATTCAAGAGCCAGTTCGGTCGACGAGCCACGACGGCACGGGTGTACCCCGCGAGAACGTCCTCGTAGCAGTTGAGAATGCCCACGCGTTGCTCTTTGAGCACGAGCACCCCCGGCGTAGTTCCAGATCGAAGTCCAGGGCAGCGAAATCGTGATTGCAACACCGGGAGCCAGTGCCAAAACGGAACATATTCACCAAACGCCAGCAACACAGCTTTATCCACGGTGCCTCGAAAGCGGCCGTGTGCATCCATGGCTACGGCGGAGTTCCATCGGTCGCACGTGGCTGCGACGGTGATTGCGCCGAAGATCAGCGGGCCGCTTTGTTCATCGGTGCGCAGCGAATAAACGCCTTCCGGCGTCGCTTGTGCGGCTCGATGTAGTGGAAGCGGGTACGCTGTTTCTGGCCATACGACGAGCTCCGCGCCGTCGTGTTCGAGTTGTCGGGTGGCGCTTTTGAGCTGCACGAGGTGAGCCGGCGCGAGTCGAGAGTCTCGCTTTTCGAAAATTCCGATGTTCGGTTGAACGACCCCGACACGAGTCAGCGGAGCCCGCTGCCGCGCGCGCTGGATTTGCGGCAAACGCGCCATCCCGTAGAGGTGCGGCGTCACCACGCAGAAGACCCCGATGGCAGCAGGAAGCAAGCGCGGCCGGCAAAGGGATTCGCTGATCGAACATGCGGCGAGGCATAGGACAAAATCAAGCAGCGGTCGGCCCCCGAGCTCCGCGACTTGAGCAAATTCGATCCACGCGACCTGCCCCGAGGCGATTCCAAAAGGGAAGAGCGCTGGAACGAGAGAGGAGCTAACCGTGATGCACATCGGCAGGATAAGCCAGGTTGGCCAACGCAGAGCCGCTGCAGCGAGACCCGCGCTGAAGTACGCGAGCGACTGGGCCAACACGAGAATTCCCGCCACCGGCAACGCCGCCACAAGCGGCATGCTCGCGAAATCCTGAAGCAGGCCCACCGCCCAATAGAGCGCCGCGGCGTTCATACCGATTCCGAAGGCCAAACCGCAGAGCGCGCCCTTGCGCATGCTTCGTTCGCGAGGCTCTGGTTCTTTGCTGATGGCGTTGTGCCATATCGCGACCCCCACGAATGCACACCCCGCCCATTCCACCGGAGCTGCGGATAGCGCGGTGATCGCCCCCGCGACAGTGCACTGAACCCACGGATATTTCATCTTGGAGCCCGAATCATTTTACGGTTTGAAGATCTTGCGTTGCATGGTGGGTGGGCGATAGCGTGTGCGCCGACGGTGAATGTCTCCCCCGCACATAGCTCGGTCGCTGAGCGTTCTGCTGGCGAGCATCGTGTCGCCAAGGCCCACTCGCTGCTCGGCATCGTTCCGTTGGCCAGCGTAGCAATCGTGCATCTATGGCAGCTCAGCGCGGGAATTGAGGGGCGCGACGCATTCGAACAGCGAATGAATATTCCTGCTTTGGGGGTGGTGTGGGTGACAGTCGGGTTGCTCGGGGTGGCGTTCGGAGCGCATGTCGTTCTCGGGTACATTCGCCTTCGGGGTGGGGCTGTCCGGTCACAAGAGTGTCGCGTCGCGCGCGGCAATGCGCAGCTTGCGTGGGGGGCGGGGTTCGTCGCCGTTTGTTGCGCGGCAGTGCACGTGAACATCATCTGGCCTGCATTGGTGCTCCGGGATCCCCTCATGCTCTACGGCATCTTGCGCAGCGACGCCGCGAACTACGTCTTGCTCGCGACCTACCTCATTGGGGTAGGCGCGTTTTCTTTGCATTTATCCGAGTCCGTGCTCGACTTTGCAACGACCTGGGAAATTGTAACTCGTCCGGCCACGTTTCGTTGGGTTCGTTTGGCAGCCACGCTAGGCGCCGCAGCGTTTTTCATCATCTCCGTGAATACCCTGAGTCACTACGTGGCGGGCCGAGCGCTCTTTTTTGGCGGAGGAGGCTAGCGAGATGGGACGCGTATACGCGGTCGCGATCAATACGTTTCGCGAGGCCGTGCGCGATCGAGTGCTGATTGGCGTGGTGGCGTTTGCGAGTTTGGTGCTGCTCTTTACGCTCGCGCTGGGCGAGCTTTCGCTCGACCAAGAGCGCCGGGTCATCGAGGATATCGGTTTGGCTTCGATTTCTTTTTTCTCGGTGGTCATCGCGGTTTCGCTTGGCTCGTCGCTCCTGTACAAAGAAATCGAGCGCAAGACTCTGTACGTCATCTTGCCGCGCCCCATTCATCGCCATGAGTTTCTCCTCGGCAAGTACTTCGGCATTGTGGGCACCGGCGTGGTGTTCATTGCGTTTATGGGCGCCATTCAGCTCTGGGTCATGGCGTTTCAGGCTGGAGTCGACATGCGATTCGGAATTGGCGCTCCCGTGTGTTTGGCTGGAGTTGCGGGCGCGGCGTGGTTTTTCGTTAAAGATCGCACCGCGATTCTGGCGCCGCTTTCGGCGCTCTCGCTGGGCCTTGCGGTGTGGGTCGCGAGTCGTACCGACGTATCCCAGCAGACCGTGCTCGCGGCGCTGGCGTTGAATGCGGGCGAAGTATTCATTTTGGCAGCGGTTGCGCTGCTTTTTTCTTCATTCTCTACCCCGTTTTTGACGGCAGTATTCACCTTTGGGGTGTGGCTCGTAGGTCGTTCTGCGGACGACATGATCGCGATGCAGACACGGGAGGTTGATCCTCAGCTCAAGACGTTGCTTGCCGGCGTCGCGGAAGTCGCGCCAAATCTAAACCTATTCGTACCCGGCCGTCACACATTGATGACGCACGTGGAAGATTTCGGTGGACCCTGGACTTACGTCGGGACGTCCTTGGGCTATGCTCTCGGCTACAGTGCGATGCTGTTGGTGCTCGGGGCGCTAATTTTCCGGAAAAGAGATTTTCTCTAGGTCGAGGTGTGCTTGGTGGGCGTTTGGGCGCGAAGAATCGCCAAAATATTGGGCATCGTGGGGGTACTGGTGGCCGTGACTGTGGTGCGGGCGGTGACCGAGTCGCGAACCGAGCTCCGCACTGCCGAAAAAGCGCTCGAATCCGGCGATGTGGAAGCTGCGATTGTTCATTTTCGACGTTCGGCTCGTTGGTACGCTCCCGCGAGCCCCTATCCGCCGCGAGCGTTGGCTGGCTTGGCGCAGATTGCGAGGAACGCCGAGTCAGAGGGAGATGTGCACCGCGCGCTGCGGGCATGGCGTTCGATCCGCGGCTCTATTCTCTCCACGCGCAGTTGGTACACGCCCCATGTCGATCGACTCGAAGTCGCCAACGCGCGCATCGCAGATCTAATGGCCGGGCTGCCTCCTCCCCCTATCGATGCAGGCAAGTCCTTGGCCCAGTTGCGAGCCGAGCATTTTGCGCTACTCGAGAAAACGCCGCGCCCTCATGTTGGCTGGACTTTGGTGCTCCTGCTGGGCTTTTTTTCGTGGGTCGGGGGCGCGTTCGCGTTTGCGAGCTGCGCGATCGACCACGAAGATCGTTTGGTTCGTTCCCAGGCGACACGCTGGGGATTGGTTGTGCTGTGCGGGTTCGGCCTTTTTGTGTTGGGAATGAGCCTCGCGTAGGCTCGCGTCGGTGACCGTTGCCATCGATGAACCAGCCTGCTACGGCGTTTCGCGATGATTCGGTCGCGAATATTCAAGCTTTCAGAATTTGGAGTTCCGGTACTAGCTGCCGTTGCTGTGGCTGGCTGTGGTGGCAGCAACGCCGTCAAATCAACCGGGACGGAGTCGCTCCCTTCTGAATCGAAACTGGGTTCTGAATCGAAACTGGGTTCTGAATCGGATCCGGTCGAATCGACACCCGCTGAACCGAGTAGCGAACCAAGCTTTGCCGAGCCAGGCCATGCCGAACCGAGATTCCGCGTGCCGATTCCCAAGCATCGTCCCAGTGCCGGGAGCGCTGAAGCACCGGTGACGATGCAAATTTTTTCGGATTTCGAGTGCCCGTTTTGCAAACATGTCGGGCCCACCGTGAAGCAGCTCAGAGAAGACTATGGCGAGCGGCTGAGAATTGTGTGGCGGCATCTACCCATGCCGTTTCATCGGCACGCGAGTTTGGCGGCAGAAGCAGCCCACGAAGTGTTTTCTCAAGCCGGGGATGAGAAGTTCTGGGCGTATCACGATGTCTTATTCGCGAATCAACACGCCCTCGAGCGCACCCATCTCGAACAATATGCGAGGCAGGTCGGCGGAATCGACATCAAGAAACTCCAAGCCGCGCTCGATCGCCATCGGCATCGATCCGTGTTGGAACACGACCTCGCCGCGATGGAAGCCACCGGAGCACCGATGGGGACGCCTGCTTTTTTTGTGAACGGCCGGCTGGTGTTGGGCGCCCAACCGATCAGCGAGTTTCGCGCTGCGGTCGACCAAGCTCTCGCCTCGAAGTCGACCTCGGAAGAGGGAAACTGAGTTCGTGGACAGTATTCGCATCGAAGGTGGCGCTCGCCTCGAAGGAAGCGTTCGGATCAGCGGCGCCAAAAACGCGGCGCTGCCAATTCTATGCACGGCGCTCCTGGCGGATGGAGAGCACTCGTTTCGAAATGTTCCTGAGCTGCGAGACATCCGCACCATGGCCCAGATGCTGCGGCATCTCGGGCTCGATGTAGACGTTCAAGAGAGCACGGTCGCGGTACGGGGACGGCCGGTCGCGGAGCCGGTGGCGCCTTACGAGCATGTTAAAAAAATGCGCGCGTCGGTACTTGTATTGGGGCCACTGGTGGCTCGGTATGGGCGGGCGAGCGTGTCTTTGCCAGGAGGCTGCGCAATCGGCGCGCGCCCCATTGACCAGCACCTCAAGGGCCTCCAGGCGATGGGGGCAGATATTGAAATCAAGCACGGCTACGTTGACGTGTCGGTGCCCAAGGGCCGGCTGCTGGGCGCGGAAATCCATTTCGATTTGACGACGGTGACCGGCACAGAGAATCTCATGAGCGCTGCGGTGCTCGCGAAAGGCCGAACCATTCTGACCAACGCAGCTCGAGAACCCGAGGTCGAAGAGTTGGCGCGGGTGCTCAACAAGATGGGCGCCAATGTGCGCGGCGCCGGAACAGACGTCATCGTGATCGAAGGAGTGGATTCCTTGCACCCGGTCGACCACGCGGTGATTCCCGATCGGATCGAAGCGGGAACGTATCTCGCTGCGGCAGCCGCGACCCGAGGCGACGTTCGCCTCGAAGGTGTCTCGTTTGACTATCTTGAAGCAGTGGCGGCGAAGTTTCGGGCGGCTGGTGTCCACGTCGAACGAGAGGGGGACGGAATTCGAGCTGGGTGCGATCGATCACCGCGCCCCACCGATGTGACCACCGCGCCGTATCCCGCGTTTCCGACTGATATGCAGGCACAGTTCATGGCGCTTATGTGTCTTGCGGAAGGCCAGTGCCGAATTACGGAAACCATTTTCGAAAATCGGTTTATGCATGTTCCGGAGCTCAATCGGATGGGGGCAAATATCCAAGTGAACGGGCGTACGGCGACGATTCAAGGAGTGCGCAAGCTGCAAGGAGCCCAAGTGATGGCGACCGACCTTCGGGCCAGTGCGTCTTTGGTCATCGCCGGGCTCGTAGCTTCGGGGACCACGGAGCTTCGGCGTGTCTATCACCTTGATCGGGGCTACGAGCGCATCGAAAAGAAATTGTCCGGCCTCGGTGCGACGGTGGAAAGAATTCCTGGAGATGCCTAAGAACGCTTCACAAGCGGAGCCGATTGTGCTGGCCATTCCCAAGGGTCGCGTGCTTGAACAGCTGACTCCGGTGTTTCAGCAAGCCGGGATTGGGACCCGCGCGCTCACCAAGAAGAGCCGGAAGCTCATTCGAGAAGATTCCGGGAGCGACGTGCGTTTTTTGCTCCTGAAGCCAGACGACGTACCGACCTACGTCGAGTATGGCGTGGCCGATCTCGGCATCGTGGGTCGAGACGTGATTTGGGAGCAGGGATACGATCTCTACGTTCCCGTAGACCTCGGCATCGGCCGTTGTCGCATGGTGGTGGCCGGTATGCCCGACACGACCTATCCCCCCAAGCCGCGCGGACGGCCGCTTCGCGTGGCGACGAAGTTTACGAACATCGCGCGGCGCCATTTCGTATCCAAGGGGCACGCCATCGAACCGATTTTCGTCCAAAGTTCGGTTGAACTGGCACCGCTAACGGGGCTCGCGGATGTGATTGTCGACCTCGTGGAAACTGGAGAGACGCTCCGCCAAAACGGGCTCATTGAGTTCGAACCGGTGTGCCATGTTTCGTCGGTGGTGGTCGCAAATCGCGTCGGCCTCAAGCTGAAACTCCCGCGCATTAAGCCGTTGCTCAAAGCACTCCGCAAAGCCACAGCGTAGAGCGGCGGCCTTTTGGCCTGAGCGCGGCTTACCTCCTCGCTCTCTCCCTGCGAAAGGCTCGGAGCCTTCCTCAGTCGTTTGCTGTGGGGGCGCTCG
>JANQQS010000018.1 GCA_028284955.1 Myxococcota bacterium | reverse complement strand
TCGAATACATCCGATGGGGCCCCACCCCCTACTGGGCAGCGCAGGCCAGCCGACGTACGTCGGGTACTTCGGCTGGCCGAGCAGGGGAGGTAAGCCGCGATCAGGCCAAAAGGGCACTGCTCTAGTCCAGATCGCGAAGCTGCGACGCATGGCGGCGGAACACATCGAGCACGGCCGCATCGGCGTCATACACGCTGTACCAACCCTGTCGCTCGTGTGGCGGGTCGCCGATCCACGGATCGCCTGCCGACCACATGCCACCCGGATCCTGCGGGCGCCCTTCTCCAGCCCATGCCCAAAAGTTGCTTCCCGACGCCGCCCCACCACCGGACGCGGATCGGTAGATAGCCTCCAACACTTCGTCGAAGTACCGCGCACGAATGCGCACCGAGGACGCGGGCTCGTACGACCCTCCATCGCGACCTATGCCAAACTCCTCGAGCACCGCAGGTTTACCCACCGCGGCCGCCTGTTTGAGCTGGTCATCGATGTATCGTTTCGCTTTGTATATCGCGGACGCGATACTGGTCGATTCGTGCTCGGCATCGAACCATCCCCAGTTCTGGACCCAAAGATGAAACGTGACGTAGTCAATATGGTCACTCTGGTGGTCCACTTGAGTGTCCAAGCCATTCAAAAAGGGATAGCGGGTGTCCCCTTCGCTGCCGGTGGTCACCAGGTGGGCCGGGTCTACGGATTTGATGAACGCCGCGCTTTCGTCGATCCACTGCCGGAACACCCTCCGATCGCCCATCCCTCGAGGTTCATTGGCGAGCTCCCAAGCCATGATGTGGGGGTCGTCGCGGTACGACGTGCCCGTGTATGAGTTTTTTCGAAGGATAACCGTGCGTATGTGGCGCTGAAAATCCTGCTGGGCCCCTCCGCTTCGGTAGAATTTCGCAGAGAATCGGCTAAACGGCCCGTGGTCGTCGTCCTGGCTTTCCGGAAAAGGAACTGCCCCGCTTCCGTTCCAACGCAGATATTGGGCAAAACCGCCTGACCAAAACCAAAAATTGTTGAGACACATCACCACCGTGATGCCCCGCCGGCCAAACTCTGCGAGAGCAAAGTCGAGGCCGTCGAAGACCTGGGGATCGTAGTCTCCCGCTTGAGGTTGCAAGGCGGGCTGCACACTGTACGGAAGGTCGGGCTTGCCCTCCCCGCTGGCCATCACACGAACATTCGTCACTCCAAGATCGGAGAGGCGATCCACCTCACGAAGAAAACGCGCGCGGTCGCCACCCGGCCCTCGAGAGGCCAAGTTCGCGGCGTTCCAAAAATTCGCGCCCAAAAATCGGTAGGGCGTGCCGTTCCGAACCAACCGCCCGTCTTCAACGGCTACAAATCCTTTTCGCCGCACTGCACTGGTCCTCGCGGAAAATCGTCCCCCGCAGCCCGCCACGAAGAACGACAGCGCGAGGCCTGCGCGCACCAAGAGACTACTCCACACCACGCATCGGCGCACTCCCCAGCATCCCCCGTCCACCATGACTTCTCCGGCATGACTCCTTCGGTCAACGCTCCGCAACCGGAATCGTTGCTCAGAATGGCTGTGCTACCATACGTAAGTAGACGAGCGCCACGGTGTAGTCAGCCTGGTGCAGTCGCAGGGTAGTCAGTCTGGTGCAGTCGCGGGCGGCGGCTTGACCCTTTGCCGGTCGCGTACGTATGCTCCGCGCGTCATGGTCCTTCGCGCATTCTGGTCTGGGACCCGGACGAGCCTGCTTGTGCTCGCCGCGCTACTTGCGCTTGCCCCGAAGAAGTCTGTTCACGCCGACGATTCGCTGACCCTACTGAACAGCCCCATCGAATTCACCGACGTGATCGACGCGGCAGAGCCTGGGGATCCGTTTGATTTCGATATCACACTCGGGTTTCGCCACGTATACACGCGCGGCACGATAGAACGGGAAACGACGACCGCTGCGTCGGGTCTATCGGGCAATCCGAGCACGTTTGCCGGCGCGGCGACGTTTACGCATCACAAATCCATCGTCGACGCGGGCATCGATATCGGGCTCTACCACGACCTTGCGCTCTACGCGCGTCTCCCGGTGGTGGTGCGAGATTCCCGTCGACTGAGCAACGGCGACGACTTCGTGCTCGGCGTGCTGGACCCGGATGGTCGCGGGCGCATTCCCCTATTTGGGGTCCCATTTCGCTCCCCTATCCGATTTGGTCCGGAGCATCTCGCGGTGGGAATCTCGTGGGGAATCTTGGGCCAAGAACGACGTCCGGATCTACCCAACTGGGTAATCGCCGCGGAAGGTCGCTTCGGCATCGGCAGAATACTTGAACCATGCGACGCCGACCTCGCCGTAGAATGCGGCCAAGGAGTGAGCCGCGGTACGCACGCGCTGCGCGTAGAGACCAAACTTTCCCGACGTTTTCGCTACTTTGAGCCCTATGGAGGCCTTTTGTTTCACTCGGAGTGGCCGGGACGCGCTAAGGATCGATTTCAGCCAGGAGGAAACCTCGAGGGCTCGGACGTAACCAATCCCCCCAAAAGGGGCACGTTTAGAGCAGGGGCGGCCTGGATCCCATGGGAGAACCGGGAGGCTTGGCAGCGAGTCGCCGTCGACGTGGGGTTTCGCGCAACGTACGTATCCGAAGGCCGCGACTACACCCCTCTCTTTGATGCACTCGGCACATCCGCGTCTCCTTTTCTGCGAAACGTGAACTTCGAAGGGATCTCCCCGGCAGGAGGATTTCGCTCGGTCGCGTTCACCGGGCTCACCCAAGTCAACCCACATGGCCGTTTGGGAGGGCGCCTGGCGCTGGAGATCCAGGCGTCGCGTCGAGTGCGACTCCATGTGGGAACGCTGATTACCTACGTCACGCCTCACCTAATTACCGCAGGAAATCCGTGCAACGTAGGCGCAGTAGCAGGCGCTAGCGATGCTCGGGCAGGACAATGCCCGGAGGGAATCGTGAACCCCCAATATCGACCGGTCGTCGACTTGCCTGGCAATCGATTTCGCATCCGCGGCGCAATTGAGCTCGAGCCCTACGCCACGCTCAGACTTCAGCTGTGATTTTTTGGAGGGTCTGGCCGCAGACCCTGTATTGTTGGGAGGGTCTGGCCGCAGACCCTCCCCCCGCGGAATACGATTCCGCGGGGGCCCCCTCCCGCCGCCGGCCGCGTTCGCGGCCGTCCCCACCGCAGAGCGGCGGGGACCCGGTCTCGTCGGACTTCGGCGTTGGGACAAGACTTCAAACGACAACAGACCTTCGACCCGTTGTCAGGTCGCCCGCCAGGAACCACGTGCTCGGTTTCGTAGGGTTGAACTGCTGGGGCCCCGCCGCTCCGCGGTGGGGCGGCCGCAAAGCGGCCGGACTTAGGACACAATCACGCCTTCCAACGACACGGATAGAAGAGCCAACCAGACGGCAGACACCGTCCGAACGAAAGCAGTTCACCGCGAACACGGCACGAAGAAAGCAAGGGGGCGTAGGGGCCCCCGCGCAGCGCGAAGCGGCGTTGGGTGGGGGGCCCCGCGGCTATGTTGTTTGAGGGTTTGGCACCCAAACCCTCTCGTCAGGGTACAACCCCGACGATTCACCCAAGCTCCCCCGCCACGACGCACGTGAACTGGTTGCCTGACCGTGAACCGCGGTAGCGGATTCGAGGTGTTGTCGGCGTCCGCTGTCTTGCCCCAACGCTGAAGCCCAACGTAACCGGGGCCCCGCCGCTACGCGGTGGGGACGGCCGCAAACGCGGCCGGCGGCGGGTGGGGGGCCCAGCGGAATCGTATTCCGCGGGGGGAGGGGCTGCGGTCAGCCCCTCCGAACGATGCAGGGGCTGCGGTCAGCCCCTCCAATTAACCGAGCAAACGGTCACGGCGGAGGCGTGTTTCGATCAGCATGGCGTATGCGCGGAGGGCGTCACGGAGGTCGATGGGACCGCCGGACCGAGCCCGGCGGACCAGCCGCCGAAACGCGAACCATCGTTCTCCTTCTAGGCCAACCAGGGGGGCGACCAGCGCGGACTCGACAAACTGAGCCGAAATTCCTGCTTGATGAGCAGCGTGGGTCAGAATTGCCGTAGCAAGCTCCTCGCAGCGAATGACGGCATCGCTCAGTCGACCCGCCGCGATGTCCTCTTCGAGGGCGCGAATAAGGGGCGCGTCCTCCGAAAAAAGAGCCACCCAGCTCGGCCCCGCTCCACCTGTGCCCGGCGGCGCGACGGGGATAGGATCCATGCTGACGCGTGGCTGAATCGACGGTGCCGCGATCGCTTCGGTGGGGCGCTCCGCGCGATCTCTCCAAATTTCCTCGCTCGCCCGACCGATCTGCTCATCAAGGGCTTCCTCAGCGCGTTCGAAACGCGGCTCCGTCGATGGCGCGGTCGGGGCACCGAGCACGTTGCGCGCTTCGAGGTCCCGGAGGACGACCTGCACTAAACCGTCGAGCGCATCCAGCACGCCTTCCCCGCGCGTCGCGCACGTGGAAAACGATTGAACGCCGAGGGCGTTGAGCGAACGCTCAAGCTCCACAATGGGAAGGACATTCGGAAGATCCCTTTTGTTGTACTGCATGATCAAAGGAACTTCGGCGAGGCTTCGACCTTGGTCTTCCAAGTTCGAAGCCAGATTCTCCATGCACTCGAGATTGGCGTCTTGTCGTTCGACCTGCGAATCGGCAACGAACACAATCCCGTCGACTCCAGTCAACACCAGCTTGCGCGTTGCATTGAAATATACCTGGCCCGGTACTGTGAACAGCTGCAGCCGCACGTGATGATCACGCACCGGGGGCAAGCGCAACGGCAAGAAATCGAAGTAGAGCGTGCGATCGACAGGCGTCGCCAGCGACACGATTTGACCGCGACTTTCTGGGGGAGAAACCCGGTGTACGCACTGCAGAGAGGTCGTTTTTCCGCACAGCCCCGGCCCATAGTAGACCAGCTTGACCAGCAGTTCACGAGTGAGCGGGTTGACCTGAGCCATGTCTATGCGCGTGAAAGCGACAGCACCAGAACAGACGCGTTACAGCTCATCGAGCCCCTGAAGGTCGGGGTCGGCCCCATCCGCTGGGTCGGCGGCATCCACCGGATCACCGGCGTCCTCGTATTCATCTTCAGCTTCTGAATCGTAGGAGCCTTCGTCGTAGGATTCTTGCGAGGGTGCGCTTGGGCTGGGTCCCCCGCAACCCGTCGGCGTGCGGCGACGAAGCTTGACCGCGTTCCAGGGCCCACCGCCATCGTACGAGTTGTCGTGCCCCCACTGTCCGCGCAGATAGTGGTCGTCATCGTCGCCGATTTCGAGACGAAAGTACCCGTGACCCCGGGTGATCGATGGTCGCCCTTGAACGAGCTCCCGCCGCTCTTCCCACTGAAATTGAAGAACGTCACCCTCCACGGTGCCATGAATGCGACCCCGGCGTTCGTTCTTGACGAAATCACCGTGCACGGTGGTGCCCGACTGACAAAGATTCATTTCGCCATATTGAGGAGACTGCCAAACTCCATAGTACGTGGCACCATCCGGCATCTTGCCGGCGCGTATGCCCGCCCCCGCACCTCCGCAGGACGCGATAAGGACGGCGAGAACGCAGGTCTCCAATCGAAAGCGTCGCATGTCGTATGAAACCTCCGGGAGGTACGATAGACGAATTCGAAGTGGTTTTGGAACATTCCGAGATTCGATAGGTGTAAATCCGTCACGCGCCCGACGAGACGGACCGCACAAGTTGCTTGCATGCAGGAGCGAGCTCCGAGAAGATGGTCGCTGTGATCGGCCACGCGATCGGCGGCCAGGGTATTGAACTGTGCGTTCGCACGCTGCGAAGCGAGACCTCGCCGCATCAAGAACTTTGGCTTTTGCGTAAGATTCCGGCCCAGTCATCGCGTGACTCGAGTTATGATGACTCGGGTAAGCCTTTTCTGCGTCGGCCGCATCTGGTAGGAACGAATAACCGGGCGACGTGCAAACCCGTGTGGTCACATAGGAAGCTCGCCGAGGGAACATGCAGGGAACCAACTTGAGATGAACAGCGTGAGCGAACAGGTCACGCGGAGGAGCCCATGAGCAGCCCGCAGATGGTTATGTACGAGGAGGAGTTTCACGAAATCCAAGGCATCGTGGACCGACTCGTACGCGACGCCAACGCCCAAGTCGTATTTATCATTGACAAAAACGGTCAGTTGATTGCGGCCGCCGGCGACACCGATCAGATCGATACGACTTCGCTTGCCTCGCTTACCGCCGGCAATATTGCTGCGACGGGGGGCATCGCAAAACTGCTGCGGGAAAACGAGTTCACCACCCAGTTTCACGAGGGCGAGCGAGCCAACATCCACATTCAGTTGGTGGGCAACCGAGTCATCCTGGTCGTCATCTTTGACAACAAGACGAGCCTAGGTCTGGTTCGGCTTCGCGTGAAGAAGTCGAGCGAAGAGCTCAACCGCATCTTTGAAGCGCTGCTCGCGAAAGTACAAGACCCCAACCAAGAAACACCGTTCGCGGAAATCACCGACGACGACATCGACAACCTGTTCAACGACTGAGAGGATCCCGTTGTCGTTCATCAACTACCTGTCACGAGAAATCAACTGCAAGATCGTCTACTATGGGCCCGGTCTGTGCGGTAAAACGACCAATCTTCAGTACATCTACAACAAGACCAATCCGGACGCGAAAGGGAAAATGATCTCCCTCGCCACGGAGACGGAACGTACGCTGTTTTTCGATTTCTTGCCCTTGGCCCTCGGAGAGATTCGAGGATTCAAGACAAGATTCCACCTCTATACGGTTCCGGGGCAGGTGTTCTACGACGCGAGCCGAAAACTCATCCTCAAGGGTGTGGATGGAGTGGTTTTTGTGGCCGATTCGCAGATTGCGCGGATGGAAGCCAACATCGAATCGATGGAAAATCTCCGGACGAACCTGGCAGAGCAAGGCTACAGCCTGGATCGGTTGCCCTACGTCGTACAGTACAACAAGCGAGACATGCCAAGCATCGCGCCCGAGGAGGAGCTGAAGAACTTGCTCAACCCGAACGGCGTTCCGGATTTTGGCGCGGTGGCTACGACTGGGGAAGGCGTATTTGATACGCTGAAAGCGATTGCGAAACTGGTGCTCACTGAGCTCAAGCGAGGAAGCGGTGCCACCGGTGGCAACCAGGCGTCTCGCTAGCGCATGCCGAGCAAGCTTATAGCGTCTCCCGCCTCCGCGTTCTGCGTCGTTCGACACGTCTCCACACTTTTTTTGCTCCTCATGCTGCCCGCCAGTTCGGCGTGCAAAGAAGCTGGCTCGGCGACCGACGCATTTGAGGTATCCGGCGTAGTAACCGACGAGACCAACGGGAATGGTATCGGCGGAGCAACTGTCACCTTCGTTTCTGATACCCTTTTTCGAACACGCACCTCCACGGGCGGAGGCGGCGACTACGAGATGACGGTGGACACGGACGTTCCTTTCGGTCAAGTACGAGCCGAGAAGGAAGGGTTTGTAAGCGGTGAAGCCACGGTGCATTTCGACACTCGAGCGAGGAGGATCGACCTTCAGCTCCGACCCGCTCGCTAACTCGCGAGCCAAGCGCGTCGCGGGTCGCTACTTGCTCGCGGCGTACTTCGCCGCCGCATTTGGGGCTACGATGGGTTACTCAGGGGCTGCATTCGCCTGGCACCGATTGCCTCCTGGCTCACGAGCCTGGAAAGACGCCGGGCTCTCAGGAATGCGCGGGGTAACCATCGGCCCTATCGAATCTTCCCAGCAAGCGGGCCGGGGATACGGCACCGAGTACAGCGCACGGCTTCTCGATGAACTACGCAAGTTGGGCGTGAACTGGATCGCCATCACGCCCTACGGGCGGATGTGGGACGAGCAAAGCACCGACATCTTGATGGACTTCGAAGCACCTTATGAAGACACCCGAGCCGCGATCGCGAAGATGGTCGAGCAAGCCCACGAGCGCGACATGCGTGTTTTGCTGGTGCCGCATATCTGGATCGAAGCGGGAGGCTTTCGGCTCCACGTCGATCCGGGTTCCGAGGCGCGCTGGAAGGCGTTCCTAAGCTCGTATCGTGAGTTTATTCTGGCGTGGGCGGCGGACTCAAGCGCCTCTCGGGTGGATGCGTTTGCGATCGGTCAGGAGTGCCAGTCTTTTTCGGGATCTCATCTCGAATTTTGGACCTCCTTGATTCGCGACGTTCGCGCCATCTATCCGGGCCTCGTGACCTACAGCGCAAACTGGTGGGAAGAAGTGAGTGACGTCTTGTTTTGGGACCAGCTCGACCTGGTTGGCGTCAACGCGTTCTACGAACTGGGATGGCAAGACAACACGCTCTACGAAAACCACGTCAAGGCTGAAGAAGCACGCGACGAACTCGCATACATCTCCCGAACACTTGGCATGCCTGTGTTTTTTACCGAAATCGGGTACATGGCCCGCCCGAATGCAACGTTTCAACCGCACGTGTGGCCCGAGCACGCAGACGGAAGCGCGGTCGACGAGGCCGCCCAGACCCGCGGGTTCGAGGTCATGTTTCAGTATTTTCTCCCCGAACCATGGTTCTCGGGGCTGTTCATTTGGCGATACTATTCAAACATCGACGACGTTTCGCAGGAACCCATTACCGGGTTCTCGCCACACGCAAAGCAGGCCGAAGGCTTTCTTCGCGACGCGTTTCAAATGCGCTGGGGCGTCGACCCCGAAGCATGGCCGTGGCTCTAGAGCAGTGATCATTTGACAATAAGGTTGAGAATGCGGCCGGGAACCCAGATGGTCTTGCGCAACGTTCCTGCCTCAAGCTGCTCTTGCACTTTATCGATCGCTCGTGCCGCCACCAGCGCTTGATCTTCGCTGCTGTCTTTGGACAACTTGACTACGCCGCGTTTCTTTCCATTGATCTGAACCGGTATCTCCACTTCATCATCCTCGCAGAGCGCCGGGTCGAACGCTGGCCACGCTGCGTCTTGAACGCTGGCCGGGTTTCCGATTTGCTCCCACATCTCTTCGGCCAGATGGGGCGCAAACGGGTGCAGCAGTTGGGTCAATGTCTCCACCGCGCGCTTTGGAACCGACGCTCGCCGATGAAGCTCGTTGCTCAGCACCATCAGCGCGCTGATCGCGGTATTGAACCGCATCGTCTCGATATCCTCCGTGACCTTTTTCACCGCGCGATGAACCGCGCGATCGAGCGTATCATCCGAAGCTACTTTCGCATCCGCCATTCGCGAGAGCGAATATGCGCGATCGAGAAACCGGCGTACGCCTCCGATGCTTTCCGTATTCCACGGCTTGGTTGCCTCGAGCGGCCCCATAAACATCTCGTATACCCGCATCGAATCGGCACCGAACTGCTCCACGATATCGTCCGGGTTCACGACGTTCCCCCTCGATTTGCTCATCTTGTAGGCCTTCGCGGTCAACTCGCCATCGGGCACGCCGCGCTCCACGAACTTGCCCGCCGCGTTCTTTTCGACCGAAGCCGCATCGACGCACGTCCCGTCCGCACGTTGGTATTCGATCTCGCCCAAAATCATGCCCTGGTGTACGAGCTTGTAAAAAGGCTCTGCGACACGAACCAACCCTTCGTCGTAGAGCACCTGATGCCAAAAACGTGCGTAGAGGAGATGAAGCACCGCGTGCTCGGCGCCTCCCACATAGAGGTCCACCGGCAGCCATCGATCCGCAGATGTCGCGGTCCAGGGTTCGCGCTCGTTCGCCGGATCAAGAAACCGCAGATAGTACCAGCATGACCCCGCCCACTGAGGCATCGTATTGGTCTCGCGAGCAAACCATTGCCCATCGCGCTCAAAGAAACGCCAATCGACGGCCCGCGCCAGCACCCCCGCCGGGTCTGCCCCTGGCTTGTAATCGTCTAGCTCGGGAAGAAGGAGCGGGAGTTCGCTCTCGTCGAGTGCTCTGGGCTGGTCGTAACGTATGGTGTGAGGGTCCCCTTGACGCGGGTCACCTTCGGTCTCCACGGGGAAGTAGATCGGAATCGGCTCTCCCCAGTAGCGCTGCCGCGAAAACACCCAGTCGCGCAACTTGTACTGGACGCGACGCGTCGCGGTTCCCGCCTGCTCGAGATCCTCGACAATCTTTTGTTTGACCACCGCGGTTTCCAGGCCGTCGTAGGGACCCGAGTGGATAGCTCGCCCCGGCTTGGCGAGCGCGGCATCGAGCGGACGCTCGGGAACCTGCCCGTCTTCGCTCACCACCTGCACGATCGGGATATCGAACCGCTTGGCGAACTCGAAGTCGCGCTCATCGTGGCCCGGGACGGCCATGATCGCCCCAGTTCCATATCCCATCAATACATAGTCCGCGATCCAGATCGGAACGTTCTCCCCGTTCACGGGATTCACCGCGTACCCACCGGTCCATACCCCCGTCTTTTCTTTGTCGGACTGCCTCGTAAGCTCGCTTCGCGAGCGCGCGCGTTCGACGTATGCGTCCACCGCGGGGCGCTGCGCATCCGACGTCACTTCGGCCACCAACGGATGCTCCGGGGCGAGCACCAGAAACGTCGCTCCGAAGAGGGTGTCGGGCCGGGTCGTATACACCTCGATGAACCGTTGGTCGCTCGGGGCGTTCACCGCGAACCGGACCAAGGCTCCCTCCGAACGACCGATCCATTCTTGTTGCATGGTCCGCGTACTGCTTGGCCAGTCGACGTCCTGCAGCCCGGCCAACAAGCGTTCTGCGTGCGCGGTAATGCGAAGCACCCATTGACGAATCGGCACACGATCCACGGGGTGCCCTCCCCGCTCGCTCACCCCACCTACCACTTCCTCGTTCGCCAGCACCGTGCCGAGCGCCGGACACCAGTTGACCGCCACTTCGCTCTGATACGCTAGCCCGCGCCGAAAGAGCACCAAGAATATCCACTGCGTCCATTTCACGTACGCTGGATCCGTGGTGTCGATCTCTCGCTCCCAATCGTAGCTAAACCCCAGCATCTTGAGTTGGCGCCGGAAGTTCGCGACGTTTTTCTCGGTGGTCTGCCGCGGATGGGTTCCGGTTTGAATCGCGTGCTGTTCAGCCGGCAAACCAAATGCGTCCCATCCCATGGGGTGCAGCACTGCGTGGCCGCGAGCCCGGCGGTACCGGCAGATGATATCGGTCGCGGTATATCCCTCGGGATGGCCTACGTGCAGTCCAGACCCTGACGGATAGGGAAACATATCGAGAACGTAGGAGTGCGGCCCGGGATGGTCGTCGGTTGGCGTCCGAAACGTCCCCGACTGCTCCCAATACGCCTGCCACTTGGCCTCGATAGTTCGGTGATCGTAGCGCTCCATGGGACGGTCCTAGCACAGAAGTGTGGGCCCAACGCGTCTCCGCGCGCGGAAGCGAAACACGGTCAGTTCTCCGCTTCAGATGCGTGCAAATGGACTCGCGGACGAGTACCCTGCGGCCAATATCTCTGACGGAGGAAACAACTTGACGGTACCCAAGAAAGCAGAGTGCTCGATTGCGGCGTGTGTCGCTCTCCTCGGCGTTGCCCTCGGCGGTTGCGGCGGAGAGAAACCCGCGACCGCGACTACCGACGAATCTTCGGGAGGTGAACAAATCGCCGCCTCGTACGACGGACCGATTTCGTCCACCGACGTCGCCCTAGGACAGCAACAATACGAGACCTACTGCGCCGGGTGCCATCCCGGGGGAGACGAAGGATCTGGCCCCGCGATCAAGAATCTCGCGTGGTCGCCAGCGCAAACGCGCAAGCAGATCCGTGAGGGAGAAGACAACATGCCGGGGTTCGATGAAACCCGGATCAGCGCCGAGGCGCTCGAAGCCCTTCTCGCGTATTTGCAGACGCTGGGCGCGGTCGCGAACTGATTGCCGCGAACTGATTACAAGACGTCCCGAGATGCAACTTGATGCGAGGACGCTGTGTTTTGGTACGACACCGGCTTTTGGTACCAGGCGCGGCGTCCGTCCAAGTAGCGTTCCTCACAATACGGCTGAGGGCCGTAGTCGTTCGGATCTCGCCCTGCCTCGGGATACAACGTCACCAACCGCTGGCGCACTGTCTCGCTCTCCAAACTGAGCTCCCCGGCCGGTCCGGGCAGCACCCCGGCGGATCGAGTTAGGGCCGTCAGGATGTCATTTGGCTGCGGCCGCGTGGTTTTCGCAGACGGGAATCGGACGATCACCCGCTGCATGGAGATCCAGTCGATCACAGCCCGCGTGGTCAAGCTAGCCTTTTGCGTTGGCGAGAGCCCCGTCGGCAGCACATGCGGAGGAAAAACGAGCCTGCCGGTGTGATCAACTCCGATATCGTTGACGCAAAAATCATATGGGCAGCACGGATCCGCGTTGCGCGCGAAATGGACACCGAATTTTGGCGAGCTGTCGGCGCTCCCACACCAAAGAGCCGACCCCGCGACCTGTCGATATGACGCCGGTTGGTACGCATCCACTTCAGGAATACAGTAACGGAAGGCGACACCCGCCTCCTTCACTGCCTGGTTCCACTCCCTCACTTGCGCTTGAATGACGTCTTCGAACGTTGGTGTGGACGTCTCTCCCCACGGCATAGTCTGAAACTCTTTATCGTAGGTGACTGGAACACAGTATCGCCAGCTCCCAACGTCATCAATGACATCGTGAATCAAGTTGTTTCGAGAAAGAACCTTCGTGGCCAGCAGGTCCGAAGACCGAATCATGCCTTCCCGCCAGACGACTGGCGCCCCCGTCGCCTGATTGCTGAGATAATGTTGGACTCCTCCTTCTCCGGAAGGTCTCTGGCACACCAACACCGCGTTTCGTAGAATCGTTGCGTCTTCTGGAGGTGGTGGCACGAGCGCAGTCAGCGATCTGCCGGGCACGGTATCCGTACACGTGCCACCAGGCTCAAAGAAATCCGCCGCCTGCCCCGCCGTTCCTGGGCTCACAAACTTGAAGCTCGCGTTGTACCTGTTTGGCCCTGACGCGCCCCCTTGTTCGAGGCGAAGCTCTTTGATCACGGGAACGAAGGTCGACGGCCCGGTGAAGACCAGGCGAGTCGTGCGAGGTTGGATTTGTCGAAAATTCGGGACAAAGGTGAACGGGACCCCCGAGTGCCCTTGTCTCACTCTGCCTGCCATCGCCATCCAGTTCGGGTGCGTCGCAAGAACTACTTCGGCCGGACAAAGGGTATAGCCAACTTCCTCGCCGAGGAGTTTGTTCATCGCATCGTCGCCAGACTCGCCGGAGGCCGAGCACGCGCAGAAAAACAACGCCAGCACCAACCAAACGCGCACGAGTGAGCTGGGCCGCTGCGCTCCCAAACAGGTTCTCATGGCTGTCGTGGTCATGGCTCTCACAACGCAATTGGCTCTGTGACTACTAGCCAGGGGATAGCGCGCAAAGCGCCTCAAGTCGAAGCGACGACGACGACTTTAGAACCGCGAAGATCGCTTCATCCAGAGAGTGTCCAGCCACGCTGAAAGCCGAAAAAATACAAATCATGGATTTTCCGGACAATGAATGAATGCACAGTCACAAGGCCGTGGTCTCCTCCGAACCGCTATTTCCCCGAGACAATGATTCACCCTCGCGTCGGCACGTCATCGCGTCATAGATCGAGCCAGCTCGCTGCATCGAGCCCTCGTGTCCCTCGGCGCACCTGAAAAAACATCTCCTCGCGCGCAGCCCCAAGTGCTGCCCCGCGACTCACGAATTCTCCAACCGCCGTGTCGATTTCCGAAAGACCCGCGTATACCGTAAAAAAAGACTCTCCGTGGTCGACGATCACCAACCGGCCAAACGGAGCTTGAGAACCGACGAACGCCACGCGACCATGCGCAACCGCGCTCACCACTGGGCGGGAAATATCCGGCACAAGCGCGAGACCCGGATCGCCGTGTTGCTGCGCCGCGCGAACGCTGCGCGGGCCGCTTAACGGCAAACGCAGATCGCCGCGCTGCGAGGAAAACGGCTGCCCACCAACGTACGCGCTCACCTGAGTCTCCCCCTCGCCTGCGGATCCGGAATCACGGGCCAGGCGACGAACCTCGACCTGTTGTGCCGAAATCCGTTTGCGCAGCGCGTGCAGCATTCGGACGTCGCTCACGACGACTCGTTCCAAGCGATTGAGACGAGCCAGATGGCCAAGTGTTGTGTGAACACCTCCAGAGGCCGAAAGCATGCGCAACCGACTTAGTCGATAGAGAGCGCGCACACGTCGTTTTGCACGACGCTTCGTTTGCAGCTCTTCTTTTTGCAACGCACGCAGCTCAGCCTCAGCTCTCGTTTTGGGAGCTCTCGTTTTGGGAGCTCTCGATTTGGAGGCTCGTGACTTGGGCACATCGCCAGTCTCGTCGCCGACGATTCGACCGGCCCTGGTCGGCGTTCGAGCGTCGAGCTCCTCGTGCATTTCCGGTTGTCCGCGGGACGACAATGTCGCTGGCAGGACCGGCTGCGCACGTGCGACCGATATCGCAGAAATAGCGAACGCGCAGACATGGAACCAGCGATTCGTCATACCGCCAAATATCGTCGAACAGATAGCGCGCTTCCGATCGCGCCAGTGAACGCACCAAGCCCCAGCAACGCCAAACACGATAGGGGATGCAAGAAGACAGACTTACCACCGAGCAACACCGAGAGAGCCGAATCAACCTGTTCGCGAAGCAACACAAACACCAGCGCCAGAATGGCCACCGCAACCAAAGAAGAGGCAACTCCCTGAAACACTCCTTCGAGGACAAAGGGATCGCGCACGAAGCGGTCCGTCGCGCCACAAAGTTTCATGACTTCGATTTCACGACGGCGACGCGCGACCGCGAGACGGATCGTATTGCCAATCACCGCGAGCACCCCAATGCCCACCAGCAGGCAAACCGCAAGCGCGATCCCGCGGCCCGCAGCAACCAGCGAATCCACGCGACGATAGAACCCGTCGTATCGCTCGACATCTTGAACCGCGCGAAACTCTCGAATGCGCTGCACCATATGCGAGGTCCGCGGAGCATTGCGCCCGGACCGAAGCGTGACCTCCAGAGAAGCCGGAAACGCGTCTTTGGGAATGGACGAAAGCTCGGAAGCAAGATCTGTCTCTTCGAGAAAGTGAGCGCGCGCCTCGGCAGGTTTCCAATACTCCACGCTGGCGACTTCCGGAAGACCTTCGAGCACAGCCCCGAGCCTTGAGATATCCTCTCCTGCCGCATCGTCTTTGAGGTACACCGTAACGCGGCCTGTATCCCCAAAACGCTCTCCGATTGCGTTGAGGTTCGCCACTGCGAGCATCGACCCACCCAAGCAAAGAAACGCCACCGTCAAGCTGAACACGGCGACCATGTAGAGCCGAAACTCCTCTCGAAAGCCGCGCTTCGCTCGACGTATGGTGGATTGCAGGTTCATCTAGGCTCCTATCGCTGCGCGCGCTGCCATCGCCGCTTGAGCGGCGGCGTGCCATCCGCCGAGCCCTGTCCTTGACTCGACGACGCGACCGTCATCGAGCGAAATAATTCGATGGTCGCGCTTGGCGATAAGCGAATGGTCGTGCGTCGCAAATAGCACCGTAGAACCGCTCGCATTGATCTCTTCGAACAGCGTGAGGATGTCGATTGCGAGATGCGGGTCCAGGTTCCCGGTTGGCTCATCCGCCAAAATGAGCGCCGGCTCGGTGACGATAGCGCGCGCCACGGCGACACGCTGCTGCTCCCCGCCTGAGAGATCAGATGTCCGCTCGGGTCCCCGCCCCGCAAGCCCCACCCGCTCAAGCGCTTCGGCAACGCGGGCGCGAACAAGGCGCTGAGGCATATCCAAAATCTCCAAGGCAACCGCGACGTTGTCGAAGACCGACCAGTGCTCGATGATCTGAAAATCTTGAAACACGATCCCCAAGTTTCGCCGAAGATACGGAATCGACGAAGACGACAACCGCGCGATGTCCCGACCACAAAACGAAATTCGCCCCTGGTCGACCGTATGTTTCCGGTAAATAAGCTGCAGCAAAGTGCTTTTTCCGGCTCCGCTGGCTCCCGTCACGAAAACAAACTCACCGCGCTCAATGGTCAAGTTGACCGCTTTCAAGGTGGGCACGTCGCGACGAAAATACTTGTATACATCTTCCAACACCAAGATCGGCCGATGTGATTCACCCGCGTGGGCTTGGGCGCCCGCACGGAAGAATGGAAAAGGCCTCACGCCTGAATCGCGAGAGCTACCGGTCATAGAGCATCGCTACCGCGAGCACCTCCAAAAACGCAAAAAAGCGGCAATCACATCAACCTCACAACGCTGGTCTCCGCATCGATTCAGGCTACGGTCCGGAGCATGAGCACGCTCCCGCTCTCGGCAGAGGAACTGCCTGCCACGATCAAAAAATTCGCTTCGGCAAAAGCGCCGACCCCCGCTCGTATGATGGCGGCCAAGGGCCTCGTTCCCATCAAGGGAAACGATTTGGTCTTGCTTCTGTGTCAGCTGAGCGTTGACCCGGAACCCACGGTACGAGACGCCGCCGAGGAATCGCTCAACGGACTGCCTGAGGTGGTGTTGCTCCCCGCATGCGAAGGCGCGTTGCCACCTGCTGTCATCGATGAGCTTTCAAGACGATTTCGGGATCGAATCGACGTGCTGGAGAGGATTGTCCAGAACTCTTCGATCAGCGCTGAAACCCTCACCTCAGTCGCCGCTCGAGCGCCGGAACCTATCTGCGAAATCATCGCCGAAAACCAGCAGCGATTGCTCGAGGCGCCGGAAATCATCGAAGCGCTCTACAAGAACAAAAACACCCGAATGTCGACCGCCGATCGATTGGTCGAACTGGCCGCCCGCAACCACGTGGAGCTTCGGGGTATTCCCGCGTTCAAGCACCATGTAGAAGCGATTCAGGGACAGCTCATCATAGAACCGACCGACGAACCACTTCCTTCGGACACGGCGTTCACACAAGCACTCGAAGCCGACGCTGCAGAAGCTGCAATCGATATCGACAGCGAAGACGGGGAGGAATCCGTAAAAGAACGTTTCCGGCCTCTGAGCTTTCGGATCCGCGACATGAACATCGCCGAAAAGATCCGCTTCGCAGTAGTTGGCGACGCGGCGGCGCGAACGATCTTGGTGCGGGACCCGAACCGGGTTGTGGCCTTTGCTGCGATTAGCTCGCCCCGAATGAAAGAGCCTGAGGCCATAGCCATCGCGCATAGTAAAGAAGTTAGCGAAGACGTGCTTCGCTATATCGGAAATCGGAGAGAATGGCTTCGAAGCTATGAAATGAAGCGCGCGCTGGTGTTTAACCCGAAAGCGCCTCTCGCCATTGCGATGCGCCTTCTCAACCACCTTCGTCCGAACGATCTAAAAACGCTAGCCAAAAGCCGCGGGATTCCGGGTGCGCTACGCACCACCGCACAACAACGACTCGTGAAGCGAGGCAGCAAACGGTAGAATTCGGAGGCGAGATGGGAATCTGGAAGCGGTTGTTCGACGGCGACGCGAGCAAACTTCGCGACCGCGCGAACGCAGAATTCGACGCAAGAGACTTCGGTTCGGCGAAACTCACATACGAGAAAGTGCTGGCTCAGATTCCCCGAAATGCTGAGGAAGACAGGCGTAGCGTGGAGCAAAAAATCCACGCATGCCTCGACGGTATCGCTGCTGCCCGCGTCGAGGAAGCCCAGCGTCTGTTGAACCGCGGGGATGTGGACCTCGCGCAGGTGGAACTGAATGGCGCCATTGAAGTGGCTCGGTCCGACGATTTGAAACGTCAGGCGATTGCGCTCCGCGACAACATAGAACGCGACGATGCGGTCGCACAGGCGCTGCCCGTCGATGTAAGCGACGAGGAGCGACTTGCGCTCATTGCTGGGCAATGGGAGGGAAGACAAGCGGAAGAGTACGAGGCCTACGGAGATGCTTTCTTCAACGCACTTCTTGCCCTCCACGACGAACGGTTTGCAGACGCGCGACAAACGCTGGAAGCTGTTCTCGAGAACGCCCCATCGCCACGTTATCTATACCTCGAGGTGGGTCGAGCCCGCCTCCTCGACGAAGATATCGAGCCCGGCGCGCAAGCGCTGGCCGCGTTTCTCGAATCGCTCGACGAGGGGGAAGGAAGCGACGCACGCTTGGCGGCGCGTCTCGAACTGGCGGAGCTCGCAGACAACGCAGGAGACACGGATGGCGCGCTGGCCCACTACGAGGCTGCTGTCGTCGAGCTTGAAGACGACCACCGGCCGTATCTGGCGATGGGCAACTACCTGCGACGGAAGCAACGCTTCGCGGACGCAGTGGAAGTTCTCGAAGCAGGGCTAAACGAAATGGATCCTGTGCAACCAGACTGGCGAATCTATCAAGAACTTGGCCTCGCGCTCGCGGATACCGAACGAACCGAAGACGCGATCGCCGCGCTCGAGCAGGTCATCACAACCCTCACCACGCGTCAGATCGTCGATTTCCCTCCCGCCGCCGCCACGCGGCTCGCGGAGCTCTACGAAGCATCGGGGCGACTCGATCGAGCCGCCGACATGTACCGGGCGTTGTCCCAAGGCAGCGACAAAGAACAGCACGCAACGTACTATCGAGAGGCAGCTCGCCTGCTGAACGAGCTTGGGCTTTCTGATGACGCCCATCGCATGAATGAGCGAGCTCAAGCCCTGGTTGACGCCGAGACCGCCTCCGAGCGCTCGTCCGAACCAGAAAGCCCAAAACCAGAACTCTCCGAACCAAGCAGTTCCGTATCGCAAGGCGCTGAATCGTAGAGCGACTTCGCCAAGCACTGTGTGCGTGCTATGGTTCGTATAGCGGCGGGGACCGGAATTCTGTCCGGCCACGACCGATTGCAAGCTCATGACCGACCACCCGCCATCCAGCGGACCGCGTACCCCCCGGTACGCGTCGTCGCCGGACCCACGATCGAAAGAGGTCACCGTACCTCGGCTCCTGACCATGAAGGCCGCGGGCGAGCGAATCGCCGCTGTCACAGCGTACGACTACACCTTCGCGCGTATGTTGGACGAAGCCGGAGCAGACATTCTCTTGGTGGGCGATTCCCTCGGCATGGTGGTGCAAGGCCACGCTTCCACGCTCCCCGTCACGCTAGACGACGTTCTTTATCATTGCCGAGCCGTCGCGCGGGGACGGCAACGAGCCCATCTGGTGGGCGATATGCCCTTCATGAGTTGGCAGATCTCCGAGGGAGAGGCTTTGCGCAATGCAGGTCGGTTTCTTTCCGAAGGCGGAATGCACGCGGTGAAGCTCGAGGGCGGGAAAAGCGCTGCGCCGACGATCAAACGGCTGGTCGACGCCGGCATTCCCGTCATGGGTCACGTCGGTCTGATGCCGCAGCGAGTGCACGCCATGGGCGGCTTTCGTGTGCAGGGTCGAACCGACAACACAGCCGCACAGATTCGCGAAGACGCGCACAGCGTCGTCCAAGCGGGAGCGTATTCCGTCGTGCTCGAGGGCGTCCCCGCAGAACTCGCGAAAGATCTGAGCCAAGAGCTTTCGGTTCCTACCATCGGCATCGGGGCAGGGCCTGATACCGACGGTCAGGTGCTCGTGAGCTACGACTTGCTGGGGCTCACCCCAGAGCTGCGACCCAAATTTGTCAAGCGCTACGCCGAACTATACGACGCGGGTCGAAAAGCGACCCAGCGCTATATCGAGGAAGTGCGAAGTGGCGTCTTTCCGACAAGCGAACATAGTTTCCGCCGAGCCGCATCCCCCAAAGAATAGCCTCGCCCAAGAATAACTTCGTCATCCGTTTATGAAGCACATCGTTTCCGATCCCAACGATTTTCGAGGGGTGTGCGCCGAGGCAAGAGCGGCGGGTCACCGCGTAGGCATCGTGCCGACCATGGGCGCACTCCACGAAGGCCACTTCAGCCTGATTCGACACGCTGCAGATTGCGGCGCCACATTCCGCGCGGTCACCGTGTTCTTGAACCCTGCTCAATTCGCCCCCCACGAAGATCTTGATGCCTACCCGCGCACCCTGAATGACGATATTCGCGCATGCGGTGAGTTGGGGGTCGACATGGTGTTCGCCCCACGCGAAGCGGATATATACCCGGAAGGGTTCGCGACGCGCGTAGCGGTCCCCAGCCTCGGCGAAGTACTCGAAGGAGTGCATCGTCCGCATTTCTTTCCTGGCGTGTGCACGATAGTCGCAAAACTGTTCTCCCTCGCAGGACCATCGCTGGCGGTCTTCGGCCGCAAGGACTATCAGCAGTTTCGGATTGTTGAGCGAATGATCCTCGACCTCTGCCTCCCAATCGACATCGTCGGACATCCCATCGTGCGCGAAACCGACGACCTCGCGCAATCGTCGCGAAACCGGTACCTGAATCACGAAGAACGAACCCGCGCGCGGAGCATGATCCAAGGTTTACGCCAGGCCGCAAAGGCGTGGAAGAACGGTTGTCGTTCGCCCCTTGAACTCGAGTCCATCGCTCGAGAGCCGATCGAAGACAACTTCGATTCCGTGGACTACGTCACCGCGGTATGCCCCACAACCCTTCGCCGCGCGGCGCCTCCGATCACCGAAGCAGTGTTGCTCGCCGCTGGCCACGTCGGAGCAACGCGCCTCATCGACAATATCGAGCTACCGCCGGCGGGTAAAACGTAGCGTCAGTCTGGGCTCGTCTTCGTTTGAAGTGACGCGCACATTCTGCATCACCGTCGCATACCCCTCTAGACTGGCCTGAACCACAAGCTCTCGACCAATGGGAAGGTTCGGAACTTGAACTGGGGAGGTTCCGCGTTTGGTTCCGTCTACCCATACCTCCCCACCATCTGGCTCGGTGGTGATCCAAAGTGTGACGCGGCGCGGGGTAAGTACTGCGATTTGCTGCGCGAGATGCTCGGGCTGGCGAAAATCGGTCGACCATGGCTCATATCCATCAAGTCGTATTTCGACATGCGACATCTCTCCAGGGCGTTCGAGTGGGATCGCGCGAACCGGAGTGCGCTGCGGCAACACCGTGCCATCGAGTTCCACCGTAGCGCCGGGGGGAACGGAGATGATATCGAGAGAAGGATTTGTCCTTGTCGGTCGGACGGCGACCCAGGCTCCGACCGTCAAACCGACGATGAGCGCGCCAGCGCCCACGATCGGCCAAAAAAATCTTTGTGTCATCAAAGAGCGCGAGACCGTCCGAATCGCCGGACGTGCTCTCGTGATGAAGATGGATTTTGATCGCGAAGAATCCGATGAGCCGCTCGCGCGGGTTTCCGGTCTCTCTTCTCGGTCGGAAGACGCCGGGTTGCTGCGCGACAAGCTAGCTGGCGAAGTCGTCGCGGGAGGCGAGCTCGAGCGGTTTGCCACAGCCGACGAACTCTGAGTTTTGCGAGATGGCGAGGGTGCACTCGAGGAACGTCCAGATCGCGCAGCTCCCGGCCGCAGAGTTACATCGCGTTCTGGAGAACCTTGCGGTGGGCCAGCTGCACGAGAACCAGGTGAACGAGAACTGGGCGGATGAGAACTGGGCGGATGAGAACTGGGCGGATGAGAACTGGGCGGGCGAGAACTGGGCGGATGAGAACTGGGTGGGCGAGAACTGGGCGGGTGAGAACTGGGCGGGCGAGATGACCACAACCTCGGAGGGCGAGACGACCGATTGCCGGTAGCGTGCGCGGCAGCGATCGGCGGAGGTGACGGCCGAGCCCTCGAACGCGACTTCTGTTCGCCAAGGCTCGCGGTCGACCGCTTGGGAGGTATCGGCGCAGTGATTTCATTCAGGTCCTGTTTGGCATCGACCAGTGTCTCGGAATCGTCGACATCGTCGGCAACCGTGGTGGATACGACCGCGAGATGAGCTCGAGCGCTTGACACTTGTTCGAGAGGAAGTTCGGCAGTGGCTTGCTCGCGCGATCGCCCCGCCCGACGCATCCCCCCTTTTTCGGACGCCCCAGCGCCGGAGGCAGCCGACGTCGTAGGCTCAATCTGGGCCACAATATCCCGTCGCGTTACATCATCATCGCCGCCCACGTCGAAAATAACGCTCTGCACCGGATCCGGACGGAACTCCTCTGCGCGCATAGCGTCGAGCGTTCCGCGGGTTCCGCCGTGGTCCTGGGTGTGTTCCGTCGCTTGGCTCTGATTGCTCATGTCGACACCCGATGCATCGGTAGTGGCCAGGTCGACCTCCGGATCGAATATCGAGTTCATGAATCCGGTCAGGCGCCCGGCGGTGAACGCCGGCTCATAGTGGTACAAGAAGTTGGTCAGCGTTTGACCGAACTCGTGGGCCGACGAAAACCGTCCCCCCGGTTCTTTGGCTAGAGCTTTGAGTACAATGTCGTCGAGTTGACGGGGGATTTCTTCTCGTTTGCTGGACGGCGCGGGAATCTCCGCTTTCCGCACTCTATCGAGCAGCTTGGGTAAACTTTCTTCCTTGTAGAGCATTTGCCCGGTCAGCATTTCGTAGAGCACGATGCCGGATGAAAATATGTCGCTGCGATGATCCATGGGATCAGCCCACGCTTGTTCCGGCGACATGTAATAGTACTTGCCCTTGATGACCCCAGCCTCGGTGTTGCCCGTTCGAAGAGCGGCTTTGGCAATTCCGAAATCGACGATTTTCACCTCACCAGCGAAGCTGATCAGCACGTTCTGAGGCGAAATATCCCGATGAACGATCTTGAGCGGACGACCGCCAACATCCCGCTTGCGGTGGGCGTAGTCCAAGCCGTTGCACATCTCCGCGGCTACGAACGCCGCGATATCGATGGGAATCGGAATGCGGCGCTCAGAGGCACGACGCAACAGCCGGTATACGTCCGCTCCATCAATGTACTCCATGACAATACAATAGGTTCCATCGATGCACGCGAGATCGAACGTTTGAGCCACGTTGACGTGGTTGAGCAACACCGAAAGCTTGGCTTCCTCCACCAACATGCGGACGAAATGCTCGTCTTCGGAGTAGCGCGGATGAATCACCTTGATCGCCACAAGTTTCTCGAAACCGCCGATTCCCCGAGCGGTCGCGATGTACACTTCGGCCATTCCGCCCACGGCGAGGCGCTGGAGCAACGAGTAGGGGCCGAACGGCCGCGGCAGCTCCATGCTGTTGTTTCCGCTATTCGGCACGTTGCTAGCCCTCGCGCAAGGTCATCGATTCAGCCGACCTTCCCAACCAAACGTCCTCTGGGTACAATCATTCGCTAGAAGAAAACGGTACTGCAGGAACGCCGGGAATGCACGATTCACGCCATCCGAGACCGCGGCGAGAGTTCGCGAGCGGGCCATCCGAAGACGGCACCGGTGACGATTTATCCGCAGGAGGAGTGACTCATGGCCAATCAACCCCACACCCGAGCCGCAACGCCCCCCGAACTCACTCCAGCAATGCTGAAGGATAACGGTCTCTTCGCGGGGCTCGACGACGAAACTCTGGAGATTCTGGCGCGCAAACTTCCCGTCCAGAAGGTCGAAGCCGGAGCGATCGTGGTCGAAGAGCACGACACCAGCCAGGACATGTTTATCGTGTTCGGAGGCGAACTAGAGGTCGTGAAGCAGGGCCGCGAAGGCAACGAAATGAGGGTCGCGATGTTTGGACCAGGGGATTGGTTTGGGGAGATGGCCATACTCGATGTCCAGCCGCGCTCGGCCACCGTGCGTTCGGTGGCACCCACCGTCCTCGCACGGATGGGACCGCAACACGTGGACGAGATCTTCTACCGCCGCAACCTCAAAGCCTTTTCGCTCTTGTTGATGAATGTCGCGCGGGAGCTAAGCCGACGTTTGCGCGTCGCGGATGGAATCCTCGCACAATTTGTCACCACAGTCTCCGACGCCTATTCGCACCCGCGCAACCCGGGATAGAGCCAGCCGACTTGCTCCGTGTCGCCTCCGTCCTATGGTGGGGCTCCGCATGCGGCAACCCCGATCGGTCAGCGATAGAAAAGCGCATTCGGCGAACGTCGGAGATGCCGATGTCTCCTGCTCGAATCCGCTAGAAACAGGCCTCGCCCGCTCGACTTGCCGGCTCGCCGATGCAGTTGCCGCCCTCGGCCACGGTCGCGTTGACTACGCGGGGCTTCCCCCTGGAGCATGCGCGTACGCACTCGTATCCCACGCGCGGGAAAACCAAGAGTCACGCACGGCGGTCGTCACCGCAGATGCGACGACTGCGCAAGTCATGGCCGACAACCTGCGTTTCTTCGGGAACACGATGCTTGGGTTGCAGCCAAGCGAAGTTCTTCACTATCCCGCGTCGGACACCACTCCCTACCTGGACGTCGCGCCGGATCGACGCGGGACCATGGACCGCTTGGGCGTGCTCTTTCATCTCTCTCACGCCCTCTCGTGGAGATTTCTTGTCATTCCCGCGACGGCGCTGGCCCGACGAATCGCGCCACGCGAAGCTATCGCAAAGAGTTCAGCGATTGTTCGCGCCGAAGAAGAGCTCGATCGCGACGCGTTTCTCGAAATGCTCGCCGACGGTGGATACTTGCGGGTTCCCGTGGCCGAAGACCCCGGCACGTTTTCTGTGCGCGGTGGCATCATCGACGTCTTTCCCCCTCGTCAGCGCCACCCCGTGCGCATTGAACTGGACGATTGGCTGGTTCTCTCGATCAAACGGTTTGACCCCGACAATCAAAGGACCGTGACTTCGATCAATGAGGTCTCCGTGCACCCGGTTCGAGACACCATCCGCTCAGTAGGTGGGCAGAAAGCTGTCTTGGCGCGTGTCCGCGACCTTTGCGACTCCATCAATATGCCTACCGCAAAAACCCGCGCGCTCCTCGACGACCTCGAAAGCGGGCGCACGTTCTACGGGCTTGATGGGCTCCTCCCTGCGTTTCACCCCAAACTCGAAACAGTCTTCGACTACTTGCCCGCGACCAGCACGATCGCGCTTGTCGACCCTACCGCCATCTCCTCCGCGGTTCGCGATGAACTCGTTCAGGCAAACGCCGACCGCGAGGCAAAAATCGCCGACGGATCGCCCGCCTTCCCGAACGACGATCTCTACCAGAGCGAGCAAGAGCTCCATGACCGCATGGGAGATCGAAACGTCGCCGCAATCCATACGCTGGCGGTTTCCGGAGCGCTCGACGCGAGCGAGTCGCCGCTTGCCGCGTTCGAGACCACGCAGGAAAGCGAAGTTCGAAACTTAGCGGCAGACGATCAAAGCATGCTGGTGGCAGCTCTACGCGCCCACCGGGCAACGCACGGCACCGAAGATGCGCTTCGGCCGATCGCCACGCAGGTCTTGCGGTGGCTCGATTCCGGTATGCGGGTGGTGTGCACCGCGCGCACCCACACTCAAGCCGACCGTTTGCGTGGATTGCTCCGTGACTACGGCGTTCCAGTAAAAAAAGAGCCCTTATCGGAGCTGCCCCCGCGTACTGCAGATGACGTTCATGTGGCGATCGGCGGCTTACGAACAGGCTTCGTATTCGCCACCGAAGCCATCGTGTTTCTCACCGAGGAAGAAATCTTCGGATCGCGCGCACGAAAAAGACGTACCCGCGCAAAACAAAAACGTATCGACGCTCCTTTTATCCAAGATCTGCGAGAACTCCACGTAGGTGATTTCGTCGTGCATTCAGACCACGGCGTCGGAAAATATCTTGGCCTCGAGCAGCAAGAAATCGCCCAGAGCGCCTTCGAGCGACTCCAGGGTGTCCCGAAAAGATTCGTGGAGGCGCTCGTCGTCGAGTACGTCGGAGGCGACAAACTGTTCGTTCCGGTCACCCGCCTCAACCAGATTCAAAAGTTTTCCGGACAAGAAGGGCAGAAGCCAAAGCTGGACAAACTGGGCGGGCAATCGTTCACGAAGAAGAAAGACCGGGTTAAGAAGGCGGTTCGAAAACTCGCGGAAGACTTACTCAAACTCTACGCGGAACGGGCCGCTGCGGTCCGGCCGGCCCTTCCGGACGCCGATCGAGCCTACGCCGAGTTTGAGGCCACGTTTCCTTTCGATGAGACCCCCGACCAGGCGCGAGCCATTGATGACGTCCTCAGCGACCTAGAGGGACCACAGCCGATGGACCGACTGATCTGCGGAGACGTCGGGTTTGGTAAGACCGAAGTCGCCATTCGCGCCGCGTTTCGCGTCGCGATGAGCGGTCGGCAAGTCGCTCTGCTCTGTCCCACGACCGTGCTTGCCCAGCAGCATTTCCTCAATTTCCGCGAGCGCCTAAGAAACTATCCGCTCAAGGTGAACGTCCTTTCCCGCTTCGCTGAAAGGAAAGCGCAAGCAGACGTCGTGCGCGAGCTCAAAGCGGGCACTGTGGATGTAGTGGTGGGTACTCATCGGCTGCTTTCCAAAGACGTTCACTTCAAGAATCTCGGCCTGCTCGTGGTCGACGAAGAGCAGCGTTTCGGAGTAGGACACAAAGAACGCATCAAGGCGCTCAGAACCCAAGTGGACGTCCTGACGCTCAGCGCAACTCCCATTCCGCGCACGCTCCAGCTCGCATTGGGCGGCATGCGCGACCTATCCCTCATCACCACGGCGCCAGTCGACCGGCGCGCCGTACGCACCTACGCGTGTCGCTGGGACAAACACGCCATCAAAGAAGCCATTCAGCGCGAGCTGAGCCGCGGAGGGCAGGTATTTTTTGTGTACAACCGCATCGAAGGCCTCTACGAACGAGCCCACCGCTTGCAGGAGCTCCTACCCGACGCGCGCATCGCGGTGGCTCATGGGCAAATGAAGGAGCAGCAGCTCGAACGCACGATGACCGATTTCGTTGACGGTCAGTACGACATCCTCTGCTCGACCGCGATCATTGAAAGTGGAATCGATATCCCGCGCGCAAACACGATGATTATCGATCGCGCGGATATCTTCGGCTTGTCTCAACTCTACCAGCTGCGCGGACGTGTGGGACGCTCACAAGAGCGCGCATACTGCTACCTGATTACACCGCCTCCCACGCAAATGAGCGACGACGCGCGCGAGCGCATTCAGGCACTCGAGCGCTTCACCGAGCTCGGATCCGGCTTCCAGGTGGCATCGCTCGACATGGAGCTGCGCGGCGTTGGCGATTTGCTTGGCGCTGAACAAAGCGGAAGCGTCTCATTGGTTGGCTTCGAGCTTTTCGTTCATATGTTGGAATCCGCGGTGGCTCAGCTTCGAGGACAGACGGTGCACCACGAAGTCGACACCGAGCTCACGCTCGACGTGGAGCACTACTTGCCCGACGACTACATCGACGATGTCGGGCTCAGGCTCTCGTTCTACAAGCGTTTCGCGAGCGCACCGAGCGTCGAGGCAGTCGGCGAGCTTGCCGAAGAAATGGAGGACCGCTTTGGCCCTCCCCCACCGCCCGCGGCAACCCTGATCCGCGCGATGCAGACGATGCCCGAACTTCGCAAACTGCGAGCCCTGGGCTGCGAAGCCTCTTCGCAGCGGGTCACGCTTCATCTCAAAGAAGACACGCCGCTCGATCCAGCAAAGGTGATGTCGCTTGTCAACGTGCCCCGGAGCGCTTGGAAACTCTCACCCGATCTCAAGCTTACCCGCCGATTCGAAAACGAGTTATCCGGCGACGCGATCGATCGAATTCGAGAAATAATCAGCAACCTCAAACCGCTTTGGAAGTCGACGACGACGCTGCAGTCGCCTTCGCCAGCAGAGGCATGACATACGGAAATCCGACTTGGAGCGTGTCAAGCTCCGGGTCGATTTGGCCAATCAGCCAAAACATCAGAATCACGGCCCGTTCGACGTAGAACCAATCTTCGGGATAACGCACTGATTTCATCAGGGTGCGCAATTTTTGGCGCTCCACCTCTGGATCAGCGAGCGCTTCGAGTTCTTCGACGGGGGCGCGCATCAGCGCTCCTACGCTTCGATTCTCAACGCGTAGAAGTTTGCTGAAGTAGTTTTTCACCGTGTGCTCGAGAAGCTCTCGGTCACCCTCGGGCGCAACGAATCCGATTT
Source organism: Myxococcota bacterium (assembly GCA_028284955.1). Lineage (GTDB taxonomy): Bacteria > Myxococcota_A > Polyangia > Polyangiales > Houyiibacteriaceae > JANQQS01. The sequence goes on along the minus strand of JANQQS010000018.1, from coordinate 6,320 downwards.
GATGCACGCCTTGAAGAACTAGCGAATCTTTTTGTTCAAAGAATCCACGCAATACCGAAACCAGCCCGTCGATAAGACGGCTTGGAGCCTCGCTCACCGCTCCAAAATCAAGCACGACAATTCGAGGCTCGCCAGGCGTGTCACCCGGCTGCACCAAGAAGTTCCCTGGATGTGGATCGGCGTGAAATAGACGGTGCACGAATAGCTGTTTGTAAAAACACTGCACGAGACGCTTTCCCACTACTTTGCGATCCACTCCGGCCTCGGCGAGCTCTTCGAAACGCGTGATCTTGATTCCGTCCATGAACGTCATGGTCAGTACGTCTTTGGTGGTAAGCGGGGACACGACTTCGGGAAATACGATGTCCGGCTCGGACGCGAAATCCCCAGCCATCCTCGACATGCACTCGCCCTCGTGAATGTAGTCGGTCTCTCTACGCAGAAGCTTGACCAATGCTTCGTGAACCGCTTCGAGGTTTTGTACCGGAACAAAACGTTGGTACACCCGCAGCGCCAGACGAACTACTTTCATGTCCACGCGAATCACGTCGCGAATGCCCGGATACAGCACTTTCACCGCCACCTTGCGCCCGTCATCAAGACGCGCAGCGTGCACCTGACCAAGCGACGCGGCTGCGATCGGCACCGGGGTGATTTCCGCAAAGCACTCCTGCGCGCTTCGGCCAAAACTCTGGACCAGCGCTTTTTCGATTTCTTCAAACGGCCGGGGAGGAACTGCGTCTTGCAGCAACTCGAGCTTCTTGGTGTATACGCGAGGAAGAAATCCTCCCATGATCGAAAGCACCTGACCCATTTTGATGTAGACGCCCCGAAGACGCAGCATCCCGGTCAGCAAGCGCTCAGCGTTCTTTTCGTCGAGGCGGGCGCGCCGCGTGGCGAGCCAGCGCACCCCCCGCTTCTCGACGCTCCCCTGTGCCGACGATGTCCGACCAGGAAACCACCGTCCTGTGAGCAGCCGCGCGAAGCCAAAGTGCAGCATGTAGCCGAGGAATATGCGTCCGAAGAGCCACAACGATATAAGAAGACGTATCAGTAGTCCCATGGCGTCTAGCGCGAAAGCTCAAGTTCGAGCAGCTTGCGATGCTCGCGGCGAAGATTGAGAGGGCGAACCCGTACCTGGAAGGATCCGTCGGGACGTCGCACCGAGCCCAAGCTCTTTCCCTGGAATGAAAACCCGCTGCTTGCAGCGCCCGCGTCCAGCGTAACCGGAGTCCCCGGCGCCACCGCGCGGTCAGAGACGAGGGTCAGCGTCCCACGTTCAAAAAAAGCATCCATCGGTGTTTCGCAACCTGGCCAACTTATGCGCATAGAATCTCCACTACGCTTTGCCGCGATGGCCCTTTCCGCGGCGCATGGCGTCGCGCGCGTCTCGCAAATCTTGCTTACGCCGCACCGACTCGCGGTCGTCGCCAAGCCGTTTGCCGCGCCCGAGACCCAACTGCACTTTGGCCACCCCATTTCGAAAATAGACTTGCAGCGGCACCAAGGTGAATCCGCGAGTGGAGAGTCGACCACGCATGCGCTCAATCTCACGCCGATGTGCAAGAAGCTTCCGAGACCTTCTGGGCTCATGTCCAAAAGCGCCGGCCTGCTCGTAGGGTGGAATGTGCATCTTGTGAAGGTAAAGTTCGTTCCCTGCAATCGCCGCGTAGGACCCGTCGAGGTCACCCCGCCGATGGCGTAAGCTTTTGACTTCTGACCCCTTGAGCACCATGCCCGCTTCGATGCGCTCTTCGATTTCGTATCGCTGAGCCGCCTTCGGATTGCGACACACCAGGAGCTCCATCCCCGGCACCCCCTTGTCGACCCGCTTTTTGGCCATAGCTCGGCGTCGTAGCACATGCAGTGAATACGTTCAGCTAGTGGTTGGCACGCGCGTTCTCGCTCTCCTCTGCCGCAAGATCATCGGAAACCTCTAGTGGATCCTCGGTCGAGGCAGGAACCCGAACTCTTGGAGTTTCATTGGTTTGTCGAAGTTCGCGAAAAACGTATCGTACAATTCCCTCCGTCGTGACCTCGGCGCTGATGCGCGACCCGTCGGCCATCGACGAGAGAAGCTGATCCGCTTCCTCGTAGGTTATACCCAAGCCACGAACCACGTCCGTGACGGTGACCACTCCGCCACGACGCTCAGCGAGGGCAACCACCGACAGTTCGCGTCGAACCTGCTGCTTGCGATCCGCTTGCGAGGCGACCCGTCCGCCCGCTCGGAGGGACAGCACGCCCGCGCCAAGTCCAAGTGCTGCGGCGCCGATGCCCAAAACGAGCCCTCCCGGACCGGACACGGTAGACATCATGGCGCCGGCGGACAAGATGCCGACGCCGATCGTTCCGATTCCAAGCACGCGCAGGAACAGTCCGAAGATTCGCATGCGTGCTCCAGAACAATCGGTTCTGCCGTTTATTCGGCCCTAGGCTCGGTTTCGCCGAGCAGTTGATTCATCGAGGCCTCGTCGGCCGGGGTGAACGGATACTGGTCAAACTCGTCCGAAGCAACCCAGCGGAATTCGTGCACCGCGCGACACTCGAGCTCGTCCGAAAGCAAATCGCATTCGTAGAGGTAGAGGTCGACGGTGTATCGCTCGTATGGATGGCTAACGAACGAGATAAGCTGCCCCACCTTGACGCGTGCACCCAGCCGCTCGTCCATTTCCCGCGTCAGCGCCTCCGCGTCTGACTCATTCGTCTCTACGCGGCCTCCGGGAAACTCCCAGAGGAGAGCAAGCACCGCGTTTTCCCGACGTCGCGTTATGAGATACCGGCCGTCTCGATCTACCACCGCGGCCACCACACGTATAGTCTTGTGCGGACGCTCAGACATAGACAGCGTCTATAGCACTGTTCGCGGGGTTGCAGTAGAAGGTTTAGTGTGAGTAGGTTTGCACAATCATCTTGTCCGGTCTGCGGACCGCGACAATGGGGCTCGTGATCAGGTCGCGACCTGCAGCGGAGAAAAACAACGACTCCCCGATAGCCGGGATGCCTTCGCTTGGTTGAACGCCGCCCACAGAGTTGAAACGCAAACCGCCCGAGACTCTGCTTCGAAGCGCAAGGTGGCCATGCATCCACCGACCGCTGCGCCGATCACGAACGCCAACGCACGTGTCCCGCCGAATGTGATATTCCGTGTTTCTCGTGACGAAGACCTTATGAATTCTACGCTCTCGACCCATGCCACATCCCTCCCTTCCGCAATCAACGATCGAACGCCCGGTGAGGTTTTCACGCCCTCGCGGACTCATCTGAACCAGCTTCCCGTATCCTACATATCCTACATCTCAATACATAGAAATTGACCTGTGAAATCGGAGCGAACCCAGATGAGCGAACCCAGATGAGCGAACCCAGATGAGCGAACCCAGATGAGCGGCCTCAAATCGCACACATCGAGTCCACGGCCGTGGCTACTTCGGCCCAACAACTTCACCTCGGCTTCCCGAACCCCGTGGGGCGGCACTCGGATCGCGTCGCACTACAAGCCGAAGTTGAACGTTCCTCCGACCACGATTATCGGGGAGTCCTGGGAACTATCCGTCGAGCCCGACTTTCCGAGCCTGGACGAGCACGGTCGACCGTTGACTGAGCTGATTGCAGAGGACCCAGTCGCGGCCCTCGGCGCGCGCGCTGCAAAACGCGCGCCCTCGACAACCTTGCTCGTGAAGTTGCTCGACGCCAAAGAGGCTCTGTCGGTACAAATTCATCCGGCCGACGACTACGACGGCCTGGATCCTGGCGAATCCGGCAAACCGGAATGTTGGTACGTGCTGGACCGCAGCCCGGGCGCAGGTCTTTACGTTGGCTTGGCGCCAAACGTCGATCGACCAACCATGCGACGAGCCATCGAACGTGGCGACGACGTCTCCGCGCTCCTCAACTTCGTGCCGGTAGAACCCGGGGATGCGTTTCGGATCGACCCGGGCACGCCTCACGCGATCGGCGGCGGAATCACCTTGCTCGAGCCTCAACGGGTGCTTCCCGGAATGCGGGGCGTGACCTACCGATACTGGGATTGGAATCGCCTGTATGACGAGCGCGGTCGCCAATCTCCAAACGGCAAAGCACGCGCCCTTCACGTGGAGCATGCGCTCGCCGTCACCGACTTCAGCAGCCCGACAGGCTCCGCGCTCCTCGCGCAGATACGCACGCGGGCTGGCCGAACGAACCCTGAAGCGCCTGCCACACTGCAGACGCTCACCTTTGGGTCACCGAGCCCGGGCCCGGACGAAATACGGATGACTCGCCTTTCCGGCAGCGGCGAGTTGAATTTACCCCCAGCGTCGTATCTTCGTGGACTCACCATCCTTGCAGGGAGCCTTCGTCTTAGGGGTCACGACTTCGATCTCGTGGCGAGGACAGGACGCTCCCTCGTCTTGCCTGCCGCACTTCCGGAAATTGCGGCGTATGCGGAGCGCGTGCTTGCACTGATCACCGCCGTCGCACACACCGACAGCGATACCTCCTCGAGCCGCGGCGCGACTTGACCAACGAGGCGAGGTGAGGAAGAGTGGCGCGCGAACTTTCCGATGTGTGCAGCCAACCATAAACACGAGCCTCGTTCCGAACCCCGGATCTCCGTCATCATTCCGGTATACAACGAGGAAGCGATTCTACAGTCTGCCGTCGTAGACCTAGTGGACCGTCTCGGGAAAACCGGCTGGCTTTACGAAATCGTGCTCGCCGAAAACGGCTCCACGGATCGCACCGTCGAAGTGGCCCGCGGATTGTCGGATAGGTTTCCACAAGTGCGGTCCACGAGCCTTGGCGAACCAAACTACGGCAAGGCACTCCGCGAAGGCATTCTCAACTCGACCGGGGAGTTTGTCATTTGCGACGAAATCGACCTTTGCGACGTCGATTTCCACCATCGCGCAATCCAAATTCTCGAGACCCGTGAAGCCGATATGGTGATCGGCTCCAAAACCATGGCCGGCGCCAGCGATGAGCGACCCATGTTTCGCAGAATGGGCACGCATGTCATCAACGGCATGCTTCGGGTGTCGCTTGGCTTCAGAGGCACGGACACCCACGGCTTGAAAGCGTTCCGCAGGGCGCCCCTCGTCGATGTCGCCCGCGCATGCCTGGTGGAGCGCGACCTATTTGCATCGGAGTTTGTCATCCGCGCGGAGCGCGTAGGGATTCATATCCGTGAAATCCCGGTGCGTGTGCTCGAAAAGCGGCCGCCGTCGGTGGGACTCATTCGTCGAGTGCCCAACGTGCTCAAAAACCTCGCGCGGTTGTTCGTCGCAATACGTATTCAGGGATAGAGCGGTGGTCGCTTTCGCCGCGTTGTCGGTCGACCTCGACGAAATCCCTTGTTACTCCGCCATCCACGGCCTACCGCGACCGACTGACGACGCGCGCCATGCGGTATATCGAACGGCCGTGACACGATACGCCGAGGTGTTCGACGACCTAGACGTTGCGGCAACCTTCTTTGTTATCGGAAACGATACAGAGACACCGGCAAACCAAACGATCCTTCGTGATTTGTCCGCCCGAGGCCACGAACTCGCAAACCACACGCAGCACCACTTCTACGACTTCACTCGTCGCGGCGTCGACTGCATTGGTCGAGAAATCAGAATGGGCGCGGACTCCATCAAACGCGTGTGCGGTGCGTCTCCGGTCGGGTTTCGAGCGCCCGGGTACACCATCACAGACGACGTGTTCGATGCGCTCGTCGACGACGGATATCTCTATGACTCAAGCGTGTTTCCCTGCCCGCTGTACTACTCGGCGAAAGCCGCGGCGATGGCGTCGATTCGATTTCGCGGCCGAACCAGCCGTTCGGTCATCGGAGACCCCCAGGTGCTTCTGGCACCCGCCAACCCCTACCGCGCAGGTACCCCGTACTGGCGTCGGGGCCAGAGGCTTCTCGAGCTTCCCATCGGGGTCACACGCGGACGTTCAGGCCGACTTCCATATATCGGAACGAGCCTCATGCTGGCCGGGTCCCACGGCGCCAAACTACTTTCCCGAACGATTGTCGGGCGACCCTTCATCAATCTAGAACTGCACGGCATCGACCTCCTCGATACCCAGGATGGTCTCGAATTCCTTCGCCCTAACCAGCCGGACATCAACATCCCCGTGGCAAAGAAACGAACCATTTTGTCCGACGTTGTGCGTACCCTGAGGCACCACGGCTACCGCTTCGTCACCCTCGCAACCGCGGCGCGAGCATTTGCGGCCGTCTAGATTGTTTGGAGGGGCTGGCCGCTGCCCCTCCCCCCACGGAATACGATTCCGCGGGGCCCCGCTGGTTTTTCGGAGGGGCTGGCCGCTGCCCCTCCCCCCAC
>JANQQS010000133.1 GCA_028284955.1 Myxococcota bacterium | reverse complement strand
GCCAGGAGGCACGCGCGCAGTTACGTAGCGGTCGACTGCGGGTGATGGATCGAAACGATGCCTTCGCTCGCAGTCTTGCCCCAACGCTGAAGCCCAACGTAACCGGGGCCCCGCCGCTACGCGGTGGGGACGGCCGCAAACGCGGCCGGCGGCGGGTGGGGGGACCCGCGGAATCGTATTCCGTGGGGGGAGGGGCTGCGGCCAGCCCCTCCAGTAACTCAGATGTCGTAGTAGAGCTCGTACTCCAAAGCAGTCGGCCGCATGCGAAGAGGCGTAACTTCGTTCTCTTGCTTGTAGCCGAGCCACTCCTGGATGATGTCTTTGGTGAAGACGTCTCCCTGGAGCAAGAACTCGTGGTCGCTCTGCAAGCAGCCAAGCGCTTCTTCAAGCGAACCAGGGACCGTTGGCACGCCCTTGAGTTCCTCGGGGCTCAGCGAGTAGAGGTCCTTGTCCAGCGGGTCACCCGGGTCGACCTTGTTCTGCACGCCATCGAGGCCTGCCATCACCATTCCCGAAAACGCCAGATACGGGTTGCCCGACGAATCTGGGAACCGCGCTTCGATGCGCTTCGCCTTGGGCGACTGGGAGTAGGTCGGGATGCGAATGGATGCAGATCGATTCCGAGAGCTGTAGGCGAGGTTCACCGGAGCTTCGAAGCCGGGAACCAGCCGACGATAGCTGTTGATGGTGGGATTCGTCAGCGCGCAAATAGCTCGCGCGTGCTTGAGCAAGCCCCCGATGTAATGCATGCCCATTTCGCTCATTCCGGCGTACCGGTCACCCGCGAACAGAGGCTCGCCGCCCTTCCACAACGATTGGTGGCAATGCATACCGTTGCCGTTGTCGTCGAACAGCGGCTTGGGCATGAACGTAACGGTCTTGCCGTATTTACGCGCCGTGTTTTTCACGACGTACTTGAACCACATCAGCTGGTCCGCCATGCCCAGCAAATCGTTGAACTTCATGTCGATTTCGCACTGCCCGGCGGTCGCCACTTCGTGGTGGCTCACCTCAACCTCGTACCCGAGCTGCATCAGCGTCTGACACATCTCAGTACGCATATCCATCAGCGTATCGGTGGGCATAACCGGGAAGTACCCGCCCTTGTGCGGGACTTTGTAGCCAAGGTTCGGACCCTCGTCGGCTCCCGTGTTCCAGATTCCTTCGGCCGAATCCACCTTGTAGAAGGTGTGGTTGGGCGAAGAGGAAAACCGAACATCGTCAAACACAAAGAACTCTGCCTCGGGTCCGATGTACGCGGTGTCGGCGATACCGAGCTGCTTGATGTAGCTCGCCGCTTTCCGGGCGACGTAGCGAGGGTCCCGACCGTACGGCTCCCGCGTAATCGGATCGACGATGTCGCAGATAAACACCACCGTCGGCGCCTTGGTGAACGGATCCATCTTCGCGGTGGAGGCGTCCGGGATAATCAGCATGTCCGACGCGTTGATCGGCTGGTAGCCGCGAATCGACGACCCGTCGAACCCGAACCCGTCCTCGAAGGAGCTTTCCTCTAGCCGGTGAATGGGTACGCTGGTGTGCTGCCACACCCCCGGCAGATCCACGAAGCGCAGGTCGACCATTTCGGCGCCCTTGGCTTTCGCAAACTGGATTGCATCTTTGGCAGTGCTGATCTCGCTCATTAGACTCTTCTCCGATTCCTTAATTGCGTTGACGCTTGACCCCGTTGACGTCGGACTGGATTGACCGGGTGGACGGCCCTACACCGCCTCGTGGCCGCGCTCGCCAGTCCTGATGCGTACGACCTCCTCGACTCCGCTGACGAAAATCTTTCCGTCTCCAATGCGGCCGGTTTTCGCCGCTTTCTCGACCGCGTCGAGCACAGATACCACGAGGTCGTCTTGGACCACCACCTCGAGCTTTACCTTGGGCACGAAATCGACTACGTACGCGGAGCCACGGTATACTTCGCGCTTGCCGCCGGTTCGACCGAAGCCTTTGACCTCGGTAACTGTCATCCCCTTGATCCCGACCTCGCCCAAAGCGTCCTTGACTTCATCAAGTTTGAACGGCTTGATGATGGCTTCGACTTTCTTCATGTGGGCCTCCCTCGCAGAATGTCCGATGTAATCTCCGATTGTTTCCGTTCGGTTTCGCCCTCGTAAATACGTGCTGTGAACGAACTTTGATACCTGCGCGCTGGTCGCGCGAAACAGCGATAAGGAGTCGTGAAGATGAGCAAAACTGCGTCTCGTGTCGGATTTCTACTGCTTTGTTGGGGTTGTGGCGGCAACGAAACTCCCGTTCCTGAGTATCCACCGCTCGACGAACCGGATCCCACCACCACGGCGAGCCTGGCGCCCCCTGTTGAAGCGCCGCCCGCCCCTGAACCGACTCCGCCCGTGACGGTGCTGCCTGGAGAGCGAACGCCGCTCGAAGGCGATGCGCCCACCATCCGGCTCCGCGTTCCGCGAAACGGACAGAAAGTGCGGCCGGGCAAAGTTTCATTGCGCATTCAACTACGCAAGTGGGATTTGAGCGAAGCCCCTGGCAACCACGTCCACGTCATTGTCGACAACAACGCGTACATCGCGATCCGCGACGTCTCGAGCACCATCGACCTCGACGAACTGGTGAAAGAAAAACTGGGCAAAGACCTCGAGGAAGGCACCCATGTGGTGCGTGTCTTTCCGAGCCGCCCGACCCACGAGTCAGTCAAGGAGGGTGAGCCCTTCGCCGCGCATGTCTTTCATGTGAAAGCCCCGACCGACGAGTTCGAATTCGACCCGAAAGCGCCGCTCCTGACCTACAGCCGCCCGAAAGGCTGTTACGTGCATGGAGAGCGCGTCATGCTCGATTTCTACCTGACCAATGTGCCCGAGCTCAAAAGCGACGGACATCGCGTTCGATACACCATCGATGGAGACACCACCGGTGAGATCACGAAATGGTCGCCTCACTACATCGTGAACCTCTCCAAGGGGGAGCACCAAATTCGATTGCAGCTGATCGACGGCGAGGGCGCAGCGGTGGAGGGCCCGTTCAACGACACCACGCGCACCATCACCGTGGCGGATGCCTGTGAAGCTCCGGCGCCCGCGCCGGCCCAGTCTCCGGCGGCGGAGGATTCACCCGCCAAGAGCCCGACTCCTGCGGATTCCCAAAAGAAGGAAAAGGGCGACGCAACGCCTTGAGTTCCGATTCTGACAGCCCGACGCGCCGCGCTTCTTCGATAGCTGCTTTGGATTCATCCACGCGGCCAGCCGCTCTCAGATAGGTAACCAGATTGACCCAGGCGATCGCGCGCCGGTCGTCGCGAGCCAGAGCTTCTACGCTCGCGACGACCGCCCCGTCCAAATCGCCAGCCGACGCGAGCGCCGCCCCGAGGTTGGACCACGCCGTGGCGCGGCTCGGCGCAGTACGCACCGCGGCTCGAAACGCGCGCGTCGCGTACGCTGCGCTTTGGGCCGCGGCGATATTCTTGGCGGTCGCGTGTCGACGTGATCGGAGAACATGGCCTCGCCCGACCCGTCCGAACGCCCGCGACCATGCTGCACAGTCACCAAACCCCTCGCCCGGACATCGGCCCGATACCCCACTGGCTGCGGCAAACATCTCGAGCTCAGCCATTGGGTCTCTTGGTTCGAGGCCTCGGACACGAGAATTTCGCTCTTCGGTATTTCCCGCGGGACCGTCGACATTTCCCGCGAGACCGTCAACGGCCAAAAAAGGCGCAGGAAGAGCTGCGCCAAGCAGCTGACCAACGTCTGGGGAGAGGCCCTCGTCGGTCTCCCAACGGACCGGTCGCTCTCGATACGCCACAAGCGCGCGCGATGCATCGGCAACCAGCGCCGCACGTTCCGGACCAGACGCCGGTCGCTTCCCAGAGGCGTTTCTGAACGCGGGATGCTGTTCAAAAACTTCAGGATTTAAGACACGGCGCACGTGTGGCTCCCAGAGGTGCTGGACGGGCACCACGTCTACATCAGGTCGAATCCCAAGCCCGTATCGCGCAAACAGCGCACCTGCGCATACGTCGTCGGATCGGCAGACCACCACTCCGCGCGCAGGCATACGAACGAGCGGACCGCCGAGGCCCAAGAGTTCCACTGCGGCGCTGTGATCGCCCGACTCGCGTCGGGAGATCTGCCGCCCCGCTTCCCAAGCGATGGCGCCGGCACATACCACCGCGAGCACGCTGCCGCCGACGCGAGCGGACTGTGTGGCCCCGGCACGTACGGCGTCGACGCAAAGCGCCCCCCCCAAGCCGGCCAACACCGCCAAGGCGCTGCCCGCGAGATGGCCCACCTGGCGATCTTCAACGCCCATGGGATTGATGAACAGGGCGTACGCTATGTCGAACGCGGCCAGCCCGGCGACCATCCCCATGCGGCGAGGCGCGCGCGTCATGAGCCAAGCGCCAGAGACAAGCCACAACGGAACGGTCAACCACAACTCCGAGAGCTGCATCATCATCGTCGATGCCGAGTCCTGGTTGAACTGCCCCATCTGCCCGGCGTAGGCCGCTCGAATTCGGCTGGCGAACACGTGGTCGAAAAACCGCCCCCACGAATCTGGGTCACCCCAATCGAGAGGCGGATCCGCCGCCGACGCGAGCGGGATGTAGGTCAATGTGAGCGCCCCGACCGCAGTTCCTGCCGCGCATACCGCGAACATACGAACCGAACGACGAGGCCACATCGCGCAGAGCAGCAGCGGAGCCAGCGCCAGTCGAGCCACCACGTGAGCGCCCAGAGACAAACCAAAGAGGAGCGAAAGCATACCTGGGCGGGGTTGATGTCGTAGCGACTCGAGAGCGCCAAACCCGACGAGCAGAAGCGCCCCCGCATACACCTCGACGTGAAATGCGCTTTGACGAAACGTCGACCAACCAAAGAGCGTCGCCACACCGATCACGGACCCCACCACGATGGCGAGGGAACCGGCGGAATCGCCTCCCCGGCCAGGCACCGCATTCTGGTCAGTCACCGCATTCCGGTCAGCCACAGCCTCTCGATCAGCCGAATCACGAAGCCGGGCAATCACACCAACCAGCGTGCAGAGCGCGGCCGACGACAGAATCAGCGTGACCAAGTTTTGGCGAAATGCGACCGACCCGATCGGCAAAAACCCACCCACCCGGAGAATCAACATGTCCCATGGAAACCCTGTGGGATGGGCCACCCCCAAACTTTGGGCGGCAGCCCCGAGTTCTGCCGAATCGCGAAACCCGGGCCCTGGACCGAGGATGCCCGAGCCAAACACCACAACCACAACAAAGAGCAGTCCGGCGACGTTCTGCGGACGGGTGAACTCGTGCGTTGCTGGGAACGTTCGCGTCACCTTCAACGCACCTGCTGTCCCAGTCCCACGCCCACGTACCCGCCGAGCAAACAAATCGCAACGGTAAGCAGCACATACGCGACGCCGCGCGCGTGTTGGCCAGCCTGAAAGAGCTGAAGGGTCTCTAGATTGAAGGACGAGTACGTCGTGAACCCTCCCATCAGCCCTGTGCCCAGGAGAAACCTGAGATTCTGCCCCGATGCATCTTTCGCATCGGTCACACACCACAAGACTCCAAGGCTTATCGAGCCGATCACATTGACGGCAAACGTCGCCCAAGGCCAGCCCCCCGGCGCCCCCGACAACCCTGCCAGCGCGACAACCTTGGCCATCCCATACCGCAGCAACGAACCTGCGGCTCCGCCCAACCCTACGAGAATCCAGCTCACGCGTTCGTTGTATCGCATGCTGGCTACTCCTGGCCCAACCGACAACGTTGGCGGGCCGAATTTCTTTCGGCGCTTTTCATCTTGTCGCGCCTGTAGGGGTGTCGCTACCATGCCGGCGTGCGCTTCGCGGAGTCGATCGTTCGGGACGGTTGGCTAATCACTCGAGACACCGCCGAAAGCTTTCATCGCAACGGCGGCGCACTGTTGGGTGGCGCGCTCGCCTTTTATACCCTGCTCAGCGCGGCCCCGGTCCTCTTCGTCGCGGCTCGCATATCCAGCGCATTGTTTCAACGCGACGAGGCACTCAATGCGATTACCGAGCACCTCGGACCGCAGGGTACTGCGCTGGTCCGCTGGCTCGTGGAGAATACGGGTCGTGAATCCACCGGCGCGTTTACCATCGCAGGAGTCGTCATTCTGTTGTACGCGGGCGGAAGACTCTTCGTGGAACTGCAGCGCGCCCTCAATCTCATCTGGCGCGTGCCCGCGCGCCCCCGGCAAAGCGTCGTTCGGTCGGTGGCGCAATTCGCTCAGCGCCGACTGCTCGCGTTCGCCATGGTCGGCATGTGCGGTGTCGCGCTCTTGTGTCTGCTGATCGTGAAGACGGTACTCGCCGCGCTGACCACCCGCATAGAACAAGTGATCGGGTTAACTCCGCTTTGGAAAGCGCTCGAGTTTGGCGCTTCGTTCCTGGCGCTCACTGGCTTGTTTGCCTGCGTATATCGACTCTTGCCGGATACGCGCCTCGCATGGCCCGACATCTGGATGGGCGCCGCGCTCACCTCTTTGCTCTATGGCTTGAGCGCGCTGCTCCTCGGTCTGTACTTCGAATACGTCGGCATGAGCACCTCCCACGGGGCAGCGGGGTCCGCGGTGGTGCTTCTGCTCTGGCTCAACGGAGTAACCCAGTCGCTTCTGCTGGGCGCAGAGTTCACGGGCGTGTGGGCGCGTCGCCACGGCCGAGACACGGTCATCCCGCCTCCTCCGGCGTAGGTCGCGCGCCCCCTACGTCTCGGGCTGGACGATGATCTCCACCCGTCGGTTGTTCGCTCGACCTTCCGCGGTGCGGTTGTTCGCGACCGGTCGGTCTTCCCCAAGGCCGACCGCGCTGATCAGACCGGTATTCACCCCTTGGCTCACCAGATGCGAGCGCACCGAGTTGGCGCGGGATAGGGAAAGCTCTTGGTTGCGCCGCGAAGATCCTCGCGAATCAGTGTGTCCTTCGACCACGATCTTACGACCTTCAGCTTCATCTTTGAGCGTTTGCGCGACTTGGGTGAGCTTCTGCTGCGCGATCGGGAGAAGTTCGGATTTGCCCGACGCAAACAGCACCGCGCCCGACAACGTTATCACGAGGCCGCGAGACTCTTCCTTGACCTTGGCGATTTCTTCCAGACTCGCCATCGCGGCAGCCAGCTTGCTTTCGGCGCTGGCCCGCGCGGTTCGCTCTTTTTCGAGCTCGCTCTGCGTATTTCCAAGCTGCGCGCGTGCCTGGGAAAGCTCGGCCTCCATGCGCTCTTGACGCGTACGACGGAGACGCTCGCGATCACGCACCGCGCGCTGACGTAAGCGGACGGCGAGCGCGCGATTCCCGCTCGACGCCGCGATCTCCGACTGCCGCAGCGCGACGTAGGACAGATCACGGGTGGCGATCGATTCGGGGTCTTTGCGATACGCGTCCTCCGCCTCATCGAGCGCAATGCGCGCATCGTCGAGCGACACTGGAGAAACCTGCGACGCAGGGCCCTCCGATGCCTTGCGGTACGCTTCACGAGCATCCACCAGTTCCTGAGGAGGAATCGCCGGAGAACACGCGGACAGCGCGGTCAGAGCCAGCGCCCATACCAAATTAAACGTCGATCGCTTCACTCGATGCTCCTTCGGTCCGTAATCATTGGGTGGCCCGTCTGCCGGGACGGTCTGCTACCGGCTGGTGGATTCTTTCTTTTTGAGATCTTCGACCTCTTCAACGAGCCGCTGGGCTTCCCGGCGAGCCACGCTCTCGCGCGCAATCGCCAGCGCCAGCTCTGCATCGGCCTCGGCCCGCAAGAGCACCAACCCGCCTTCGTCCCGGCGCCCCTCCGCGAGCAGCCCCTGGGCTTCTTTCAGCTGGTCACGCGCATATTTGAGATGCAACGCTGACCGGGGCGTGTTTTTGGCGCCCACTTCTTCGGCGGCACGAATCGCGGCCGTAGTGGAGGTCACTTCGCCCCGTCGGCTCGTCACTCCGCCTCCGCAGCCGGTCCCAAGCCCTGCGCCAACGAAGATTACGCCAGCGAACATCGCGGGACGCCCCGCACACAACAAATCGATAAGCCCTCGCGCCATAAGATCTCTCTCCCGGTCTTCTCTCGTTCGGGATGGGGAGCTTTTCGAACTCCCCAAGGTTTGTCAACACGACGCCGCCCGAAGGCTCAAGTTGCAGGGCTTTGAATGCAAGGCTTTGAAATAGATTCAAAGCCTTGCAGCTCCTGTTCGGCGCGATCGGGACGCTACGTGGCGTATTCGTGGCGCAACACGGCGCGTCGGTCATCCGCAAATAGGGAAGCGCCGCGCCGTTCGCGTTCGAGCACACGCTGCAACCGATCCGGCGTGGTCACCGAGAAGCGAAACTCGGGCCCTCCGGTCAGCAGATCGATGGCCAGCCGGCTGGTTTCGTATTCGTACCGCTCGCGTCGCCAAAACGATCGTCCGGGCAGCTGATTCTGCGCGGCCACGATGAGCCGTAGATAGGTGTCGTGCGCACGAAACGTGTCGCGGTCTGTGACATGAACCTGCACCCCGCCGCAGCGCGTTCGCGCGTGTTTCTGGAACGCCGGTTCAAACTCTATCGGCCTCAGCGTAGCGCCTTCCACCGAGACCGCCGCCGCGATCTTCGCGCCATCGATTCCAGGGGCGCCCCAGATCTCAAACGGACGCGTCGTGCCTCGGCCCTCGGACAGCTGGGTACCCTCGAGCACGCACGCGCCGGGGTATACCCACGCGGTATCTACGGTCGGCATATTGGGCGAGGGCATCACCCACGGAAGCCCGGTGTGCTCGAAATGCATCGAGCGACGCCACCCGATCATCGGCACCACGGCGAGGGCGTCAACATCGAGCCTCTCGCGCCGACGCACCCATTCAAGCAGCTCCCCGATGGTAAGCCCATGTCGAACCGATACTTCATAGGCGCCAACGAACGATCGGTATCCAGGACGCTGCGGGGCTCCTTCCACAATCTCGCCGCCGAGCGGGTTGGGTCGATCGAGTACCACCACCGGCACGCCTACCGATGCAGCGGCGCGGAGCATGTACGCGGCGGTCCACACATAGGTGTAATAGCGACTGCCCACGTCTTGCAGGTCAATGACCACCGCATCGAGCCCTTCAAGCCATTCGCGGCGAGGCGATAGCTGCGCGGCGGTTTCTCCGTAGAGCGAATACGTTTGAACTCGACGGTCCTGCTCACTCCTGTCGAACATGGGCTCAGTGTCGATCATGGGCTCAGCATCGCCGCCGTCAGGAACGGGCACCATGTCTTGAGCGCTCCCGGAAAACCCATGTTCGGGCCCAAAGCGCGCCACCACCGTGCCTCCCGCCGCACGAATCACCTGCTCCGCGTGTACCAGCCGCCGATCCACGCTGGCCGCGTGCGCAAGCAGACCGAGCCGTTTTCCGCGCACTTGCGCGACAACCTCGGCGTCGTCTAGGGCCAGGCGGTCAAGCCCCGTCCGGGTGGCGCCCGACTCCGTAGTGACGCGTCTCCGGGTCATGACGCGTCTCCAGCCAGCAAGTACAGCAACGCCATGCGTACCGCCACGCCTGCTTCGACTTGATCGAGCACGCAGCTTCGCTCGCTATCTGCCACATCGCTGTCGATTTCAACACCGCGATTCATCGGCCCTGGATGCATCACGATGGCGTCGGGCTTCGCAGACGCCAAGGATGCAAACGAGATCCCGTACTCGCGATTGTATTCGCGTTCGCTCGGCAACAGCGGTCCCGCGAGGCGTTCTTTCTGGATGCGAAGCACCATCACCACGTCGACGCCCTCAAGCGCAGGCTCAAGCCGATCGAACACCCGTACGCCCAAGGCCTCGAGCCCCGGCACAAGTAGCGTACGCGGACCGACGACCCGAACGTCGCACCCGAACTTGGTGAGCAATCGGGCGTTGCTCCGTGCGACGCGCGAATGGGCAATATCCCCACAAATTGCCACCGAAAGGTTCGAGAGCGTGCCGCGCGCGCGGCGAATCGTGAACGCGTCGAGCAAGGCTTGGGTGGGATGAGCGTGCATGCCGTCGCCCGCATTGATGACCGCACAATCGAGCTTGCGCGCCACGTAGTCGGCCGCCCCCGCGGCCCCGTGGCGAATCACCACAATATCGGGCTGCATCGCGCCGAGCGTACGCACGGTGTCGCGAAGCGATTCTCCTTTGGACACGCTCGAAGTCGACACGTTCATATTCACCGCATCCGCCGAAAGCCGTTTGGCCGCGAGCTCAAACGACACGCGCGTTCGCGTGGACGATTCGTAAAACAGATTGATGATGGTTTTTCCCCGCAGCGTCGGCACCTTTCTTACGGGCCGGCGAGACACCTCAAAAAAAGCTTCTGCGGTGTTCAATACATGCTGCACATCGTCTTGGCTGAGAGGCTCGACGCTCAGTACATGCCGATGAGGGAACGCCTGGGTCACGATGGGTCCTGAATCACGATGGGTCCTGGGTCAGGGTCACGATGGGTCCTTCTGCCGAATCACGACCTGCTGACTTCCTTCGCGTCCTGCCGTATCGATTTGCACCTCGAGGCGTGCGCCGTCCGGAACTTCGACTACCCGCCCAACGAAATCTGCCGCGATGGGGAGCTCTCTTCCGCCGCGGTCGCACATCACGGCAAGCCAAATGCGCCGCGGACGACCGTAATCCAGCACGCATTCGATGGCTGCGCGCACCGTACGCCCGGTCTGCAGCACATCGTCGACCAGAACCACATCGTGGCCGTCGACCGAAAATGGAACGTCGCTGGGCCCGATCTTTGGGTCGGGCAGCGCCGTCGCCGCGTCGTCCCGATACAGCGAAATATCAACCGCCCCCAGGGGCACCTCCGTCCCCTCGGCACGCTCGAGCTCACCCTGAAGCTGCCGCGCAAACCCTTCCCCGCCGCGACGAATCCCCACCAGCCCGACCCGGTCCACGCCTCCCACGGCCTCAACGATCGCCACGGCGATACGTCGCGTAATCCGCGCAATCTCCTCCTGCCGCAGAACGACCCGGTCCACGCCCGGGTGGTATCGCCCAACGAAGCAAAACTCAAGGCTCGCGCAACATTAGGAGGCTGGTGTCAAACGCGGACCGAGGATCGCGCAGCGCCGGTAGGCCAGTCGTCGCGTCCGCGAACCGAGGAAATGCCGAAGCATGTTCGAGCGT
>JANQQS010000132.1 GCA_028284955.1 Myxococcota bacterium | reverse complement strand
AGCAGTGGAATTTTGGCCTGAGCGCGAGCGCCCCGGCAGCGCAGGCCAGCCGACGTACGTCGGGTACTTCGGCTGGCCGAGCAGGGGAGGTAAGCCGCGATCAGGCCAAAAGGCCACTGCTCTAAAGCGCGCGGGAGCGGAGGACTTCGTATACCACCGCCGCGAAAAACATGCGGCTCACGCTGAAGTCTGGCGCAAACGCGGTCAACCCCGGTTTGACCCCGTTTTGCTCATCTAGCGCGCGCGCGTGATGACTTCGGAACCCTCCCGCCGCGGCGACAGCGGCGACCCACGGGGCTTGTGCGTCGTCGATCGTGTGTACGTCGCGAGGAAAAAGCGCCGGCAGTTGGCTCGAATCGCCAGGCGCAAGGCCTGCCGCCCGGGCCACCGCGACTGCCAGTTCACCCCGCGTCAATGGACGTCCCGGTTCAAACTGATCAGTTCCCGGAATCAACGGAATCCAGTTGCTGTCTATGGCGTAGGCCACCGAATCTACGTCTTCGAGGGTCGCTGGGACGTCGCGCGCCGGTTGCTTTGTCGCGTCGGGAACGCGCACCGGACCAAACGCTTTGACGAGCATGACGGCTCCCTCGTAGCGGGTCACCACCTTCCGAGGGCCAAAGTTCGCCTTGTCAGGTCCGTCGCCGGTCATAATATCGCGAGCACAAAGCGTCACCGGCGCACGCAAGAAGTCGAGCCGGTTCGATTCCGAAACGCCCTCAACCAGCGCCGCTGCGTCGGCGAATGCATGGGGACACGTCGCGTTGGCGAAGGGTTCTTCAGCGGGGTTATCCCAATCATCCGGGTGAGGCGCCCTTGCTCCCGTTTCCAGAGCTTTGATCACCTGTGGGCGCTCGGTGGGAACGACCTCCACCGAGTTGCCTTTATCCTGGGCCTTCTGGTCGCTTGGCTTGCCATCGGCAGCCGTGCTGTCGGACGGCGAGGGCGGCGTGCTGCCGATCGCACCAGGCACCGCTCCCTTGCGAACCACCGCACCTGTCGCCTGACCGGATACGGTTCGAAACGTCGCCACCACGGTCGCAGAGCCGGCCGCGACGCCCGTCGCTGACCCGCCATCGCCAATACGCACGACAGCGGGAGTGTTGCTTCTCCAGCTCGCCATCGCAGTCACGTCGTTGGTCACCGCAGCGCGCGTAGCAGTCGCTGGCCAGGTCGCAGTGGCTCGAAAGCTAAACGGCTGCATGGGCGTCATCGAAAAGCTATTCGGCGATACGGCCACCGTGCTGGGCGCTCCCTCCGGGAGGGTAGTCGTCGCAGTTGTCCCAAGCTGGGCCGATGACGAGATGGTATAGGTCGCGGTGGCTTGGACAGCCTGATATCGAGCCTGAACGCTGACGGTGCCCGTGTCCACGGTGGACGGCACGCTCAGTTCAGCGGAGAGAATGTCGCTCCTGGTAATGCTGGCCACTCCCGGAGTGAGTAACGACCAGCGAACCTCGCTCCCGATCGGAATCGTCCGAGGTGTGCCGTTGGCGTAGAGCGCAGCGGTGAGGCGCAGCGATCGTCCCGGAGCAATCGTACCGCTCTCCGGAGTAATCCGAAGCGTATCGTTCGTGCGCTGGGTGACCACCCCTGAGCCCAATGGATACCCGTTCGTGTTGCTGTTCGTGAAACGACGCCGGTCGTCGTCGGAGCAACCTGCTGCGGCAGCAAACGCCATCACCCACACGAAGAGGGCCTGTGGCGAGCTTGCCTGCCCGCGTTGCCGATTTGCTCGCCCCGACCGAGCAACCCTGTACGCTGCGGTGGTCTTCACGACATTCCTCCGCTCGACGGCTGGAGGACCGGCAGGTCAGAGCCGGTTGGCTCCTCCGCCGGGTTCTCTGGACTCGCTGGTTTTTCAGGCGCAGGAGTCAGGGGACTGGACGCCGGCGCGTCCAGCACCGCGTTTCGGATGTCGCCATGATAACCGCAATAGGCCGGGGCGTTCTTGTCCGCCCCGCGCGATCGACCGCAGGTAGCCCCCGCCATCTTGCTCGTCTCCGATGTTCCGCTTGCGCCCGTCGTCTCGCACTCAGACCCGATATCGGTGCAAGGAAGTCGACACGCGCCTGGTCCGTCCGCGCACGGCATGTAGGGGCTCACAATGACTTTGTTCGCGCCCAGGTTCTCCACCGCAAACACGTGCCAGCCGCCCGCCTGCACAATGACCCCCGGGCGGCAGTACCATTTGTCTTCACTCAGCACCACGGTCTGCTCAGCTTCGGGGTTAAGATAGACGAGTTCTTTCCCGTTCCAGTACCGCAGCCCGAAGCGGAGGCTCGCGGGTTCTTCGGGCGTAGCGCCTCGGGGTCGCACGCACGCCCATGTAAACCGCTTGCCGCGTTCCAGCGCCATCCAACCCGCGCCAACATTGCCGGTCTGCTGGCCGCCAAGCGTCCAGAACGATCCCGGCACCGACGGTGGCTCGGAAAGCGCCATGCGCAATCCGAGGCTTCCTAAATGTTCCGCCCCCACGGCCCAGGCGGGGGCGGCTTTATCGGTCGATTCGCCCAGCTCGTCGCTGCTCGCCTCGCACCCCGCTGCCATCAGACCAGCCATCACGCCGGCCACCCAAATCACGGAACGCGGCCGGCAACGAGTCTGCATGCAAAGTAGCCAAAACATCTGGCAGTACTGTGGCCGATTTTTGTACTTTGTCGAACGAAAGAAAGCGGTTGATTTGGCTGTCCAGGATCACGGACGGCACAGGCTGAATTCGCCCTGAACCGGTGACCGCTCTCACGAACGCGGCTCCCCCCGCAACACCAGGATGTGCCCTAGCCGGCTGAAACAACTACGCTTTTTCCCGCACGAAGGAGCGCCAAAGACCAGCCTGCGATGCAAAAAGAATGTGTCCTTGGCCTTGACTGTTGCTGAAGAACTGGCCGATTGGCGCGTCGATGGTAGCTTGTTCCGTATGCTTCCTCACCGCCGGACGGCAGCTGCCTCCGAGTCTCACGAACATCCAGAGTCCACGACGAGCTCCCCCGGCTCGAATCCGCAAACCACTTTTGAACGCGCGAGTCGTCAGGAGTCGAGCCGCGTCGTTCGGCGTGACCTCACACCCGGCGACGTGGATACCGAGGTGCTGCATCGCTCCTATGCGATCGCCCGATTCGGACCGATGCTGGTATCTCGCTGGGATGGTCGTATTCGCGAAGAACGAGTCAAATCGCTCGTGCAACATCTCGCGCAGCAGTGCCACCGCTACCCGGGGGAGATAGGGCTTACGGTGCTCATCGGGGAACACGCTGGAGTGCCCGATGAATTCACGCGCCGTATGATCGTGCGCGCACTACAAGAGTTCGCTCCTCACATTCG
The DNA here is from genome assembly GCA_028284955.1 of Myxococcota bacterium. GTDB lineage: Bacteria > Myxococcota_A > Polyangia > Polyangiales > Houyiibacteriaceae > JANQQS01. Next base: position 5,735 of record JANQQS010000132.1, on the reverse strand, counting down.
AAGCACCGCGATCGTGCTCGAATGCGGCGGGTCGAAAGCCGCCACCGCGCGAAGCCTGGCCTCGCTGCTGTTTTCTGCCGTGGCGAGCACCGTACCGATGAGGGTATTCGACCAGCGCGAACCCGCGGCATGCTGGCAAGCCAGCGTCATGCCATCACTGGTGGGTAGCCGAGAGTTCAAACGCGCGCTCAACGAGCTGACCCAGACCCATCGAGCCCACCGAGAAGCCCACACAAATCCCCGCTTCCGAATCGATCTGTAGTTTGTTGAGGGTCTGGGTGCCAGACCCTGTACACAACGACGCTGACCGCTACGGATGCAGTTGGTGCATGCCAGTGTCTTCGCGCTCTGAGGCAAGGAGCATGCGAGGGACGATGGTCTCGCTTACGGTGCGGAGTTTCTTAAGCGCCTGTGCTTCGATCTGCCGAATCCGCTCTCGGCTGAGCTCAAACTTCTCTCCGATTTCGCGGAGCGTATGCGAGCGTTCTTCGCCGATTCCGAATCGCATGCGCAATACTTTCTGCTCCCGCGGGGATAGCGATTCGAGCATTTTGAGCGCCTGCTTTTCTCGATCGCGATGTTCCATGGCTTCGTCGGCCGGGATGATGGTGTCGTCTTCGATGAGTTCACCAAGCTGACGCGGTCCATCTTCGCCCACCGGGCCATCGAACGACAGAGTCTGCGGAGTCGTGTCGAGGACGGCACGAACTTTCTCGGCCGGCGTATGCGTGCGCTGCGCGATTTCCTCGTCGCTGGGACCGCGGCCCAGCTCCTGCGCAAGGCGCCCCTGAGCCCGCGTCACACGTTGAATCGACTCGAGCATGTGAACCGGGACGCGGATCGTGCGCGCCTGATTGTGAATCGCGCGGGTCATCGCTTGCCGAATCCACCACGAGGCGTACGTCGAAAAACGGTAGCCGCGGAAGTACTCGAACTTCTCCACGGCGCGCATCAGGCCCATGTTGCCTTCTTGGATGAGGTCGGCGAGGGGAAGGCCTCGTCCCAAAAATCGACGCGCGAATGAAACCACCAAGCGCAGATTGGCCTGCACCATTTCCGCTTTGACTTGGTCGACCTCTTTTTTGGCCTCGGTAAGCGCAGCATGCACCGCGCGAAGCTCGGCGGCGGGCCGGCCCAGCTCCGTTTCAATGCTTCGCACACGCTCGCGCGAAGCCTGAACGTGCACTCGAGCCATCTTGCGGTCTGGGGCCGCACCGTTCTTGAACTTGGCCCGCTTCGACGCCACGGGCATGCTCCGAATAGAACGTTCGACTCGCTCGAGCCGATCGAGAAGCCCACGGGTTTGTGCGCTCATGGCACTCAGAAGCGCGGGAGACAAACCCGCGCTCGTCAACGCTTCGTTTCTTGCTCCTTGCGCGCGCCGTACGGTCGCGGCGGTCTTCGTGGACCAACGTTTGGTAGACAGCGCGTTCTGAACAACCGACTGGTATTCGCGCTCCCGTTTGTGCGCACGCGTAAGCTCTCGAAGCATTTGCGCTTCGTTGCTCTGCTCGCGTTTTCTCGGATCGAACACGTCCTCGTAGGACGCTTTCTCGGTGCGAAGCCGATCGACGAGGATTCCCAAATCGCTCACGAAAAGACCAGCCTCGAGCACCGTATTCCACTGGCGCTGCTCGGCTTTTTCAATTCGCTGGGCGAGTTCGACTTCGCCTTCGCGCGTGAGCAACGGCACGCTGCCCATGCGCGATAGGTATGCGTCGAGCGTGTCCGCACTGACGAACGCACCAAACGTATCGGTGGTTCGGTCGGGAAACCGCGCGCGCTTGTCGTCGCCTGGCGCGGCAGGAAGCGAGACCGTCCCTGGCGCGGGCCGCATCTCGATTCCTTCTCGCTGCAGACGCGCGATCAGCGCATCAAGGCTCCCCGGACTCACCACGTCGCGCGGAATCGTCCGGTCTATTGCGTCAAAAGTGACAAAACCGTCCTCTTTTCCTCGCTGAATGAGCGATTCTGTCTGGTTTGACGAAGGTTCGCGCGGATCTGGCCAGGAACCGTCACCGTTTGCGCTAAGCGCCTGATTCATGGAGTAAGCACCGTCTTCTACCGCTCTCACTGTCTCGTACCCCCTAGTACGTTGCGGAGATATGGACCGCCTGGTCCCGAAAGATCAACAGCTGCGTCGATGCTTTGTTCGCTTCGGAGCCGAATGACAACCCGAATCGACCATCCAGCTCACGATCGGTCGCTTTTTTTGTATCGATGCGGGATCTTTGCGCTCGGGTTTGAGCGTATGTCGGTTTTGCGGGCTGAGGTTTCCAGCAGATTTCTTTTTCCACGCAGATCGTGCGAGCTCGACGCGATCTAGTTGCACCCGAGCAGTGCTTGAACTTCGTTCAAGTCGATCCCCAGCACTTCTCGCACGTTGTCGAACTCGACGTCTGAATCCATCCATCGATCGAAGTCGACAAGGTTGACGCATTTCACAGGGCGACTTCGCCCGTATTCGAAGGCGCGATCGAAAATCTTCAGTTCTTCGGCGTTGAAGCGAAACTTTCCCGGGTAGAGCCAGCGACTGGCTACTTTGAAGAGCCCGATGCCAAGCCGGGTGGAACGGCAATCCGATCCCATCGAGAACCCAAGCACAAACGCTTCTTCGCGAGGAGTAATGCCAAGGCCCAGGAGCGTATGGATGCAGTCGTGACCAAAGAGTCGAACGCTCCCCGCAAGGTGGAACGGGCTGTCCGGATTTTCCAGGAGCCAGACCAACCTGGGAATGTCCTCTTGAACGTCGAGCTCATCGCCGCTCATCAAATGCTTGTGTGCATCACGGAAACTCAAACTACCCATGCGAACACCTCGCGTAGCCCCAGCCCAAGGACCGGGCCCCGTGCGGACCCCGGAACAAACTTCTGTGCGCCAGTTCGGATCCTATGCGTAGGACGCTATGCGGAATCGCGATGAAACCGGCGAACAGCCGACATCAGGCTCGACACCAACAACAAGCCTCCAAACCGGAACGACAAAATAGTAAATAAACGGAGAAACGATTGTCTAGAGCAACATTCCGTCAACAACGCAGCGAGTGAAAAACTTCAATGGGCTGGCTCCCCGCGCTCAAAATAAGGTCACCCTCGACCGATCATGCTACCCCGGGAAGCCTCGAATCCGATGAAGGTTTCGGGACGTTGTATTCAACCGTTATTCGTATTCAATTTTTGATTGGGGAACATTATGCGAATCGCTACTTTGTGTTTATTGCTCGTTTCGGTGAGTCTGGTCGCGTGTGGTGGTGACAAACCGCCCGTAGAGACAGCGGCGAATCCTCCCGCGGAGCCTGTGGCCCCGGAACCCATGCAAGAGGCCGTCGCAGCGGCTGAGCCCGATGATGTGCACATCGAGGGCGACCACATCACCATCGATCGACACATCAACTTCGCCAGCGACAGCGACGAAATTCTCGAAGACTCTTTTGAGCTTCTCGACCACATCGCACAGCTCATCGGCCTTCACACCGACAAAGTGAAGCACCTCAAGATCATCGGCCACACCGACGAATCGGGCGACGACGGCCACAACATGAAGCTCTCCGAGCGTCGTGCCGCGGCGGTGGAAAACGCGCTCAAAGAACGCGGCGTAGCCATCGAGCTCGAACACTCTGGCGCCGGCGAAACGCAGCCCGTATGCGAAGAGGACACCGACGAATGCCACTCGCGGAACCGTCGGGTGGAGTTTTTGATCGTGCCAGAATCTGCGTGACAAAAATCTCGCGATAGGGCTTTGGAGAGGGGTTTGTTCAGCCCCTCTCCAAACAGCCTACAAATTCTCCAAACACCGTCGACTCCGGCCAGAGCGAATCAAGGGTCAGAGTGAATCAAGGGTCAGAGCGAATCAAGGGTCAGAGCGAATCAGGCGAGATGGGCTTTGAGCTGATTGGCTGAGACCGCCGTATCGAGGAACGCGTCTCGCATCGCGCGATAGCGAGCTGTATCGTCCACGCCGCGTCTCCACGCAATCCAGATAGGCTTTCGATACGAAGTGTCGACGTTCTCCCAGGTGATTTGTTTGAGCTCCCCGGTCTCGAGCGCGTCCCCCAGCACATAGGTGGGCACGACCGTGATCCCGAGACCGAGCTTGGCAAGCGCGATCATTTCGCTGACGTCCTCGAGGTCGCACCGAATGCAATGCGGAACCGGCTCGGCGCGACCGAATAGAGTGACCCACCACGGGATGATCAGCCGGACCGAGTTGCCCACGTACGCGTGCTCCTGAAGCTCGTCCGGACACGAGGGCATCCCGCGTTTGGCGAAATAGTCCGGAGACGCTACCGCAACGATTTCTTCCTCGTAGATCTGCGCTTTTTCGAGAGAGCTCGAGTGTCGGTATCCGAAATAGAGCGCGATATCGATATCGCCTTCAATCAACCTGTCTTCTACAGGACCCGAATCACCCGCAACCACTTGCACTTCAAGCTGAGGATATCGCTCGAGAAGCTTTCGTATTCTCGGCCGCAACCAAAAATGAAAGAAGGGACCGGGAGCGCCGAGACGCACCTTCCCTCGCACCTCATCCTGTTTTCGGCGTGTACCGTGAAGCGCATCGTCGATGCTATGAAACTCAGACTCTATCGATTCGAGCAAATCCCGGGCCGCCGAGGTGGGTTTGGACCGCCGGCCGACCCGCTCGAATAGGTTGACGCCGAGCTGACCTTCCAGGGTTTTGATCTGGTGACTGATGGCCGATGCTGTGATCCCGCGTCGCTCGGCGGCTTCCGCAAAACTCGATGCATTCGCTACTTCAACAAAACTTCGGAGCAAGTTGTAGTCGATGAGCATGCCCTTTCTTTAGCGCATTTTTGAGGAAACCGAGTTCACTCAATTGATGAAAGTCGCTCAAGCTGGCAGCCGATAGTTTTCAGTAGACGCGCGGCAATGCAGTCGAAATTGAAGGAAGCATGTAGGAAACAATTCCATGGTAGTAGAGTGGTTGGCTCGGAAGTTGCCTGGGCAACTCTGCATGGAACGTGCAATGCGATTTTTGCCAACGCGATTTCTGCGTGGTGCCGCCGTATTTGGCTTGGCGGCGTGGTGGGTAGGCTGCTCAGCCGCCGTGAAGGAAGAGCAACCATCGCAGGAAAAATCCGCAAGCCAGGCACTACTCTACGCAGGACCCAATCAAACGGGAAAGACATTTGCCAAGTTGTTTGTCGTCGGCGGCACCGTAGTCGAAGGCGGATATCATGACGGGACGAGAGAGCCGGTCGACTTCACATCGCTGTCGCTTTCGGAACTTCGGCAGTGGAAGACGACAAAGCACAACGTTCGGTTGAACGCGGAGGTACGCGCCTTATGCATTTTGGGATCCGTTGCGTTGCCATCGGCGATATTTGCCGACGTGCACGATCTTCGAGGGGTGGAGGGGCCTCGCAAACATGTCGGCATGGCTCTTGGGCAGGTAGACCCCAGGCGCAGTTTGTACAAACTGGTCGTGCTTATGCAGGGCGGGTCCGACATACATCCCGCGGGATCGCTCTACCTTAGCCAAATCACCTTGTGGGCGCTTCTCAAGAGCGCACACGCGCAAAACAAGTTGAAAACTTGCGACGACGTGTCGACCGCCCATCAAGCACGGCACTACTTCCATCACCAACAGTGACGAATGGCTCATCAACGGCTCTCTAGGAGGCTGGTGTCAAACGCGGACCGAGGATCGCGCAGCGCCGGTAGGCCAGTCGTCGCGTCCGCGAACCGAGGAAATGCCGAAGCATGTTCGAGCGT
>JANQQS010000076.1 GCA_028284955.1 Myxococcota bacterium | reverse complement strand
CTGTGGGGTCTTCGCCCGGTTCGTGGGGGTCGATGCGGGTGAGGACGTTGCCGCTGGCGTCGTAGGTGAAGGTCGTTTCGGCCCCGGTGGGGTCGATTTCGCTCGTCATGTTGTCTTGGCTGTCGTAGCGGCGGGTGGTGATGTTGTTGAGGGCGTCGATGGCTTGCAGGACGTTGCCGCGTTCGTCGTAGGTGAAGCGGGTGGGTCTTCCGCTGGCGTCGATGTTTCGCTGGGATTGCGCGGCGAGGTCGTATTCGCTCGCTTGGCAGTGGCCTTCGGCGTCGCAGAGTTCTTTGAGCCGGCCTCCGTCGTCGTAGTCCATGGCGGCGATGCGGATGCCGCGGTGGTCGATGATGTCGGTGAGGTGATGTGGGAAGCGGGGGGCGCGGTATTCGTATTGGGTTTCTTGGGCCAGGGGATTGAGCACGCGGACGAGGTCGCCGGCTTCGTCGTAGGCGTATTGGAGCTGGCGACCGCCGGGGCCTTGGATCAGGGTGATGCGGCCTTGCGGGTCGCGCTGCAGGAGCATGGATTTGCCAGACCCGCCTCCTGCAGGGCTGTGCACCAGCGATCCGTCGTTAAGGAAGAGCTGGTTTTGGTTTCGGTCTTCGATGCGGACGATGCCGTCTTCGAGGGTGAGGTCAAACTGGCGGCCGTCTTGCAGCACGAGGCGCATCGCGGTGGGGTTGTAGAGCTGACCGGTGAAGGGGTCCGAGAGGCTGCTCGGAGGCGCGAGGCTGCCGGGGCCGACCACGCCTACTGCCGTGGCGCGCACTTGGGTGTCGCCGAGGATCAAGAGCTCAGCGCCGGGGGTGGTGCCGTCGACAAACTCGAAGAAAACGTCGCCCGAGCATCCTCCCGAGAGCGGCTGCACGTTCGCGATGTTGGGGCGGAAGATGTAGTGCTCGTCGTCTGACAGCCGCACTTCGGTGAAGTGGCTTTTTTGCTCTTCGACGTTGCCGCAGGGGAGCTCACCTTGGCGGGTGAAGACGGCGATGCCGTCGCCCACGGGGCGATTGTGCTGGACGGAACCAGCGCTGAGGTCGAGTGTCCAGCCGTGTCCGAAGTCTTCGCTGGTTTTGATGCGGCTGTCGTAGTTGCGGACGACGGCGATGGGGATGCCCGCCATGGGGACCACGAGGTCGACAAACGATAGCTGCACCACGCCGACTTTGGCGCCTCCGTCGATGCGGATGGGGCGAACGACTTGTGCGATTTGGCCGTTGACGTCTTCGGCTTCGAGGCGCAGCAG
>JANQQS010000065.1 GCA_028284955.1 Myxococcota bacterium | reverse complement strand
CCTCGCTCTCTCCCTGCGAAAGGCTCGGAGCCTTCCTCAGTCGTTCGCTGTGGGGGCGCTCGCAATCAGACTCAAAATCTCAGCACTCTATGGGACGCGACTCGTCGAACCAAGGGTCGAAGCCGAGTCGGACGCCGACGCTGATTCGGATGCCGACACCGACGCTGATTCAGAAGCGGACGCCGAGTCTGATACAGATTCAGATGCCGACACCGACCCTGCGTCTGAGTCCGATTCGGTGTCGGCGTCCGGCTCTGCGTCGGTGTTGGTCTCCGATTCAGATTCGCCGTTATGGTTTTCTCGGTCCCACCATGTTCAGAGGATCAACCCATGTTTCGAACTGCTCGGCGCTGAGTAGTCCGAGTTCGATGGCTGCGGCTTTGAGCGTGGTGCCTTGTTTGTACGCGTGTTTGGCGATTTTTGCGGCGTTGTCGTAGCCGATGTGGGGGTTGAGGGCGGTGACGAGCATCAGCGAGTTGTTTAGGTTTTCCTTGAGCGCGTCGTGGTTTGGCTGGATGCCCGCCGCGCAGCGATCGTGGAAGCTCGCGCATGCGTCGCCCAGCAGTCGGACGGATTGTAGCAAGTTGTAGGCGAGCACCGGTTTGTAGACGTTGAGTTCGAAGTTGCCTTGTGAGCCAGCGAAGCCAATTGCGGCGTCGTTGCCCATTACCTGGCAACACACCATGGTGAGCGCTTCGCACTGGGTCGGGTTCACTTTGCCGGGCATGATCGAGCTGCCCGGTTCGTTCTCGGGAATACGGATTTCGCCGATGCCGCAGCGAGGGCCCGAAGCGAGCCAGCGTACGTCGTTGGCGATTTTCATGCACGCTGCGGCGAGCTGCTTGAGGGCGCCGCTCGCTCCGACGAATGCATCGTGCGCGGCGAGTCCGGCGAACTTGTTGGGTGCCGATACAAAGCTCTTTCCGGTCAGCTCGGCGATTTTGGCGGCAACTTGAGTCGCGTAATCGGGATGCGTGTTGAGCCCGGTGCCCACCGCAGTACCGCCCAGGGCAAGTTCGCGAAGCGGGGGGAGCGTCGCTTCGATCGCGGCCATGGCGTGGTCGAGTTGGGCCACCCAGCCGCTGATCTCCTGGCCCAAGGTAAGCGGCGTCGCGTCTTGCAAGTGAGTTCGCCCGATCTTGACGATCTCGGCAAACTCGTCGCTTTTGCTCGCGAGCGTGTCCCGCAGCTGTTTGATTCGGGGGAGCAGCCGGTCTTCTACCGCGAGCACCGCGGAGATGTGCATGGCGGTAGGAAAGGTATCGTTCGACGATTGAGAACGGTTGACGTGGTCGTTCGGATGCACCGGAGATTTGCTCCCCATCTCGCCGCCAGAGAGCTCGATGGCGCGATTGGAAATAACCTCGTTGACGTTCATATTCGATTGGGTGCCGGACCCAGTTTGCCAAACCACCAAAGGGAAATGATCGTCGAGTGCGCCCTCGATCACTTCGTCTGCCGCGCGACAAATCAGCGAACAAACGTCCTCCTCGAGGTTTCCGAGTTCCGCGTTGGTGATCGCGGCGGCTTTCTTGAGGATGCCAAACGCGCGCACGATTTCCCGGGGCATGCGTTCTTCGCCGATAGGAAAGTTATGAAGCGAGCGCATCGTTTGCGCGCCAAAGTAGCGATCCGCGGGGACATCAACGCTGCCCATGGAGTCTTGTTCAGTTCGGTTGTTCATCGAGCACTCCGTGTTCTAATACGGTCCCGTCGCCGTGCCGCTCGTGGCGACTCTGCCATTTGACCGCGATGGAAGCTTCCTTACCATAGGGCGCATGGTGTCCCGCAACCTGAATTTTTGGAGCGTTCTCGTGTGGTTTATGGTGGCCGTGCTTTCTCCGTCCGGAGCACCGGCCCAGCCGAAACAGAACCGCGAAGTTTCGCCCAAGCGCGGCTCCCAGCTCGAACGCGCGCTCCAGCTTCGCGCTGACCTCAGCGCGCTCAAGGGCCGTCGCCCTAAGTCTGTGCCGCGTGGAACACTCACCTCGATCGAATATTTGCTCGACACCGCAGATCGCATCGGTGGGCGCTCGGGAACCAGCGGGAAAGCAAACGAATGGCGCGGGCGGGCCGCTCGATACCTGGCCATGGCCAAGGAAGGGCGCGACCCCTATGCCGCCGAGCGAGGCACCATTGTCAGCCGGGGTTATCGCTCGCCGATCAGCACCGTGCTCCAGGGGTACGCGGTGTACGTGCCAAAAGACTACGACCCATCTCGCGCCTACCCCCTCTACATCGCGCTTCACGGTGGCTCATCGAACGGAAACCTTTTTTTGGGCGTGGTGCTCGGGAACAACATGGATTGGAAGACGTACATCCAGCACCTCCATGATGAGTTCAAACCTCGCTACACACCAGATTGGATCGTCGTCGCCCCGACCGGCTTTGGTCAGGTGATGTGGCGCTGGATGGGCGAGCAGGATGTGCTCGATGTGATTGCTGACGTCACCCACCACTATCACGTGGATTCCAATCAAGTGGTGCTTGGCGGTTTGTCGAACGGCGGCGTGGGCGCGTACGCGGTCGGCATGCGGCACGCCTGGAGGTTTGCCGCGGTGCAGGCCATGGCCGGCGCGCCAAGCTGGATTCAGTATGTCGGCGGCAAGCTCACGCCGGTCGAACAAGTCGACCTTCTGCGGTTTTCGGGAATGCACCTCGCGAAGAATTCTCTCGCTACGGATTTTCGTTCGTACCACGGGCGGGTCGATCCAGGGCCCATGCGCCCGCAGTTCATCCAGCGGTACGACAAGCACGTGCGCGGCCTCGGCATCACGCCGAACATCACGTGGTACGACACCGGTCACGATATTCTCTACTTGGTTCATCGCCACGGACGGGTGTATCAGCAGCTCGCGGACGTGCGTCGCAATCCTCGTCCAGCGTCGGTCCATGTGGTCACCGGCGACTATCGGGCAGCCCGGCAGCATTGGGTCACCGTCACGCGCATCGAAGACTACCCGCAGCTCGCTACGGTACGCGCCACGGCCGATCGCGACCGGATATCGGTCGAGACCGACAACGTAGGCGCCTTCGCCTTGGACCTTCGCGACGCGCCGATCGGCGACGGAAACGTTCGCATTCAGGTGGATAGAGCCGCGGCGTATTCGGGGCCGAGCGCGCGTCTCGGCGACCGCGTTCACGTGTTCAAAAAAAATGATGCGTGGAAGATCGGGTTTCCCGAGCGCGCGCCGGATGCTTTGGCCAAGCGTCGCGGCCTTTCCGGCCCGATTACCGATGCCTACTACGATCGGATGATCCACGTTTACGGAACACAAAACGAGGAGCACACCGAAACGTTGCGCAAAGCAGCAGAGCGAGGCGCTCGGGGTTGGCCGCTGTGGTCGTGGAATCTGAAACAGCAGGTGATCGCCGATACGGAAGTGACCCCGCGGCTGGCCGCGCGCGCCCACCTCGTGCTCTACGGATCGCCGGGAGACAACGCGGTGATCGAACGAATCAAAGGACGTTTGCCGATTCGCGTGGAGGCCGACGCCATCGCGCTCGGCGCGCGCCGCATCGAGGGGGCCGACCTTGGTGTTCGATTCATTTATCCAAACCCCGAGGCGCAGGAGCGTTATGTCATTGTGCAGGCCGCGACCACCCCGGCGATGGTCCAATCGGGAAATCGCTTGCCGGAGTTTTTGCCCGACTACGCGGTGTACGACCGAGGTTCTTTGCCCAAAGCGCAGAAACGAACTTCCCATCGCTATCCGTTGCGAGAGAGTGGTTTTTTCGACGGCGCATGGAAGCTTCAAAACCTTCCTACTGGCGGACCGGATGGCGGTCTGATCGAGAGCAATCCTCCGAAGGCTGAAGGAGAGGGCCGCGACGGTGGTCTCGAAGCGGCGATGGATATGCTCCCTGTGCCGCCAGCTCCGCCGCTACCTCCACGCCCTACAAGGTTTTTGGCGCCAGCGACGGATCCGGCGGGCCGAGTCGCCCGGCGCATCGCCCGCCGGGTTCCGAGCTTTCCAAACTTTCGCGCGCATATTCCCGGCGCGATCTGGAGAACCAAACGGAGCGCGATGTGGTCGATTCGTCCATCCGCAGAGTGCATGGAAGAGTTGCGTCGCGAGCAAGTGCCCGTGCGCCCGCATCCTGAACTGCCCACGCCGGTCGCGACGCCCGTCGAGCTCATGGGCCCGGTGGACGGGGTGTGGTTCCGCAGCGTTCACGAAGAGCAGCCGCTCGTGATTTCTTGCGAACTGGCCGCGAAGCTTCCTCGCATGGTTGCCGTGCTCAAACGCCACGGTATCGAAGGGGTCGACGTAGCGAGCAGCTATCGCGACAAACCGCGGCCAAGCTTTCACACCATGGGCCTCGCGCTCGATATTTCTCGTTTTTGGCGACGTCGCGGTTGGCTGTCGGTTCTCAAGCGATTCGAACCCACTCCGCTTGCCGAAACCTGCCCGATGCCGCGGGGGCGAGGGAGCTCGCGCGCGCTGCATCGTTTGGCCTGTGATCTGTATCGCAGCGCGCTTTTTTCCTCGGTATTGACCCCGAACTACAACGAAGGGCATCGGGACCACCTCCACATTGATGCACGACCTGATGACCCCCGACTCTTCGTCCGATAGAAACCGACGCCGAACCAGGCGCTGAATCTTAACCAGACGCCGACACTGACGCCGATGCCGATGCCGATCCCGACGGTGATCCTGATCCCCATGCCGTTCCGATCCCACTCCCACGACGAGCAATAGGCTCACGACCAACCCAATAAATCACTGCGCTAGAGCTAGAGCAGTGCCTTTTTGGCCTGATCGCGGCTTACCTCCCCTGCTCGGCCAGCCGAAGTACCCGACGTACGTCGGCTGGCCTGCGCTGCCGGGGCGCTCGCGCTCAGACCAAAATTCCATTGCTCTATGGAATGCACCTCAACCGTTCAATCAACCAATCTGATCACTGCCTTAAGTTCGCGTGAAACAGTGGGCACTGATCAAATGGGTTGATAGTCGGACCGAGCATCGAAGCCGCGCCCGACCCGGACGCTGGATCTGAGTCCGAGGCTGACGCGATTCCTATTCTGCATCCGCTCCTGATACATCCCGACCCTAAACCTGCTGCCCCTCCTGATCCCGAACCCGTTCCCGACGCTCCTCCTGATCCCGATCCTCATCCCATTCCCGCCGCGTGAGTTTGCGCCCCCGCCGGTTGACGACTAAAGACCGGGTTGCTGGGTTGGGGAAGAGAGATGAGTCTGCGTTTCGAACCATCTCGTACGAGCGCTCAACGATACCGATTGACGAGCCATGCTCGATCCCCGTCGTCGCACCGCGTCCGATGTGTGAGTGTATTGTTCTGGGTTGCCCTTGAATGGGGATGCCAGCCACAAGGCGACCGCGCCGACTCCCAACACGTCAAACAGGCGGCGCTGTTGCCTCAGCCGGCCGGTACCGGGGCAGATTGCGCGGATTTGCTCGCCGTGCTCGCAGAGCTCGCAGAGGAAAAAACGTCGCTTTGCGACCCCAAGAGTGAGTGCCTCAAGGGTATCCGGGGCGTGACCCAAAAACGTGGGGCCCAGCCCTGGCAATGGCGTGAAGCGCATCTGACCCGCTGCGTCTTCCCGCCGAACGCCAACCTTTCATGCATGTCGTTTGATGCCGCGGACATGAGCCATGCGACGCTGCCCCGCGACGTAGTATTGATGCGGACTTCATTTCTGGGCACCCTGTTCGACGGCGCGATCATGGACGACGTGAAGATGGTCAACGAAGAGGGGCGCGCACTGTTCGGCTTCAATCACAGAGGGCTTGGCCCTTCGTTTCGAGGTGTGCGGGCAAAACGCACCAACTTTTCGGACATGCTCCTCAACCGCGCGGACTTTCGCGGCGCGGAGCTAGAAGGCGCAGACTTTGATGCCGCAGAACTCGAATACGCGCGGTTCAACGGGGCAAACCTTCGAAAGGCTCAACTCATCCAGGCGCACCTCGAAGGCGCCGACCTCCGAGGTGCGGATCTTCGAGGCGCCAACCTTTATTTCGCGGAACTGTACAAAGCTGATCTTCGCGGCGCGAAAACCGAGGGAGCAAACCTCGACGAAGCGTTCTTCGACTCTCTCAAGCCCGCGGCAAGCCAGGAAAATCTCCCTGGTCGGTAACGTGTCCGCTTCCCAAGCGACCCCGACCACCGCAAGCAAGCACGTGGGTTCGTTTGGGTCGTACAAATCAGCACATCCACGGAATCTCCTTGACGGAGGATCCGCCAAAAGCTAGTCAACCCAGCTCTCTGCGGGCGTAACTCAGTTGGTAGAGTGTCAGCTTCCCAAGCTGAATGTCGCCGGTTCGAATCCGGTCGCCCGCTCTGGTTTTTCGCTAGAGTTTCCGCCCGGTTGAGGAGGTCGCCTCAGCCGGGCGTTCTTCTTCCGTCGCTCGGATGGCCACTTCGATGGTCACTTTTTCGTGTCTTCGCGGCCGGTGCCGTGACCAACCGGAGCACCCCCTGCGCGGCGGCGAGCTTCTCCTCGCGCTCGATGTGCGAGTAGTGCTCGGTCAAGTCGTCGGTGAGGTGCCCGGTCAGCGACCGGACGTTGGCGGTGAGGCTCTTCCGCGGCTCGCGGATCGACTCTACGCGCGCGGGGGGATCCCTCAAGCCGTGCGTGTGCGTCACATCCGCGAGGAGAGTGCGGAGAGCGCGCATGCGGCTGTTGGGCAGCAGCGCTGAACTCCCGGACATCCCCGGCCCCTCTCATCGAGTCGTCGCTCCCAGGCCGTAAGCCATCTATGTAGGCTCGCGTACTCCCGGTGAAGATCATTCATCGAACCGCCTTCATTGTGACCGCCATCATCCCGCGGATGGATGACACTTGCCATCCTTGCTCCGTCCTGCACGATCGCATCACCTAACATGCAGTTTGCTCGTCGTTCGACGGAAAGTCGGACTCGGAGAATGCGACCAGAACGATCATCGTCGGTCGTGTGCAGGCCAACGGAACTGATCGCCGCACACCCCCTTTGTGGGCTACCAGTAGATCGCGACTATCTCGCAGTCGAGATAGTTCATCGGCTCCGTAGGATCCTCACCTTCGCTCGACTTCTCTGGACCCATCGCGGCCGCTGCGCGCTCGCGTACGTCAAGCTCGACCTCAAGCTCAACCAGGCGGCCGCGCGTGACCTCTTCGGCAGGAACAGAACCTGCGCCCTCGACCGCTGGACGTGCGTCGAGGAGGAGGTTCTCGCGCTCCAGGTCCCAAAGTCGCTTGAATGTCGTTTGGATGATCGACTTCTTCAAGACCTGTACGCTCTGCGAGCCGCCCCGCGACGTCTCACCAGACGTCCGGACGTCGAACTCCGCCAGGTCGATTCCGACGCGTCCTGATGCCTTTCGTTCCCACGTCCGCGCTTCGGAATCCGTCTGCTCGGTCGCAATCGGTCCGAGGCGCGACGCGAGCAGGCTGTGAACGCTCATGCTGTCGAGGTAGACGAACTCACGTAGCTCCGTGTCCAGCATCCTGAGTTTGAGCCGGCTTCGCCTCTTCGCGGTAGCCCTCCGATGCCGCCATATCCTCCACCGCTCGACAACGGAGTACCACCAGCTAGCCATTCGCGACCTGCCTCTGCCGACGCTCGTGCTCTACGCGCCGCCGTCCCTCGCGATAGTCCTCCACGTGGATCTTCTCTCGCTTGTCCTGCAGTGCAAGAATCACGGCCTCGGTCCAGATCCCGGTAAGATCGGCCGGCGTCCAACCATCTGTCAGCGCCGCAATCTCCGCGTGTGGAAGTTCGGCGCCTCTGGCGGAGATGGGCGCCGAACGCTCGAGAATGACTTCTCGTGAGTGAAGTCCAGGGAGTGAGAAGCGAACTTCCCAGTCGAAGCGCCCACGGCGCCGAAGCGCTCGGTCCAACGAATCGGGGCGGTTCGTTGCCGCGACTACGACGACCTGTTCGTCGCGGGAGAATCCGTCCATGAGCGTCAAAAGCTGCCCGACGAGCCGTTGACTCGCTTCATGCGTACTGCTCGTTCTACTCGCGGCGATGCTATCGATTTCATCGAAGAAGATGACCGCCTGACCGCGCTTCCCTGCATCGACGAATATTCGGCGAAGAACGGCCTCACTCTCGCCGTACCACTTCGATAGTATCTCGGGACCACTGATGCGATAGAACGATGCAGTCGCACGTTTGGCGATAACCCTCGCAAGCATGGTCTTGCCGGTCCCCGGGGGCCCCGAAAACAGAACTCCGCGAATCGGCCGCCCACCCATCTTCGCGACCTCGGTGGCTTGTGCAAACGTCAGCTCAAGAAGCGTCCTGGCTTTGTCGGCGACCTCGTCCATGCCTGCGAAGTCCTCGAACGTCTCCTCGATGCTCTCAGGGTCAACCCTGAGGTGCCCGATATCGATCTCATCACGGGGTGTCTCGAACAGGCGAAGCGGCTTGGTCGAGAGAACGCGAACCACCTTTCCTTCCGGAGAGAGGACCACCGTGTTGCCCTCATCATACGGGGGTGAATCAGTCGTCGGAACCAAGCGGAGCTTCCCGGCATCCTCCACGACGGTTTCCGCCTCCATCTTTCTTCTGACGCAGACGACAGTTTCAACAGCCTTCGGGTCTATCTTCTCCGGGAACAGGTGCGCGGGAGCCAAATCGAACGCATCGTAACTCGGCCGAAGCAAGAGAACCTGCCCTAGGGACGGAGGCGATCCGTTCTCTTCCTCTACCCGAAACCACCCATGGGACCCGTTCGCCTGAGCGAAGTAGCATGTCCGGCCATCGTCGGAGGTCGCGACGACCTTCGCGACGATGCCGTCAACGTGCATCTCGTTCGCGTACTCGGTCATGGAAATGCGATCAGAGGAGTTTCCGACCGGTCAGCCCTCGCTTCGAAGCACGAGGCAGACTACGCGAGCGTCGTCGAGCGAGCAATGCCGCACCAGAGTGCCCGTACGAGCCGGCTCGATTCACCGTGAACGCGCTCCCAACCTCCGAACATCTCACGACCTCGGCAGGCGCCTCGAATGACGAGACGCCGAGAGCTTCTCCTCGAAGGCCATCGCGGCCTGCGAGCCGCCTGCGTGCTCTCGAATGCCCCTCACACCTTCGTCGCGCGCGTAAGTTACCGCTGAACCCAACGACCCGGTTCGCCGCGTCCGCACGATCTCCACCGGAGCGGAGCACACCATCACGGAGTAGAGGGGGTCACGACCATGCGAGGGCGAATGGTGACCAGTAACACCGGTCACCACGTCGGTCACTTCTCCCGGGACAGGACGGGACAGCACGAAGAAGCCCGGGACATGCTTGCTGTTGAAATAACTTGGTTTTCGGTGCGGGAACGACCAGCCTCGTGTCTTCCCAAGCTGAATGTCGCCGGTTCGAATCCGGTCGCCCGCTCTACACGGTGTGTTCGAACGCTCACCAGGCACCGCTCGAGAAGGCACCCGGTAGCTGCGACGCGGATGAGGTGCTGTGGGTTTTATCCGACATCGACGCCTGCGCAGCATCGGAATCCGAGAATCACCACTAAGTTACTATGGAAACGTAACGTTACACTATTTAGAATGGTGTAAGCATGAGGGGAAGGCCGGAGCCCGATGATCGAACCGACGCGACGTACCGAATTGACGTTGGTACGGTAGACGGCGCGAGCGACGGACCAGCCCGGTTGATCATCGTTGGCGGGCCTTACATCGGCCGAAAAATGGTGATGAGCAAAGAAATCACCATTGGTCGTTCGCCTCAAGCACAGTTTTCGGTAGACGACGGGAGCATGTCGCGTCTCCACGCGAGCATTCGTCTAGATGATGGCAATCGTTACGTAATCCAGGACCTGAGAAGCAAGAACGGCACGTTCGTCAACGACGAGCGTGTGACTACGGCGTCGCTGAGGTTTGGCGACCGCATTCAAATCGGCACCTCGACGTTTCTCTTCACCCACCACAACCCGATCGATGAACAGCTCGCACATCAGCAAAAAATGGAGGTGTTGGGTCGCATCGGCGCCGGAATCGCGCACGACTTCAACAACCTTTTGGGCGTCATCTCCGCAAGTGTCGGATATCTCGCGAGCCTTCCGAAAACTCATACCCTCGGCGACCCCGATGTGGCCGAATGTTGGTCCGACATCGAAACAGCCACCGTTCGCGCGTCGGAGCTAACCAGCCGGCTGCTCGGTGTCGCACGACAAAGCGGACACGTGTTCAGGCGCATCGCGATCGGCGAGCTCGTTCAAGAAGTCGCCGAGCTATCCGCACGCACGACCACGCGCAACATCGATATTTCGTACCATGCCTCTCCGAATCTCGTTGTCGCGGGAGACCGCGGGCGGCTCCATCAAATGCTGATGAACCTGGTCATCAACGCTCGCGACGCGATGCCTGCAGGAGGCTCCATTTGTCTTGAAGCAAGAGCCGTCGCACCCGACAAACTACCGCCGGACCCGATGCTGCGAGGAAAACAAATCCTCGTTTCGGTAACCGATACGGGAACAGGAATGGACGAGGAAACCAGAGCCCGCGCATTCGAGCCGTTCTACACCACCAAATCGGACGGGAAAGGCACAGGGCTTGGGCTGGCCACCACGCTAGAAACCGCCCGGTACCACGGCGGCACGGTGTTTATTGATAGCGAAGTTGGGAAAGGCACGTCGATCAAGATCTACCTCCCCGCAACCGACAACCCAAGCCGGGCCGCGGCCGACGTGGAACAAAGCCGGAGCACGTACTCAGCGGGAGTAGCCGGCGAGAGCGCGCGCATCCTACTCGTGGACGACGACGCGGCCATCCGCCGCAGCATCGGGCGCTTGCTCAAATCCCGGGGCCACCAGGTGCATTTCGCGCATGACGGCCAGCAGGCGCTCGAAGCCTATCGGCAATATCGCCCTGACGTCGTCTTGTTGGACCTGGACATGCCCGTGCTCGCGGGGCGACCAGCGTACAGAAAGCTGCGGGAAATCGACGCGAACGCGAAAGTCTTGTTTATTTCGGGGCACTGGGATGAGCGCTACGATCACGAATACGGGGCAGAAGAACACGGTCCGCTCGGCTTTCTGCGCAAACCATGCGACCCCGCGGAACTAAACCAGGCGATTCGAAGCGCGCTTCACGCGTTTCCCGCGCGAGCCATGGGCAGGCTGTAGCACTATCGCGACTTGAGGGTCTCCAGCTGATTTCGGAGCTCTTCAAAATCTTGGTTGAGCTGCGAGAGTCGTTTTTCGGTCAGCTCCACCCGGCGCGTGAGCCTGAGCCGGGACACTGCAGCATCGAGAGCTTCTCGCTCCGACTCCGCGGCGTTCTTGCCTTCACCACGACCAATGATCGCGCCCGGGCTAAGATTGTCGACCTTGGTAAAAAAACGGTCGCCGATTCGGTAGGTCGTGACGCGGAGGTCCCATCCTTCCCATTCTTCCCGTCGCGACGAAAACTCCTCCGACTTCAACGTTGTCATACGTCTTCTTCCTTCCGCGCAGGACGTTCCGAGCTCGAGGCCGAACGCATTCCTGCAATCCGCTGGCTCAGCGCGCGTTGCGACGCCGTAAGCTGCAGCGAGAGCTCAGCCGCAGCGAGCGCAACCTGCTCGGCTTCCTCCCGAGTGTCGCCAAGACCCCGCCCTATCGTGGAACCGGGGTCCACATTGTCGACTCGGCAAGAAAATTTCTTGCCGACTGGATACGAGCGGACGCGCACCACCCTCCGACCCACGCGAACCTTCCGCAGCTGCACGCCGGAGGTCCGGTCATTCGAATCAGGACACATCAGCGCTCGATCGGCGCGTTGACCAAGTTGCCCCATTCGGTCCAGGACCCGTCATAGTTCCGGACATCAGAATACCCGAGCAGGTACTTGAGCACGAACCAAGAGTGGCTCGATCGTTCTCCGATACGACAGTACGTGATGACCGGCTTGTCTCCTTGAACGCCTTCGCCACCGTAGATCTGAGCCAGCTCGTCGCGAGAACGAAACGTTCCATCGTCAGCACAGACTTTGCCCCAGGGAATGTTCGCCGCGCCTGGGATATGCCCGCCGCGCTGACACGTTTCCGGCAATCCCGGCGGAGCAAGGATTTCGCCGGTGAACTCCGCTGGGCTTCGAACATCGACGAGAGACGCTCGCCGGTCCGAAGCGACCGGAAGTACGTCAGCCAGAAACGCTCGCAAAGAGATGTCTGCCTCCCCCGCGGTGTAGTCGGTCGCCTGAACTTCCGACTTTGCGGTGGACAGCTCCCGACCTTCTTCCAGCCATTTGCGACGTCCGCCGTTCATCATACGCACATCGTCGTGGCCGTAGATCTTCATCTGCCAAAACGCCCACGCCGCGAACCAGTTGTTGTTGTCGCCATACAGGATCACCGTAGAGCCGTTGGAGATGCCTGATTCCCGCATGAGCGTGGAAAAATCATCCTGCGAAAGGATATCCCTCCGCAAAGTGTCGCAAAGTTGCGTGGTCCAGTTCCAGCCAATGGCATTCGGAACGTGGCCCTCGTCGTACGAGTACGTGTCGACATCCACCTCCACGATACACACATTGGGATCGCTTCGGTGTTCTTCCACCCATGCACAATCGACCAAAGTCTCTGGATGCGCGTACTCGCCCATGAGCTCTCCTCGTTCTATTTCAGCGCGGTCGTCTCAGTTGCCCGGTTGAGCTTACGTTGGCCGCGGGACGTTATTTCGCTCGGAACACGATCATCCCGTGCGTCAAATCGTACGGAGACAGCGCCACCGTGACCCTGTCCCCCAGCAGAACTCGGATTCGGAACTTGCGCATCCGGCCGCAGAGCTGAGCGCGAACCGTTCCTCCGTTGTCCAGCTCAACCTCGAACTGCCCACCGGCAAATACTTGGTTGATGACGCCATCGACCTGTACGTGGTCATCGCGTTTTTCACGCGGACCGTCCATCCGTCGGCGCCCTTTTTTTACTTTCGCCAAAGCATCACCTACGCAAAGCTGGAGACGCAACGCCCCAGCATTGGTTTTCCTGGACATCGGGGTTCCAGGCATCTCGCAATACGCCAGGTCCTCGACGACGCGCATTGCACCGCGCACCGTCGAGGGACATCAAAAACCAGCGCTCAACCGACCTGAAGAGCCCGTCTCGCTCTGCCGCTCTTGTTCGACTCAACCGCGTCGCTCGACTCAACCGCGTCGTTCGACTCAACCGCGTCGTTCGACTCAACCCCAATCGCGACGGCCTCGACCACCCGCGCCTCCGCGGGTGCGCTCTCGCGCTTCGTTCACCGTCAGAGTTCGTCCGTCGAGCTCTGCACCATCCATCTGGTCGATCGCCTGGTCCGCAGCCGAAGCTTCGGAGAAGGTAATAAATCCAAACCCCCGAGACCGCCCGGTGTCTCGGTCGGTCATGACCTTGCAATCCTCGATTGCGCCGAACTGATCGAACGCGTTGCGAAGCCCGTTTTCATCCGTGGCCCACGCCAGGCCGCCCACAAATACTCGCTTTGACATCCCTAATTATCTCTTTCTCGATACACTCGTACAGGCTCGAGGGCCCAACACAGTACGTCGGAACCCGTTGAGGGCGGCACCCTAGCGCATTCGGTCGGTACGCGCCCGTCGACGCCCGTCGAAAGCGGCGCGAGCCGGTCGATTTCTACAAATCTGACCCAAAAAATCACTGAGCAGCAACTGGACGCAAGCGCGGCCGAAAAATGGCCGTGCCCCGTCCGCCGCACAATGTGTCATGCTCGGGACGCTTTTGCCGTGAAAATGAGCACAAACAGGACTCGGACGGAATGAAGAACGCCCGCGAGCTGCTTCGCGAGAGCTTCGGGTTGCCCGATTTCCATCCGTGGCAACGAGAAGCCGTCGACGCGTTGATGTCTGGATGTCGGAAGGTGCTTGTTATCGCACCCACCGGTGGCGGAAAATCGCTCTGCTATCAATTTCCCGCCACTGTCCTCGAGGGCACCACCGTCGTGATCTCGCCGCTGATCGCGCTGATGGATGACCAGGTTCGGTCGCTGTCGAAACGCGGCATCGAATCGACCTACCTCGCATCCACTTTAGATGTCGAGGAACGAAGAGCCCGAGAACGCAAACTCGAAGCCGGCCACTATCGCTTGGTCTACGTGGCTCCCGAACGGCTGGCTTCGGAACGCTTCGTTCAAACACTCATCAATCTCAGGCCCCCGTTTGTCGCAGTGGATGAGGCGCACTGCATTTCCCAATGGGGGCACGACTTTCGCCCGGCCTACCTTCGGCTTGGTGAGGTCTTGCAGCGACTCGCGCCGCCCCGCGTCCTGGCCTGCACGGCGACGGCGACTCCGCTCGTCCGCGATGAAATTCTTTCCCGGCTCAACCTCGACCCCCCGAGCACTGCTGTTGTGCTCCGAGGATTTTCGCGGCCGAATCTCCACCTGAACGTAGTCGAGACGGATCGTTCGGCGGACCGAAACCGGGCCTTGCTGGATACGTTGCGCAAATCGCTGGGTGATCCCGAAGCACCTCACGGCGGCGCGATCGTGTACGCCGCCACGCGTCGCAATACCGAGCGGGTTGCGCAGTTTCTCGCCCGGGAAGGTTTTCGCGCAGATGCTTACCACGCGGGCCTCGCGCCGACGGTTCGAGAGCAAATCAGTGAACGTTTCGCGAGCCGCGCCCTCGATGTCGTGGTGGCTACAAACGCTTTTGGTATGGGCATCGACCGGCCCGACATCCGCGCGGTGGTGCACGTGCAGGCGCCTGGCTCGGTAGAGGCCTACTACCAGGAAGTCGGCCGCGCGGGGCGCGACGGCCAACCCGCGGTAGGACTGCTCATGAGTGGCGCGAGCGACTTCAGCCTTCGCCGAAAACTTCTTAGCTTGGATGGCGGCGCCACATCGCCCGATTCTGAACTTCAGGCTCGCCAGTGGCGCCTCTTCTTGGATCTGATGGCGTACGTCGAAGCAGGCAGCTGTCGTCATGATTTCATCCTCAGATACTTCGGAGACGAACAAGAAACCCTCGGCGGCTGCGGTCACTGCGACGTGTGTATGCGGCTCGAGGCCGAACGAGAACATCCAAGCAAAGCTCGTGAACTCGTCGATCAAATCGTACGCAAGGCGCTATCAGGAATCGCGCGCAACCGCGGGCGCGCCGGGCTCACTGCGGTCGCCGATATGCTTCACGGAAAAGACACTGATCGGCTGCGAAAACTTGGGCTGACTTCGCTGTCTACCCACGGTCTGCTCGCGGATCATCCCGCACCGTGGGTACTGGCGCTCCTGCGCCGGCTGATCACCGCGGGCTTGGTCGACCTCACCGCCACGGAGTTTCCGGTTCCGTTCTTGACGCCGAATGGAATCAGCGCGATGCGTGGGGAATCCCCGGTGCATCTGTTGCTCCCGCCGAACGACGCGGGACGTCCGCGTTCGGTGCGAAAAAAAGATTCGCGCCTTCGCGACACAACGCCTCCGCCATCGCTCAGCGCCGAAGATTCAGAGCTTTTCGAACAGCTGCGCGCGGCGCGGCTCGAAATGGCTCGCGCCAAAGGCGTGCCTGCCTATGTCATTTGCCACGATCGAACCCTTCGCGACATCGCCTCGATCAAGCCCCTAAGCCTCGATCAACTCGCAGGCGCCCACGGCATGGGCCCAGCCCGTATGGATCAGTATGGGCAATCGTTTCTCACCGTGGTGCAGGGTCACCGTCAGAGCCCAGGGCCCGCGGCCCAGAACTGAGCGCTTGCGCAGGCATTTGTTCTATGGAAATGAAACCCCTTTTGGGTTTCGCTGTTTATGCTCTCCCCGATGCGCACAACCCTGCGTGGATCAACCCTGCGTAGATCGAAGCAATGCTGCTCGAGTCCGCTGCCAACGGCAACGGAACCCTCGAGAGCCTCGAGACAGCGATTGTTCTATCCGCTTCTCGGAGTCATCTTGTTCGGGGGGTACACAGCGCTCGGAGAATACGGACCGCTCGTTGGCGAGCGATTGGCTCGTGCTCAGGCCGACCAAGATGGCCCGGCGGGTCCCGATAGTCTCCTCGACCGGCGCATCGACATTATGGCGGAGTTGCGCGCCTCGGGAACGGCCCTCACGGCCGACGAAGCCGGGCGCCGGGCACGCCAGAGCGCGCCGTCTCGAGCCCGGTTGAACGCGGCGGTTCGCGCGGCTCAAGCAGGCGCCCGAGAGGCCCGGGTCGCGCTGCTGCCGCGCATCCAGTTTTTGGCGCAGTACACGCGGCTCAACCCGGTAGACCGTCCGGACGCCTTTCCCTACTTCGTGAACCAGTCGCGGTTCGGGGCAAGCGCCTCGTTTCCGCTCCGCGATGCGATCGCGAGCGGGGTGCCGAGCTTGCGCGCAGCGAGCCGATCGATCGATGAACAAAAACAGCTGGAGCGCGCTGAAGAAGCCGCCATCGAGCTTCGTGCCAAGCAGGCATTCTTCGAGTACTTTCGAGCGCGCGGGCTGGCGATCATCGCGCGAGCAGGCGTTGACCAAGCCAAACTACACGCCCGGCATACTCGGCTTCTCCATCGCGCCGGTAGAATCGCCGCACCGGACGTGCTCCGGGCCGAGGCTCAGCTCGCCAGCGCTCAAATTGCAGTGGCGAGCGCAAACGCTGGAGTCCATCGCGCCCAACATGCACTGTGCACGCTACTGCATGAAGAACAGTGCGGAACCTTTGCGCTCCAGGATCAGTTGCAAACGCCACCGCTCTCGCCCCGCGAGACGAACGAAGCCGAGCTCATAGACATCGCGCTGCGGAACCGTCCGGAAATGCGCGCGCTGCGCTACCGAACAAAAGCTCTCGCCCACAGCTTGCGCGCCGCCTACGGGGAAATGTTTCCCGAGGTCGAGTTCCTCGCTGGCATCGACGGGGTGAACCCCAACTTGCTCGTGATTCCGCAACGTCAGGAATATACGCTCGCCTGGAGCGTAGGCGGAGCGCTCACCTGGTCGCCCAACGGGACCGCCATCGGCAGCGCAAAGGCTGCGCGCGTTCGGGCGCTCATCGACCAGGCGCGTGCCGAGTCGCGCGAGCTCGCCGACGGCATCAAGAACGAAGTCCACACCGCGCATGGAAACTATACCGCCGCGGTCACGTCGCTTCTCTCGGCATCAACGGGCATCAAGGCAGCCGAAGCCAACTACCGGTCGCGCGTGCTGCGGTATCAGCGCGGGTCGAGTCGACTCGACGAAGTCATCGACGCCGACGCAGAGGTCACGATGGCGCGAACCGAGTTTCTCGAAGCGGGAATCGAAGTACACCTCGCCTATGCAGAACTCATACGCGCCTCGGCGAATCATCAGGCCGAGCCCACACGGACCGCGAAACCGGCCGCACCACCGAACACGGAATCCGCGTCTCCGCCGCGAGAAACTCCCCCCCTGACCGACGACCCTTCTCGCGAAGATCCTCCGATCGAAAGAAAAAAAGAAGACACGTCGCCCGAACAACCTTGGTATTTGCGCCAGCAGTCTTTTCTCGATTCATGTAGCGCACTCGATCGAGCTCGGTGCACGCCGCGACGCCCCACGCAAGGAGTGGGAACGCAGGGAGGGGTGGCACAAAGAGAGACAACACAAGGAGAAACAGCGTGGCTGTAGCAACCGTCCTCAGCGGATGGCGTCGCAAACTCGGTATCTTTCCGATCTTCCGCCAGCACGACCGTATGGATTGCGGTCCGAGCTGCTTGCGCATGATCGCGAGCTATTTCGGGCGGGAGTTCGACCTGCCATTCCTCCGCAACAAGTGCTCGATCACCAAACAGGGCGTGTCGCTCCTGGGAATCAGCGAGGCAGCCGACGCCATCGGGCTCCGAAACATCGCCCTCAAAGTCAAGTCGGATCACCTCTCGCGCATTCCGGTCCCCTTCATCGCGTGGTGGAAACAGAACCACTACGTCGTGGTCTATCAGGTCAAGAATCGACATGTACACGTCGCCGACCCGGGTCACGGACGAGTCCGCTATTCGCGAGGCGAATTCGAACAAGCATGGCTACAGAACAACGCCCAAGGCGAGCCATGGGGGGCGGCGATGGTGCTCGAACCCACCTCGCTCTTTTACGAACAAGAGAATATCGAAGAAGATCAGAGCCCCCTGGTAACCATTCTGGGGCGCTATCTCATCCGAAACCGAAAGTTGTTTCTTCAAGTGTTGGCCGGCTTGGTGATGACATCGGTCATCGGCCTGGTCCTGCCCCTGCTCACCCAGCTTCTCGTTGACCGCGGCATCGGCTACCACGATGTCGGCTTGATCTACGTCGTGCTCGCGGCCCAGCTGATGCTCATCGCGGGTCAAATCAGCATCGATATGCTGCGCAGCTGGCTGCTGATGCACATCGGCATCCGCATCAGTATCTCGGTAGTCTCCGATTTTCTCGCCAAGCTGCTTCGCGTACGACTCAAAATCTTCGACACGATGCAAGTCGGCGACATCGTCACACGGGTCAACGATCATGTGCGGCTAGAGAATTTCTTGACGTCGACATCAAGCAACACCGCGTTCGGGATGCTCTACTCGGTGGCGCTCGCGATCATCGTGTTTGTCTACGATCCCCTGATCGCAGTGGTGTTTGTCGGTGGCGCGGCACTCACGGTGGCTTGGATACTATTTTTTGTTCGAAAACGCGCGGCGCTCGACCACCAGCGATTCTCGGAAATGGCCGATTCCCAAACCGCCATCATCACGATGTACGAAGGCGTAAAAGACCTCAAGCTCAACGGCGCCGAACAGCAGCGGCGCACCCAGTGGCATACGATTCAAGGAAAGATTTTCTCCATCGCGGTCCGAGCGATGGCCCTCGAGCAATCGCAAGTCACCGGCGCTCGCGTGCTGATGGAAGGAAAAAACTTGGCCATCTCTCTTCTCGCGGCTCAAAAGGTGGTGAGCGGAGAAATGACCCTAGGCATGATGATGGCGTTGCTCTACATCGTCGGCCAAATCAACGGCCCACTCGGCGAACTGATTCCGTTTCTACAAACTGCACAAGACGCAAATCTTGGCGCGCAACGGCTGAGTTCGATTCAGCGCGAACCGGACGAAGACGACGCTCGCCTCGAACTGCGAACCCCTCCCCGAGGACGGGATATCAATGTGCACAATCTCTCGTTCCGCTACGGGGGCCCAAGCAGTCCGCTCGTGCTCGACGGGGTAAGCTTTTCCATCCCTTGGGGCACGACCTGCGCGATCGTGGGCGCAAGCGGCAGCGGAAAAACTACGTTGCTCAATCTCTTGGCACGATTTTACGATCCCACAGACGGCGCCATTTTGGTGGGCGACCGAAACTTGAGCACCCTCTCCCATCGAGCGTGGCGCGACCGCTGTGGCGCAGTGCTCCAAGGCGGGTACTTGTTTCCCGACACCATTGCCGCAAACGTAGCGCTGGGAGACGAACACTATGACTACGCTCGCATCGTGCAAGCCTGCTCCATTGCACGCATTCACGACTTTGTAGAGTCACTTCCGCTTGGCTACGAAACCAAAATCGGCGCCGACGGACTTACATTCAGCGGCGGTGAGCAACAGCGGCTCCTCATCGCGCGCGCCATCTACAGAAACCCCGAGTTCGTCTTTTTCGACGAAGCCACCAGCGCGCTTGATGCCGCAAACGAACGCGGCGTGATGGAAGGAATCGACTGGTTTGCCCAAAACCGCTCCATGGTCGTCGTCGCGCATCGTCTCAGCACGGTTCGAAACGCGAATCAAATCGTAGTGCTTGACCGCGGGCGAGTGGTCGAAGTCGGCACCCATACCGAGCTCGCCAACCGACGAGGTGTGTATTTCAACCTCGTCCGCAACCAGCTGGAGCTCGGAACATGAACCAGCAGGCCCCCGCCCCGCCGATCGCTCAGGGACGGCCCACCAGCGGACCACCGACAAACGGTTCATCGCCGCGGCGCGTACCTCATGGGCCGCCGATGCGCCCGGGATCCGTGGGCGAGCGTACCCAAGCCCAGGTGCTCGAAGATAGCGAGGCCTTGGAAGGTAGCTACGAGCTTGCCATGGCGCCCCCGAGCTGGATTGTGCAATCCGGCACCGGCCTGGTCGCTGCGGCGCTGCTTTTTCTGTTGCTGCTCGCGACCGTGGTTCGATACCCGGAAATCGTGAACACCGAAGTGCGGATTGTGACGCAAAACCCGCCCGCGCCGGTCGTTGCCTCAGCAACCGGCAACATCGAACATATTTGGGTCAAACCAGACCAATGGGTACGCCGCAACGAACCGCTCGCGGTGTTGCACAACACTGCGAAAACCGAACATATGACTTCGTTCGCGGAAAAATTTGCGCAGTTCGAGAAACAGTTTGGCTCGGTGTACAACCAGACCGTGCTCGCCTCGACGGGCGGCGTCATGCCCGCTTCCGATTTGGCCGTCGCGCTCCGAAAGGGCGACCAACCGCCCGAAAAATCCGTCAAGCTCGAGTTCGACACCAGCGCCAACCTGGGCCCGCTTCAACACGAATACGCCGAATTTCTTGGCAACCTGGCCGACCTTCAGATCTTTGAGGGCACCCAGCGATACGGCGCGCAAATTGACGCCGTACGGCGCGAGATTACCACCCGCCGAGGGATTTCGGGAACGCTCGCAAAGTCAGCGCGCCTCGGCGACCGTAGCGCAGCCATCGCTCGCGAGTGGCAACAAAAAGATCGCGAACTTCTCGAGCAAGACGTGCTGTCTCAGCGTGAAACTCAAGAAGCGGAAATCTCGCTGCACGAAAAGCTCGTTCGCCGACACGATACCCGACGCGAGCTGCTCAAAAACCGGGTGGATACCGTCAACGCGCAACGATTCGCGGCAGACCTCGAGCAACAATATATGGACCGTCGCCAGAAGCTCGTGCGCCAGCTTCGCGCTTCTCTTCAGCGGCTCCGCGGGGCCCTCGCAGATTGGGACCGGCGCTATGTATTGCGGGCACCAATTCGCGGCCGAGTCGTGATGCTCAGCGCGTGGGCCCCCGAGCAGTTTGCCAAACAAGGCGACGAAATCATGTCGGTCGTGCCGGGTAAGCAAAAGCTCATGGGCCGCATCGAGGCAGCCCAACGCGGCTTGGGCCGCGTGAAGACCGGACAGCGCGTGCGCGTGCGCCTAGATAGCTATCCCGCTGAACAATTCGGCTACGTGCACGGACGCGTCGCTCAAATCGCACGCACCACCCAGCGTGACAAATACATCATCACGGTGAGCTTTCCCGAAGAGCTTCGTACCAACTACGGCCGAGTGCTTCCCTTTCGACAAGGGCTACTCGGCCGAGCCGACGTCGTAACCGAAGATTTGCGACTCATTCAACGCGTTCTGTACCCGCTGCGGGATCTACTCGGGCGATCGGTGTACTGAGCCCAGTCTGCGCAACGCACATCAATCGCCAGCAAGCGGCAACGAAATACGAAACGAGGTTCCGCCCCCGTGCCGAGGAGCGCACGAGAGAGCGCCGCCATGCGCTTCCACGATGCGTCGCGCGATGGGTAGGCCGAGACCGGTGCCGTGCTCCTTGGTGGTGTTGAACGGCTCGAAAATATCCAAGTGCAGGGGCACGCCGCCGCCACGGTCCGATACCGTGATGACCACGTCGGGCCCGCTCTTTTTGAGCGAAACGGTTAGCGTGCCGCCGTCGGGCATAGCCTCCACGGCGTTCTTGCAGAGATTCAGCAAAACCTGGCGAAGCTTGGCTGGGTCAGCGCGAAGCAGCGGTAGATCCTTGTCGATGTAGTGCTCAATGCGCACGCGATGCTCATCGAAATCGGCTTGGTGCTCGGCGCAGATTTGAAACACGAGCTCCTTGAGGTCGGTATCGCTCAATCGCAACTGTTGACGCCGCGAAAGCATCCGAAACTCCTCGAGTAGCTCTGCCAAGCGACGAATCTCCTCCGACACCACCGACAATGCCGAAGTGAGCGAATCGTCAAGAACCCCTAGACGCGTCAAATGCCGTTCGGCGAGCTGAATCTGAAGTTGGATATTGTTTAGCGGATTGCCAACTTCGTGGGCGAGCGTAGCCGCCGTCTCGCCTACCGCAGCCAGACGTTTTTTTTCACTGAGCTCGTTTTGAAGTTTTACCTTTTCCGAGATGTCGCGGATGAACGCACCGTACCGAACTTCATCGTCCACCGTGATTTCCGTGACCGAAAGCTCGGCTGGAAACACCTCACCGTTGCTTCGTCGCGCCTCCACCATCCGGATTTTCCCGATCGCGTGCGGCTCCCTCGTTTGCTCGTAGCGCGCGATATAGTCGTCATGCTGCGATGCATAGGGATTGGGCATCAGCACGTTGACCTTTTCACCCAGCACCTCCGCTTCCCGGTAGCCAAACATTCGCTCGGCCGATGGATTGAAGCGACGAATGTGCGCTTGTCGGTCAATGAACACCACCGCATCCTGAGTTGCGTGAATCAAGCCCTCGAGCCGCGCTTCTCGAGCCCGCAACTCAGCAAGCACCTCGGGAGGGGGGTTGCTCCGCACATCGTTGGACATCAGACAAGCCGTATAGCGGGAGAGTAGAAAACGTGCATCTTCTGCGTTCAACCTTTTGTTTCGCGCAAAAAATGCGCACAGCAACGCTCTTCAAAAAAGGGCACAAGCTTCGCAATGCGAAACTCGAGGCGCTGCTTGGAATTGGAACGTTTGCTGCAGCGCTCCGCGGCGACTCATCCGGAAGTACGCGACATACGACCACGGAGCACGCCCAATGACCATCGATCGCCGCCCTATTCGGGACTACATGACGCCCCTGCCCCATACCATTGGAGCCGACCAGAGTTTAACGTCAGCCAGCCAGCGGATGAAGCAGCTTGGAATCCGCCATCTGCCTGTGCTCGACGGAGGTTCGCTGGTGGGAATCGTATCGGAACGCGATATCGCATTTGTCGCGGCCATCCGGTCCGTAGACGCAACGCGCGTGCCGGTAATGGAGGCAATGACGGCCGAGCCTTTCGTAGTCGGACCCGAGATGCCGCTCGGTTCGGTGGCCCGAAGCATGGCGCAGCGCAAGGTCGGCTGCGCTCTCGTGGTTGAGGACAACAACGTGGTCGGTATTCTCACGACCACCGACGCGCTTGCACTGCTCGCCGACCTTCTCAGCATCGGACTTGGTTTAGCGAGTGCAGCAACTTTGCCGAGCGCACAACCGTTGCCCAGCGAGATACGAAAGCGGATTCTCGACGAACACAAAGTACTGCGACAGATGCTCGGAAATATTCAGCGCACCGCGGAGCGAGTGCTCGCTGGCGATGCAGACTCCGAAGCAGACCTGAACGAACAAGCCCGCGAGCTCTACCAAACGTTTCTTCGGCATATTGAGCTCGAAGACACCATTCTGGCTCCGGCGCTGAAAGAAACCGACTCCTTCGGACCGGTACGAGCCAAGGAGCTAGAGAAAGAACATCAGAAACAGCGCCACCAATTCAAGACCGCCCTCGCCTCGATTGAACACGAGGGCGCGGAAAACCTCGCCAAATCCATGGAACTTCTCGTACCGTACATCCTGAAAGATATGAAACACGAAGAACAAGAACTTCTCAGCGACTCATTGCTCAAAGACGACCCCGTCAACGCCGATCTCTTCGCCGGCTGACCCGCATGCCTCAGCCATGCAAAGGACGCGTACTGGTCGTCGACGACGAGGCCAACGCCCGCAACGCGCTCGCCGAATGCCTGCAGTCCGAAGGGTATCTCGCGCGCACAGCCTCCGACGGGAACCAGGGCCTGCAAACG
This sequence comes from Myxococcota bacterium, assembly GCA_028284955.1. Lineage (GTDB taxonomy): Bacteria > Myxococcota_A > Polyangia > Polyangiales > Houyiibacteriaceae > JANQQS01. The sequence goes on along the minus strand of JANQQS010000065.1, from coordinate 4,267 downwards.
CTCTCGTCTTTTGAGGCTGACGTCGTATTGACAGACCTCAAGATGCCTGGTCTCGACGGGATCGGTTTTCTCGAGCAAGGAAAAAAGCGCCACCCTCATGCCGCGTTCGTGGTGATGACCGCGTTCGGGTCCATCGAAACAGCCGTCGAAGCAATCAAAAAGGGCGCCGAAAGCTATCTCACCAAGCCTCTCGACCTAGACGCGGTCTCCGCACTCGTCGAGCGTTCCATGGAACGAGTTCAGCTTTCAAAAGAAGCCGCCAGGCTGCGTGAAGAAGTCGCCGGTCGATACTCGTTCCATAATATTCTTGGCGACCACCCCGCCATGCAGCGGCTTCTGAAGCAAGTCGCGCAAGTTGCGCCGAGCCGTGCCACCGTGCTCATTCAAGGAGAAAGCGGCACCGGAAAAGAACTCATCGCCGCCGCGATTCACCACAACTCAAAACGACGCGACGGCCCCTTCGTGCGGCTTAACTGCGCCGCGCTCGCAGAAACCCTTCTCGAATCAGAGCTCTTCGGGCACGAACGCGGATCGTTTACCGGCGCGGCCAATCGACGCGACGGGAAGTTTCAACAGGCAGACGAAGGAACCCTCTTCCTCGACGAAGTGAGCGAGATTCCGATGCCCCTTCAGGTGAAACTGCTTCGTTTTCTGCAAGAGCGAGAATTCGAGCGTGTGGGAGGAAACGAGACCATTCGTGTAGACGTTCGTGTCGTGGCCGCAACCAACCGCGACCTCGCAGCCCGAGTGAAGGAAGGCCTCTTTCGCGAAGATCTATACTATCGGCTCAATGTGGTGACCTTGGAGGTTCCGCCACTCCGCGCGCGAAGAAGCGATGTGCCGCTACTCGCGCAATCGTTCCTAAAAAAATACGCCGTCGAAAACGAAAAAGACGTTGCCGGTTTCACAGAGGACAGCATCAAACATCTTCTCACCTATCCATGGCCTGGAAACGTACGAGAGCTGCAAAACGCAGTCGAGCGCGCGGTCGTGATGTCTCAGGGAGAATACGTCGACATGGGCGATTTTTCCGCCTTGCCGGGCCAACCTGCGGATAACGATTTAGGTCTACTGCTGCCGGGTATTTCCATGGCGGAAGTCGAACGGGTAGCGATTCTCAAAACACTCGATGCGGTCGGCGGATCAACCGCCAAAGCCGCCGAAATGCTCGGAATCAGCCGGCGAAAAATCCAGTATCGCCTGCGAGAATGGGGCATGCAGGCCAAAGACGCTTCGTAGTAACCCATTCCCGCCAAACCCATTCTCGCCAGCCGAGGTCAACCAGCCGAGGTCAAATAGAACGGATGGGGAGCGTGAATTCGGCAATCGTGGTGAAGTCTTCGGACGGAGGCCCATGCGACGCGCTCGGTTTGCGACCTCGATCACCCCCCTGCGTTCGAACCGACACGACCCCGCCGTGAGCCAGGATCACTCGTTTCACGAGCGTGAGCCCAAGCCCCGTGCCCGCCGCTTTGGTGGTGAAAAATGGCTCAAAAATTTGCGGCAGAGTTTCCTCGTCGATTCCTGTTCCGTTGTCACTTACTCGGACTACCACCATCGAACGGTTTCCTTCCGAATCGAAAACAGTTCCCGCATCGAGGCGAATTCGCGCATCCGCACGAGGCAACGCGTCTAGACTATTTTTGAGCAAGTGAATGAATACTCTCGTGAGCCGCGTGCGATCCGCGAGTACGGCGGGAAGTTCGCCCGAAATTCGATTTTCGAGCGTCACCGAGCCGAGCCGAGCGTCGACGAGATGGGTCAGCGCGCTAGCTGAGATGTCGAGCAGCGAGAGCCGCTCGAGCCGCGTGATACCGGGCTCGCTGAGGCTCATGTAGTCATCGATGAGTTCGGAAATCCGGCAGAGTTCTGAGTTGACCGCGAGCACCCGCTCTCGGACAAAAAGCGGCAGCCCGACCGAAGACAGTCGCAGCAACGCTTGCAACTGAAGCTGCGCGGCATTGAGCGGGTTCCTTAGGTCGTGGGCTAGCCCAGCCGTGAACCGTCCCAGCGATCGTACGGCCCCCGTTTTGACCGCGGCGCACATCACACCGCTCGTTTCCGCACGACGAGCACAGGCACGGTTGCTCGCCGCAGGCAGCGCTCCGCTGTGCTTCCAAGCACCAAATGCCCAAATCCGGATCGCCCGTGCGAACCCAGAACCAGCACCGTGGCGCGATGCTCTTCGGTCGCGCGCAGGAGCTCTTCATGGAGCGTCGCCTCAGCCGCTCGAACCTCGTATTTCATACGCGCGCCATCATCTCCGGCCATCAACCCTTGCAGCTTCTCCTCTGCCTCGCGGCGGGTAGCTTGACGAAGCGCTTCTTGCCAGTGGCGCGGCTCGTCCGTTTCGGAGTAACCGGGCGGAACCACGTGCACCAGCGTGAGCGAACCATCCGACTGATTCGCGAGCGTTCGAGCAACGCTCACCGCGTGCGCCGAAGCCTCTGAAAAGTCGACCGAAACGATCCACCGGGCGAACGAATCTTCGTTTGGTTCCACCTGATGAGGCACAACCCAAACCGGACACGGGGCATGACGAACCAAACGGTCTGCAGTGCTCCCCAAAAGGCGCTCTCGAATCGCGCCCATGACCGCCTCGCGTCGGGTCTCGGGCGTATCATCCTCGGCGCTGTGTGGGCCCGCCACGACAAACGCAGCGTCGCTTTCGATCGATCGCTGTAAGACAGCTTCCCACGGTCGCCCCTGCAGAAGGGTAGCCCGCGCGCCTTCGCTAACCTCCGCGCAAAGTCTGCGCTGTTGTTCGAGCGCCGCGGCGGCGTGGTCAAGCCGTGTTTGCAGCCGCGCCTGAAGCTGCTCGACGTAGGGCCGAACCGATTCATCGGCAGGCTCTTGCATCGCGAGACCCTCGGAATCTGCGACATGGACCAATTCCACATGTCGTTCCATCAAGCGGGCAAGATGAGCTGCGAACAAGACGACGCGGCGGCTGGCGCCAGTGAGGTCTGTGGCAACGAGAATACCGGATTCTGTGGACATGAATGAGCTCCTCCCACGAAGGCGATTCACCTTTCGTGCCAACCACTCTCGATAGCTTCGCGCCAGCCCTCAGATGCGTCGCCCTTGGAGGCGAGGCTCAGTTGGCGCGACTCGTGCTTCCGATGCAACCGCAGCACACGATCCAGGAGGAAACATGACGCCGCCCATCGCGCACATCCTTTGCCCCGTAGATTTTTCATCGACCTCGGAGTCGGCACTGGTGTACGCCATCGATCTCGCGGAGCAGTTAGGCGCAAAGCTAACCCTACTCCACGTCCACCAGGTCCCGATCTACACCGCACCCGACGGCGCATTTACGCCGACTCCAGACTGGACCACACGCATGCTCGACGCGTCGCAACAAGAGCTGAATCGACTCAAATCTACGCGCGGCGCCCGAGTCGCGCTCCAGGACAAACTCGTCCAAGGCGTGCCCCATGTAGAAATCAAACGAATCGCCGAACAGATCGACGCGGATTTGATCGTGATGGGCACCCACGGCCGCACCGGCCTCGGCCTCATGCTGCTGGGAAGCGTCGCCGAGCGCGTCGCACGAACCGCCAAAGTACCCGTGCTAACGATTCGCGATGGGAAAAAAGTAAACGCAGCTTAGCTGCTCCAAACACGCAACCGGTTCGCCAAAACACCCGGTCGCGCAAACCTTGCGTGATCCACGCCTGGCGCCGCACGACCCACGAGAAACTCATGCCCGCGAAGGAACCTCAATCCAAAGGAACAAACGATGGCCCCCCAACATATCCTCGTCGCTACTGATTTTTCCCCGCCCGCAGACCGCGCCCTGGAGCTTGCCAAGACGTTACACGGAGCCCTCGGCGCCGCGGTCGAATTGATCCACGTCCATGTCGACCCATTCGACGGGTACGCGCACTCGCCCGAACTATCCTTATGGGGAAACGCAAAGCAGTTTGAAGCTTACATGCTCGGGCTCGACATGATGCTGAAAAACACCGTCAAACAGGTGTTCGGCAGCGACGCGCAAACCGTCTCGACTTCAGTCGTACGCGGCGTGGCCGCAGAAACCATTGTATCAGCCGCCGAAGAGCGAAATGCCGACCTTATTTGTGTTGGGACCACCGGAAAAGGCGCGGTGCAAAGAGCGCTCATGGGAAGCGTGGCACTCGGACTGTTGCGAAAGAGCCCGATCCCCGTCCTCACCGTGCACTAGCTAATTTGAGGGTCTGGCACCCAGACCCTCTCGTCGGGGTACGACCCCGCCGATTCACCCAAGCTCCCCCGCCAGGAGGCA
>JANQQS010000063.1 GCA_028284955.1 Myxococcota bacterium | reverse complement strand
GGGTGCAGCCTGCGGTTTGCGCAGTGGGGCTGTTTGGTGTAGAAGTAGTCACAGGAATTGACCTCAGGTGAGGCGTTTCAGCTTGAAACTGGAGAAACTAAGGAGCCACGGATGGCAACTACCAAGCGAATTGAGGAGCGAATTGCGGCTATGGCCCGTGAGTTGGCCGAAGAGGAATTGGGCGATGTCGATGATAGCAACGCCCTGAGTTGGCTCGATGCGGTCGAGACCCGGGCAGTCGAAATCAGCGACATGATCGCCGCCGAGATGGTGAGGCAGAAGGCAGCAACGCGGCCCGCCGAAGAAGACGAATCGATCTGCCCACAGTGTGGCAAGCTGGGCCGCTATCAAGGCCAGCATGAACGCCCGCTCATCACGCGGCGCGGTCCGACAACGATCACCGAACCGAAGTACTACTGCCCTTGCTGCCGCAAGGATTTTTTTCCCGATGACCAAGGCGATCGGTGTTGAAGTTGGTTGCCCGTTCACACCAGCCGTTCTGAGGAAGGTTGCCTACGCCAGTTCGCAATCGGCCTTTGTTCCGGCGACCAAAGACCTGGCGGCGCTGGCGGAACTCAAGGTCTCGCGAGAGCAGGTCCAGCGTTGGACGAAGCGCGTTGGCGAAGAACGAGTTCGCGAAGTCGAGCGAGCTGCCGAAGCGTACGACGAGCTGCCTCTTCCCGAACGACGGAAGAGCCCGACTGCTCAGGTTCCACAAGTCGCATGCGTGCAGATGGACGGTGGACGCATTCAGATTCGCGACCGTCACGAGAAGGCCAAGAGCCGAGAGCCAAAAGGCTACTGGCGTGAGGATCTGGTGGGCTGCTGCCTGAGCATGGCCAGCGAAGAACATGCGACGGATCCCTGTCCAACGATCCCCGAGACGTTCGTGGACCCGGTGCGGATGAACGATTTGAGCCGTGAAATCAAGGGATTTTCTGGCGACACGGAAGCAGCAGACGAGTTGCCGCAAGATTCGCCGACCGATCGCGAGGGGTGTCCCACCGTCTTGGTGAGAAGTGTGGTCGCCACGCGCCAGGGCGTCGAGACGTTTGGCAAACAGTTGGTGGCCGAAGCACACGCACGCGGCTTCCACGCCGCACGCCGCAAGGCGTTTGTGGCCGACGGTTCCGCGAGCAACTGGGGCGTGCATCGAAAGCACTTTTCGCACTACACGCCTGTCCTCGATTTCACGCACGCGATCTGTTATGTCTACGCGGCGGCGATGGCGGGGCAAACTGGCAATGCCGCATGGCGCACTTACGTCGCATGGGCACAATGGCTTTGGTCAGGCAACACGACCAAGCTAATCGCAGCGGTCGAGGCTCGGTCAGCAGAACTCGGGCTGCCTGTCGAAGATGACGAGACTTCGCCAGCGGCCATCGTCGCCAGAGCCCTCGGATACCTGAAGAATCAACGTCAGCGAATGAAGTACGACCAGTACCGCAAGCTAGGCCTGCCGATTACCAGCAGCCATATCGAGTCGATCATCAAGCAGATCAACCGCCGGGTAAAGGGTACGGAGAAGTTCTGGGACCGTGGCGCCGAGCCCATGCTGCGGCTAGCGGCTGACCACCTCAGCGAAACGAACACTTTGGACCAATTCTGGAAAAACCGCCAACACCGGCTGTCGTCCACCCGACGCTATCAGTCCACCCAAACCGCCGCCTAAAAACAAACCGCAGGCTGCACCCTCCCGAGCAGTGTGTCGCATTACTTGCCATCTCTCCACCAACCAACAGGCTCCTTCCCCTAAGTTTGCTAGGCATCCGAAGCAGCCCAGCAAGCTACTTGTTTCCTTGCTTGTTCACTACTCTCGCGCCAAGTACAATTAGCTAATTAAATGTCAGCAGTTCCAAATTTCTTGGCAGACCAGTAGCAGCGGCCGGTGGCCGCTCGCGAAACACTGGGTTATTTGAGATTTTCGAGAAAACGACCGTTTTCT
>JANQQS010000052.1 GCA_028284955.1 Myxococcota bacterium | reverse complement strand
AGACCTGTGCAGCTCCACGGACTTCGTCCGCTCCGCCTCGCACAGCTCCAGTCGCAACAACCTCCTCGCTCTCTCCCTGCGAAAGGCTCGGAGCCTTCCTCAGTCGTTCGCTGTCCATTAGGGGGTGGGGCCCCATCGGATGTATTCGATGGGGCGGGGGCGACATCGCCCCCGGGAAAGCAGCCGCTTGCAATCAGGACAGAGCATCGCTGCTCTACGACATCAACGACAACCTCGATCGCAGCAGGAACGGGAGCAGGAGCAGGAAGAGCGTCGGGTTCGGGTTCGGGATCAGGAGGGGCGGCAGGTTTCAGAGCCGGATTCGGCAGCAGCGTCGGCGTCGGGTTCTGACTCAGCGTCGGGTTCTGACTCAGCGTCGGGTTCGGGTTCGGCGTCTGCCCCGGACTCAGAATCAGATCCTGCGTCCCCGTCGGGCTCGGCTTCGGCGCTCGGTCCGACCATCGACCAATCCGATCGCTCTAGCGCGCGTGGAAGAAGTACATTGGCGTGAAAATCCCGCGTTCTCCGCCTTCGACCAGCGCGTCGGCGGCTTCGTTCAAGAACGAGCTGACCTGGGTCGTGCCCTCCGGCGCCAACCGCAGTTTTTCCAGGGCCCGGGTCGTCCAGTTGGTGAGCGACCGGCCCACCGGGGTTCGAGGCAAGCTCTTGAGCGTGAGGTCTCGCCCCGTGAGCGCCATGTACCAAGGAGACGAGGCGCTTCCTTCGCCGGCTCGGTCGCGGCTCTCGAGAATCTCAAACCCGGCGTCGGTCAACGCGCGATCCACTTCGTGGGTGTACGCAATATCGGGAAGCCCATCCCCTGCTTCGATGGCTTTCTTAACTCGGCGATGTTCACTCAGCTCGGCGTCGTAGCGATCGGTGAGGCACCATTCGTAGCCCGCGAATTCTCCGCCCTTCTTGAGCACTCGGCGCAGCTCCGAAAAGAGCGCGGTCTTGTCGGGTGCGTGGCAGGTCGCTTCGATGGCGTAGATCGCGTCGATGCTGTTGTCGTCGAGCGGCAGATTCATGAAGTCGGCTTTGAGAAACGAACACTGCGCAGAGAGCCCGGCGCGCTCAGTATGACGCTCACCACGTTCAATTTGGTAGGCGTTGTTGTTCACGCCCACAACCGTGGCTCCGCTGTAGCGCGCGATTTCCCGCATCGGTCCGCCCACTCCGCATCCCACATCAAGCACCCGCATTCCAGGACGGAGGCGAAGCGCGTCGGCTAGATAGCGCTCGTGACGCACCAAAGAGTCTTTAAACGCTTCGCCCTTTTCGCGCGGCGCAAAATGAAACGATTGCCCCCAACCAAACTCGTAAAAGTCGGTCACCAGATCATAGTAGTGGTTGACCAGGGTGACGTATTGGTCCTTGCGTGCGTCGACCCCATTGTCCGGGTCGTCTTGATGGAGCCCCAAATACTGGTCCACCGTGGATTTAAACTGCGGGGTTTTGAACTTCCCGAAAAGAAAGCGTCGCGAGGTGGGCGTCGTCGTCATGGCTAATGGATGCTCCTTGTCGGGGTCGCGGGGGATCGATCCGTTGCCTTCGCGACTGATATTCGGCGAGGGCCCAAACGGGGAAGTAGCTTCGGTACAGCACATAATCAAGCAGAGCGGTGTGGAAAAACACGCCTGCCATATCCTGCTTAGGCCATTCTCCGGTTTCGTTTTGCGCTCGAGCAAGAAACGATGCCGCCCGGTAGAGCGCCGGCGCGTCTGGTTCGTCCGCGTACAGCAGCCCCATGAGCGCCCAGCTGGTCTGAACCACCTGGCTTTCGGAATGCGGCGTGTACACACCGGTGAGCGGGGTACTCGGATGTTCGCCCCACCCTCCGTCTTTCCGCTGTCGTTCGAGGAGGAAGCGAGCCGCCCGCCGAATCGCCGGGTCGTTCGCAGAATGGCCCGCCGCTCGCAGACCACGAATGCCGAACATGGTGCCGTAGGTAAAGTGGATTCCCCACGCGCCAGGCCAGCTTCCGTCGGACCGCTGCTGCTCAAGAAGCCAGCGCGCCGCGCGCTCTATGCGCCGATCGAGCGCCGAAGAAGATAGCTCGGGAACGCGCGCACGAATCGCGCTCAGCGCCACGATACAGGACGCCGTGCATTCGATATGGCTCAGGTCGGTCATCGAATCAGAAAACATCTCCGCCGGGTTCATCCATTCGAGCCCAATGCGCGATTTTTCCGCCTCGTAGGTGCCAAACCCTCCGTCGCGATTCTGGCATTGCAAGATGAACCGAACCCCGCGTTCCATCACCTCTCGCGCCGGGCCCTGATATCCAGGATGCCCCCGATCCGCGGTGCGAACGAGCCCGGTGATCGCTTCGGCGGTGCAATCGCTTACCGGCCAGCCGTGCCATTTTCCTGCGAAGCAATATCCCCCCAGGGGATCGACCCGGAACGCATCGCGGTACCCCTCGAACGTCGTCGTGATTTGTTCGCGTTCAAGAAAATGTGCGCCTCTCGTCGCCACGTCGCGCACGGTGTCGCTCTGCTGGGATATCGGAACTCGGCTCAGCGCTTGGAGAACGAACGCCGTATCCCAGGAGGAGCTCCTCGCTCCCGCCACACGAACTCCGTCTTCGTCATCTTCCCAAATCCATCCCTCGAACTGCTCTATCCCGCGCACGAAGTCGGGGTCTCGATGGTCCCACAGCCACAGCGCGAGAAGATTGAGAATGCCGCTCACCGGCGAGATGCAGGTGTGGTCAGTCGTGCGCAGTTCCCATCGAATCTGGTCCAGCAACGAGTTCATCGTCCGCCGGCGCAGCGCAGGAATGTGCACGCGCTCTGCCGCCTGGGCCGCGCGATAGATCGCACGCAGGGCTCGGCTCGGCGGAGCGTACGTGTCTTGTTCGCGCAGGGCGCTTCGCAAAGCCCGAAATCGTATCTCGCGGTATGTTTGCCCGGGATAGAGCTCGGCGCGCAGGCCATCGACCCATGCAGTGCGCGGCGCTTGAAACTTGCGCCCGTAAATCACCGCCATGGCCATGTAGATAAGGCGAGTGTGACAATAGAAATTCGATGGGTGAAGCGGAACCACGCGCGGCAATATCCACGCTTCCGGGGGAACGGGATTCAGGCCTTCCCACTCGTAAAGATTCAGCATGGAAAGCCAAAACTTGCCCCAACTAGGAATCGCCCCCACGCCGCCTTCGCGCCGGAAGAACGCCCGTGCCGGTTGCAATAGCGGGTCATCCGCGCCAACGCCGAGCGTTCGTGCCGCGACGTAAACCAACGTGGTCGCGAAGAGATACGGCTCGGAATGGTCGTGCAAGCCCCAAAGGCCCGAGCCTTGCAGCTGAGAGCGTTCAAAGTTTAGCCGCAACCGCCGTTTCCGCTCCGCGCTGATCGGCGTGCCCGTGATGTGGCACATGAGCGCGTACTGGGCTGCGAGCATGGGGCACCACACTACTTCGCCTTCCCAATGGTCAGCCTTCTGGGCGCGGATCAGCGCCGCAAGACCTCGGTCGAGCGCGCGTTCGAGGTCAACCCTCATGCCTTTCTTCGTTTGAACCGAACTTTGCACGGCTGCTGTGGGCCAATCACCCATCCGCTGTAATCGGGCGCAGGAACCGCTGAAGCGAGCTCGAACTCAAAGTTGGAAAGCAGTACCGTCCAAATCGCTTTTAGCTGCATGTACGCGAACGCCATGCCGATGCAGCGATGCTTGCCGCCGCCGAACCCGATCAGCGTATAGGTGGTTTGCTTGTCTTCTTCGCGAGGCGGCGCAAAGCGGTCGGGGTCGTAGCGGTGCGGGTCGCGAAACACGCTCCGCAGCCGATGCGAAAGCGCTGGCGCAACCATCGCCATGGAGCCTTCGTTGACCACAAAACCGTCGTACTCAAACTCGCGCATCACCTTGCGAATCAGCATGATGAGCGGCGGATGCAAGCGCTCGCATTCCTTGATGGCCCGCTCCAGCGTCACCTGACCCCGCAGTGTATCGGTGGTCATCGCTTCGCTCGTTCGCGCGCCAAAGCCCTTGCCGTAGAAATGGTCGATCTCATCCAAAATGGGCGGCAGGTATTGCGGATGCTGAAGCAGTTCAATACCGACCCACGCGGCAAGCACAGAGCTTGTGTGCTGACCGCCGAACAGTGTCGTCAGCAAGATTCCTGTGATTTCGTCATCGGTCAGCGCGCGCCCTGATTTGTAGCGAGCCGCCATCAACGTTTGCATAAAGTCGTCGCGCTCGACCCCGCTCCGACGACGCTCTCTCAAGATTCCACTAATGAGCTCCGAAACTTTTTTCCGCGCCCGGTCGCGCTTGATGTGGCGCGGCGTAGGTAGCCAATGGGCGAAAAACCCGATGGTGTTGATCCCGAGCTGCAAATCTTCGTACAGGTCCGCGAAGCCATCGTAGAAGCTTTCGCGAATCTCCTGCCCGAGCAGGCATCGGGCAGCAATGTTGACGGTGATGTCGTTGGTCACATGAGGCAGATCGACTTCACCCTCGTCTCCCCAAGTCGACACGTACGCAGAAGCCTCCTCGTGCATGAGCCGGGCGTACGTTTGCATGCGTTTCTCCCGAAGCGCGGGAAAGAGAAACCCAAGCTGTTCGTTCATGATGTCGCGCGGCGCATCGTAGGCCACGCCCTTCCCAAAAATGGGAATCGTGAACTGATAAACATCTTTTGCGCTGAGGTGATCTTCAGCGGCGCGAAAATACGCCTCGTGAGCCCGTGGCCCGGCCAGCACGACAAAGTCTTTTCCCGCGAGCAAAAAGCGAAATACCTCGCCGTGGGCTCGATATCCCTCTTCCAAAAACGCTACGGGGTTGCGATGAAACGCGGCCGTATGCCCGAGCACCGGCAGCCCTCCTTCGAACCGAGGAATCGTTTTGGTTCCCGCTGGAGCAGGAGAACGCTTGCTTCGCGGAGCAGGAGAAACGGCTTGCGTGGTCACATTCATATTCCCTACCTCAAACCGCTTTGCGGCGGCTCAAAAGGTCACGCGCGACATCCAGCTTGACCCGGCCCATCGCCACCATTTCTGCAGCGATGCGATCGATATCTGCGCCCTGGGCTCCTGCTGCAAGCGCCACGCTGCGGGCATGCAAACTCATGTGGCCGCGCTGGATTCCTTCCGTCGCAAGGGCGCGCAACGCGCCGAGATTCTGCGCCAGACCGACCGCAGCCATCACCATGCCCAGTTCGGCCGCCGAATGTGCATTGAGGATCTTTCGCATCACGCGAATCGCCGGATGCACGCCGGTTGATCCACCGACCACGCCCACCGCCATCGGAAGCTCAATCGAGCCCACAAGTCGCCCCTGCTCGCGCTTCCATTCCGTGAGCGAGGTATAGGTCCCGGTGCGCGCGGCAAACGCATGCGCTCCCGCTTCCACGCCGCGCCAATCGTTGCCCGTCGCAATCGCCACCGCATCGATGCCATTCATGACGCCCTTGTTGTGGGTCGCGGCGCGGTAAGGGTCGACCGCTGCAAAGCGATAGGCCTGCACGATTCCTTCCGCGACCTCAGGCCCCGTCAGCTCGTTGCCGGCCAGCAGCATTTCAGGAATCGCGCAGCTCGCTCGAGCGCATCGACGGTCCGCGAGATTGCTCAAAATGCGCAGATTCACGCTTCCGCCGCTCAGCTCTTCGATCAGCGGCGCGACGCCTTCGGCCATGGTGTTGACCGCGTTGGCGCCCATCGCGTCAGCGCAATCGATCAACAAATGCACCACGAGCATGGGATACGGCGCCCCAAAACTACGCACTTCGATGTCGCGTGCGCCACCTCCGCGACGAACCATGTTGGGATGCACCCGGTTCGCTCGGTCCAAAATCTCCGTCTTCGCTTCTTCGAGCGCACGGCGGGCTTTCTCAGGATCGGGCGCGTCCAAGATCTGAACCTGCCCGATCATCATCGATGGATCGGCTTCGGCCCGAAAGCCGCCGCCCTTTCGCACCGTACGAGCCATATTGCTGACCGCGGCCACCACCGAGGGCTCCTCGATCACCATCGGCACCGCATAGTCGCGCTCGTTGATCAAAAAATTGAGACCCAAACCGATAGGCAGGCCAAACACCCCCACGCAGTTTTCGACCATCTTGTCGGCGCGATGAATCCCGAGCTGCCCGCCGTCGGCCAACACGCCAACTTCTTCGGGCGTCAAATCGAAGCGGCTTTGCAGCTCCGAATGACGCGAGTCTACGTCGAGCCGATAGAACCCGGGGATACGAGAACGACCTTCACTCATGCAGTCACCTTTGGCTGAGGATCTAATGGCTCGCGCGCTGACGGTTGGGAAGAACCCGCGGATCTCGACGCGCCCGAAGCACCCAGCGCCACGCGGTCGCGCTCTTCGAGATACGCTTCCCATTTACGAATCGTGAGATCTTGAAACGCTTTCACCGCCGGATTCAGCTCCGCTAGCGGCGCGTCGAAGTAGAGGTTGTACCCCTCCTGCTCTGCCTCTACCGCCACGCCATCTTCGCGCAGCAGCGGTTTCACGAGCATCTCGTTGGCGATGCGCATGAATGGAATCATCACTGCCTTCGGAATACGCACGGGCAAGAACGGAACTTTGAGCGCCCGAAAATGGAAGAGGAAAAAGGCCCTCGTGGTTTGCTCGTCGATCGGCAGCACGAATAGCCAGTGCTTGATTTGGTCGTCGGTATTGGACCACTGGTAGGGGTACTCGTAGCAGAGGTCCATCTGGTTGGTGTCGATGTTGTCGTGGTCGACGAAGAGCCCGCTGAGCTTCCCGCGCCCAACTTTCGTGTCGTACGAGACATGCACGCGATCCCCGACGGTCTCGTATCGCGTCAGTTTGGCATCGGTGAACGGCCGAAATCTGCGATGCAAATACGCGTGCGTGAAATCACTGACGTTGTCGATAATCATCGAGTGATGCGCCTTCCAGGTGAAATCCACCGGAATGCAGGTCCACGAGTCAGGCCCTTCGAGGTTTTCGATGCGCGGCAGAGCCCGGCTCGCGGCCCTCTCCGGGTCGCCAGGGAAAATAAAGATCAGGCCGTACCGCTCCTTCACCGGAACGCTGGGAATCTTGAACTTCGGAAACTTACGCCCAAAAAGCTCGTGCGGAATATCCACCACCCGGCCGTCCCCGTCGTAGACCCACCCGTGATAGGGGCATACCAGGTTGCATTGCTCGACCGTGCCGATCGAAAGCTTGAGCTGCCGGTGGGCGCAGCGGTTTTCCACCGCCCGAAGCACGCCATCCTGGCCGCGAAACAGCGCGATGCTCCGCTTCCAAAACACGACCTCGACGACCTGGCCCGGCTTCACGCGATTGGAGTGCTCCACCGCGTACCAATAGTTCGGGTCGAGACCGCACGCGCGGGCCTTTTGCCGCGTATTTTTCGCCTGTTCAAAACGAGGTGGCTGGGCGCCAGACTCTGAACGCAAAGAGGTAGTCATCGGTAGTTCACTCGTGGCTCATCGTTCGTGGAGTTCATAGCGCCGCGCGGCCGCCGGGCTGCACCCGGGCCTTGGGTTGAGAAGCAAGCGTCGGGTCGGTCGAACGGTCGTTCGACGGAGTCTCGTCTTGAGGCACATGAGCGCGTGTGTTTCGAATCGCGCCGCGCGCGTAGTGGAACGCATACGCTTCGCGAATCGCGTCATGAATCGAAGTCGGCTGAAATCCAAGCTCGGTCTTCGCTTTGCTGGTGTCCGCGTGCCGCTGCAATCGCAAAAGACGAATCGCCCCGGGCGTAAGCCGCTGCGGAAAGTCAGGATGGAACTTCGATAAGTACGCGCTCGCAACTTCGCTGAAGGCGAGCATGACCGACGAGGGCAATCGAAGACGAGATCGAGGAACACCGGTGACGTCTTCGAAGAGATCCATGATTTGGTCGATGGTGAGATACTCCGAACTGATGATGTATTTATGCCCGCTCCGGCCCCGCTCCATCGCCAGCACGTGTCCTCGCGCGATGTCTTGCGCAGCGACGAACTCGAACCCTCCCGGCACATACGCGCGTAGCTTGCCGTTCGCGTAATCGCAGAGCGTGCGACCCATCCGCGACGGCAAAAAATCGTTTCCGCCGACAATCGCGCACGACGTCGCAATCACTACATCCTGCCCCTCGGCCACCGCAGCAAGACATTCGTGCTCCACCAAAACCTTGGAGCGCTCGTAAGGCATCGTTCGCTCGAAGGGATAGAACTGCATGTTCTCGTTTGCGGGCAGCGAGGGGTTATCAAGGTCGTAGCCCACTGCGCTAAACGACCCCGTCACCACCGTCCGCTCCACGCCACATTCGCGGGCCGCGGCGAGCACGTTTCGCGTACCAATGACGTTGCTTTCGAAAATCTCTCGTTGGTGTTTCGCGTCGCCATCGATCGTCGAAACCTTGGCCGCGGTGTGAAATATGCGCCGACACCCGCTGGCCGCCTCGCGAACTTCGCTCGGACTTCGCAAATCGCCGTACACGCGCTCGACAGGAAGCCCGTCTACGGCTTCGTTGTTGTCGTTGCGTCGGATCATCACCCGCACCGAGTGGCCGCTTCGAAGCAGAAACCGAACAAGATTGGCGCCCAAGTGGCCGCCCGCTCCGGTGACCAGAATAGTGCCTTGATGTGAGGAGGTGTGTTGCGCTGTGTCATTCATGATGTGTACACGTGTTGCTCAGGTTTTCGAAAAAGCCCGGGGTGGTGTCTTGGGTGAGGTCGTTAGATTCGTGGGTCGGACAGGTTCTTGATCAACGACATTCGCGGGTCAATGCGTGACCGTGCTTGCCGTCTCGGTAAGTTCCGTAGGTCTCTGCCATAGCGTTCGATACATCCGCTTCAGCGCGCGATCGTCGCCTGCATTCGCGACGCAATCTGCGATGAGAGCTTCTACCTCGGTACGCGCGATCTTCACCGGACAGTCAGAAACGAACATCGCGTCGTTGTTGCGTGCGAGCATCAGCGTGCGCACCGCCATCCACAGCGGCAACAGGCAAAACAACCGCACCGCGGTGCGCTCCGCAGGAATCGCCAGCGTGTAGACCAAAGCGCGATCGAGATAGCTTTGCGCGAGGTCGAAGATTGGCGCGACGACGTCATGAGCGCGCTCTCGGTGCTCGGGAAGCGTCAGCTGCGGAAGCGTCAGATTTTCGGCCGCGCAGAGCGTTCGAGGAACAAACGACCAACTCCGTTCGCGATCGTCTGTCACGTCCTTAAGAATATTGACCAGCTGCAGCCCCAGACCAAATGCTTCGGCTTGCTCACGAAGCACGCGCTGGCGGTTGGCATCGAGCTCGGTCATCTCGGCGATGAATAGGTCGGTCAACATCTGACCCACCGTGCCGGCCACGAAGTAGCAGTACCGCTGAAGGTCCTCCATCGTGTGGAGCGCGGTGATTCCATCAGCCCCGGGTGCTCGGCGACCGTAGAGGGACATCCCTCGCGTCATTTCACACACCCACTGGGTCGTTTTCACGCGCATATCTTCAGGCAACGTACGAAATACTCGGAGCACGGCTGCAAGATTTTGAGCGAGCTCGATCTCCGCCGCGCTTCCTTCCACCTCGTCGAACTGCGCGCTGAATGTTTCGGGCGATGCCCCTCGTTCGAGCGCGTTCAGAAATGCAGCGAAGCGCTCGTCACGCTCGGCTGCGTTCAAGTTCGGTGCATCCTCGACCGTGTCGGCGATACGGCAAAGCAGATACCCGCAGGTCACCGCCACTTCGAGCTTGCCCGGAAGCATTTCGATCGGTCGCACAAACGTGCGCGAGACGGCGAGCAATGACCGCTTGCAAAAATCCCAGTCAGATTCGCTCTGCGGCGACTTGTCGTGGGACAAGGCACCGCTGGGGGCTTCTCCATCGCTCGGTGCCCCTCCGCTGCGCTCACTACCAAGAGGCTCACCACCACGAGGCTCACTACCAGGAGGCTCACCACCACGAGGCTCACTACCAAGAGGCTCACCACCACGAGGCTCACCACCACGAGGAACGGATCCATCACCAGACGCCGCGCTGCGGCGAGCGGATTCTCGGCGCCGCGACGGCGTGACCCGACGCTCGCTGCGGAGCTCGTAGAGAGAGAGCGCTTGCTGCGCAATGGCGACGCCATCGTCTTCAGGATGCGCGAGCAGCGTCTGGACTCCGCGGTTGATCGCGTCCCACTGCGGCGCCCGAGCATAGAGCAGCGCATGCACGGCTCGCCCGGTGGTCTCTCGACTGCCAAACGAACCGTCCGCGTGTTGCGCGGACACCAGCCAGCGATTGCCTCGTCGTACCGCGGGATCAAATGCTTCAATCGAGCAGTCAACCAGCGCCTCGATTGCGCGGGCCGTGTCGGCGACGACCCGGTCCGCGCCGTCGGCCGAACGGCCGAACGACCCATCGGGCTTTTGAAGACCAAGCAAACATTGTGCAGCCCGCTTCAGCGCAGTAGGAATCGCGCCGCCGAGCAAGCCAGGGTGCACCTGGTGAACGTGACTCAGCAACCCCACCGCCGCGCGGGTGGCCGCGATGTCTCCGAACGAGCCATCGACGCGTTGTTCCTCGAGCTGCTGCTCGACCGTCGCGATTCGTTCGGCGTCCAGCGCAGCGCGCTCTCCATCGAGCGGCTCCGAGGGGCGCTCGAGTCCGGTCTGTTGATTCTTCGGTCGCGACACGTGGTGGTCCATAGCCTCGTTCCCGTGAGGGGAGGAGCCCAGCACATCAGAACGCTCTCGACCAGCCGACCGCGCCGCAGCTCCGCCGCGCTGTCCCTGAATAGGGCCCTGACTGGGCCCTACCGAGCTGGGCCCTACCGAGCTGGGCCCTGCCGAGCTGGGCCCTGCCGTTTTGGGCTCTGCCGTTTTAGGTCCCGGCGAATTGAAGGGCCGCGCGGGCGGAATAGACTCGACGCGCCCCGAAGGCCGCACCCCTAGTGCATAGAGAGGATTGACCGGTGTGCTGTGGCGGCGGAGGGTTCGCCGAAACGACTTCGGCAGTATCGTGGCCGCCGGCCACTGCACCCATTCCGAAAACCCGGTGAGATTCTTGGCGAGAGACAGCCAGTCTCCGCGCCGCGCGTCGGAGGACGCGATCTCCCGAGCCGCAGAGGCCGCCATACGCACAAACGCGCTCCGAAACTGGGCCGGGCGAACCTCGTCGCCTGCCAAAATACGCATCGTGCGCGCTCGCTCGGGTGGGCTCTTGCGCCACGCCTCATAGACCGAACGACGAATCGCGGAAGCCCCCGCGTCCTCGCGCACAAAAACTTGATAGAGGGCGTTGGTCAGCAGCTCGGGCACATAGCTCTCGGATTCTCGCTTTTCCTGATACGCCTCGACCGAGGGCGATTGCACAAGGCAATCCGCATCGCGAATGCCCACCGTGATCCCTGCCGCGGTAAGCGGATGAAAGTAGCCCACCGCGTCGCCCACTAGGGCCACGTTTCCGGCGCCGTACCAGGTTCGCGGCCGAAACCGATTGGCCGCCCACTGCAGCCGCCCCTGCTCGAGGGCAGTTCGGTAGGCGCGCTTGAGCGAGCGAGGCATGCATGGCGAAAACGCATCCCAGAGGTACCGGGAGTCTCGCTGGGCCCCCGGATAATCAGAGGGAAGGTCGATGCACGCGCGAATTCGATTGGGGCCAATGCGGTACACCATCATCGGGCCCGGTCCGCCGAGCAGCACGTGCCCAAACCCTTCGAACGGGAGTTCCGCGTCGTGAATCTCCACTCCCGCCATGTACGACACCAAAATGGATTCATCGGGCGCGCCCGCGCTTTGGCGCACGATCGACGAACGACCATCGGCGCCTACCACCTGGCCGACGCGAACGTCGTGCTCCTGTCGGCCCGGCCCACAAAATTGCACATTATGTCCATCCACCCGCCGAACGCGATGGTGGGGCAAGTACGTCACCCCGCGGCGCTCTCGAACCTTCTCGCGGAGATGCTGCACAAATACGTCGTGGTCGCAGCAAAGCCCGACCCCCGCGAGACGGTCAGGCGACGGGCGATCGGACGACGGGCGATCGGACGACGGGCGATCCCGACGACTCGAAGCCTCTCCGCCAACGTACGGCAAGCGTACCGGCTCGGAGCCGTCGTCCGGAAATACGACGAACCCGGTGCAGGCTGGATGTTGTGCGACATCCGACCACGGAATCAAATCCAGCTTGTCGAGCACCCGCAAGCCTGGAGGATGGAGCCATTCGCCGGCCAGACGCGACGCCGCCTTGGGGTTCGCCTCGAGGAGCAAGACGCTTGCCCCCTCGCGCGAGAAACCAGCCGCCGCGGCGCATCCCGCAGGACCCGCGCCGACAACGGCAACGTCATAGTGGGCGGCCACATGTTGGCGAGCCGCGATATCGTGGGGGGTTCGCGTTGCTGTCATAGAGCGCATTGAACCTAAATTGATACTCCCTAGAATTGATACTCCCTAGGTGCTCGACCTATGGGTCGCGAGCCTAGGGATAACGCAGCGCGCAACACACCGCAGCAATTCCGGCGCGGGCGGGCAGGCGCGGCGGCGAGTGGACGAATTCGGGCCCCGAACGGTGTTTCGCCGAATCCCCGCGAGCCTGGATGGAGCAGTCCCTGATTGCGGTGGAACATGCTACATGCGGCCCCCATGAGTCTCGTGGTGTTTCAGGATGTTTCGCTATCGCTCGGCGGAAAGACCATCGTGGAGGGGCTCGATCTGAGCTTTGCAAACGGAGAGCGGGTGGGCCTCGTCGGCCCCAATGGTTCTGGAAAAACAACGTTATTCCGACTGATCGCGGGCGAGCAGTCCCCCGATGGGGGGGAAGTTCGACGCAGCGGAACCTGTCGCATTGGCTATCTGCCTCAAGATGTTTCGGTGGCGGGAGACCAAGAGTTGCTCTCGTATGTTCGCGATAGCGTGCCCGGTCGCGCCGCGCTCGATCAGGAGATCGCTTCGGTTGAAGCGGAACTCTCCGCAGCGAGCGAATCTGTGACCACCGCGGCCGATCAAGATCGGATTATGGAGCTCGCCGAACGACTCGCGGATCTGCACGAACGCGCGGCCAACGTCGAAGCGCAATTTTCGGAACACGAAGCCAAACGAATTCTCTCTGGGCTCAGGTTCCGAGATACGGACATGACCCGCTCACTCGGCGAATTTAGCGGCGGTTGGAAAATGCGCGCAGTGCTCGCCTCGCTTCTTTTTCAGCGGCCCGACCTGCTCCTCCTCGACGAACCCACCAACCATCTCGACATGCCTTCGGTGGGATGGCTCTCGGGATTTCTCAAGCGCTACGACCAAGCCTTTGTGCTCGTCAGCCACGATCGCGAATTTCTGAACGAGCAGATCGATCGCGTGGTGAGTTTCGAGGTCGAAGGCGTTCGTTCCTACAAAGGCGACTATGAGCGCTACCGAACGCAACGAGCCGAAGAGCTCACGCTCATCGAAGCGCGCGCGCGCAATCTGCAAAAAGAGCGCGAGCACATGGAAAAGTTTATCGAACGGTTTCGCGCCAAGGCGACAAAAGCTGCGCAAGTACAAAGCCGCATTCGTCAGCTCGAAAAAATGGAAACCATCGACCTGCCGAGCGAGCGCGCGTCGATCAACTTCCGATTTCCGCCTGCGCAGCGAGCTGGCAAAGACGTCGTGCGGGTTGAAGGCCTGAGCAAGAGCTACGGCTCGCTCGAGGTCCTCAGCGATCTCGAGCTACGCGCCACAAGGGGCGAACGCATCGCCATCATCGGCGTAAACGGCGCGGGCAAAACAACCCTGTTGCGCATTCTAGCGTCGGAAATCGCGTCCGATAGCGGGACCATAGAGTTCGGCACCAATACCAAAGTCGGTTACTACGCGCAGCACCACGCGGACACCCTCAACCGCGCGCGCACCGTCTACGACGAGGTCGCGGCAAACGCCAAGGACGCCGGTCACAAGCAAATTCGCGCCGCGCTCGGGGCGATGCTCTTCGGCGACCGAGAAGTGGAAAAGCTCGTCGGCGTACTCTCCGGGGGCGAGCGGGCGCGGGTGGCGCTCTCCAAACTGCTCGTCGATCCCGGCAATGTGCTGCTGCTCGACGAGCCCACCAACCATTTGGATTTGGAATCGAGCGAACGCCTCGCTGAAGCGCTGCTTGGATTCGAAGGCACCATGCTGTTCGTAAGCCACAACCGGGCGTTCATTCGGGCCCTCGCAACCAAGATTTGGTCTGTGGAACAAGGCAAGGTCGTGGAGTATCCGGGAACGTTTGACGAATATCTCTATTCTTGCGGGCTGCGCGAGTCTTCAGGGGAAGATCCGTCGACGGAACCAGACGGAGCACAGGGATCACCCCGCAAGGGTGAACGCGCTCGAAAGCGCAAAGACCGAGGCGGGACGAACGGGCGCAAACAGGAAGAGGCACGACAGCGAGAAAAAAGTCGCCGACTCAAGCCTTTGCGCGCCCGGGTCAAAGAGCTCGAAGCCCGCATTCAAGAACTCGAAACGGCTCAAAACGAGCGAACCGCGGCGCTCAGCGACCCGGCGGTATACGAACACGCCGAGCAACGAGAGTCGCTCACCACCGCGTTCACCAAAGCCCAAGCGGAACTCGAAGTCGCCACCGAGGCGTGGCTCGAAGCTCAAGGCGCGCTCGAAGCCGCCGAAGAGGAAGCCTGACACCGTCGCGCCCTCGGATCTATCTGTGCGAAAATTGCGCCATTCGTGCTGTTAATACAGCATTCATGCGATAGGCTCGGTATACTCAAGCACCCGACGACCAACCCGTCGACGCGGATATCCGTTCCGGTCCTTGACCCCAGGCACCGGTCCTGAAACGATGCTGAAGTGGAAACAACGCGGGAGTTCTCTCTCGACAAGGTGCGGGCAGATGGCTGGTTCGATGCGCTCACCAAGGCATCGCCGAGCGTCGAGGAGCTATGCGAGATTGTAGGGGAGAAGTTTGTCGCGTTCTCCATCATCGCTGGCGTACGGGTCACCTCGGTCACCGTCAACGAACAGGTTCCGGACACCACCCTGATCGATTTCGTGGTTGGTGACGAGGAGCGAGAACATCGGCTCCTGCTCTCTGAATTTCGGCGCCGGCTCGGTGCCACGGTGCTCGGGGACGAACCTTGTTTGGACGAGCTCCCGGACGAACCCACGCCCGAGGACATCCAATCGTTCGTGGGCTTTCGAACCTTGTTGCTCGCGCCGCTCTTTGGCGTGTCGCTGCGCAGCCTCAAAGTGGACGAAACGGGACCGCGTATCGACCTTGAGGAGAATGGCCAAACGCAAGACCTGTCGCTCGCCGAAGTGCGAGAATTAATTCGCGTCCATGTTCGCGATTTCTTGCAAGCCTCGGAACCTGCCTCCCCTTTTTCCATCGATCTGGGCGCGGTATCCAAGGCCCGCGAGCTCATCGAAAAAGACGACTTCGAGGGCGTCGTCGAACTGCTCGGCGCATGGCCAGGGCCCCTTTCGCTCCTCTTGCGTACCGCGGAAGGGCAAAATCTATCGCCCGATGTGAAGTCGGCGCTCGGGGGCGCGCTTGGCATGCTCGGTACATCCTACGCGCGCACCGGGAAGTTTGATTGGGCGGAAGAAGTCATGCGCCTCGGGATTCAGTGGAACCAGGACGGCCAGGTGGCGGCCGAGCTATTCCACCGCCTTGGCGAGGCCTACGTGGCGCGACAGCGATTTGGCCAAGCGATCGGGCTATTGCGCCGCGCGCTCGCCCTCGGCGCCACCGAGCAACATACCCTCCCCTTGCTCGCGGAATGTTTTCTCGCCCGATCACGAAATCTCGCGGCGCTGGTATGCGTTCAATCTGCGCGCCTCGCGGGCGCCGAATCCGCAAAACTCTCCGACATCGAGAAAGTTGCCGAAGGGCGGTTGGGTGAGGCGTGGAAAAAATTTCGGGACGCCGTCAACATTGATGTAGACGCCGGTTCATCATGAAGGCAGGCCCGCGGTGGGATGTGCGCGGTCAGACCGGACGCTGGGCGCTTGAACTCGCCGAGCCTTTGGCCGCGCCGTGGGGCAAGCTCGCCAAACTGGTGGTGGAATATCCAGACCTTCCGCCTGAGGTCGATCTTCGCGCCGGAGCCAAAACGTTTCAGCACCGTCGCGGCTTCGCTCGAAGCGCCGAAGCGATCATCGAAGCTCGTGCCCTCTGCACCCAGGCTGAGCTCCAAGGGTACGACCTACGGCTCGAAGCGGCCTCGGCTGAACGCGGCATCCGCATTTCGCTCCACGACGACGTCGGAGCAATCGACGCAACGATCACCGCGAAGGCGGATGGAGCCGACATCGTGATTATGCTCGACGACATCGCATCGGACAGCGAAGGTCAAACCAGCCAGCAGCTCCGTTTGCAACGAGCCGCGCAGCGCCTGATGTCGGCGCAGCACTACGGAGCAGACTGGGACCACGGCGTAGGAGGCGCGCGCATGGCAAACGTCGGACGCCGCTTGCTGGCCGAGGCCCTCGCGCCCATGGGTTGGCGAATTCCAGCAACGCCTCATCAGCTCCTGCGCGTCGCCAACTCCGATCGAGGGTTCGAAATCTCGTGGGCACAATGATGGCACACGCGAACTCGCCAGGAGGGGTCCTCCCAATAAGGATTGACACCGCAGGGTCAGGAACGTGGGGACCAAGGCGGTAGCGATCGCTTCGGCGATCGGATTCGCCGCGGCCGGCGTCGCGGCGTGTGGTCGTACGATACCCGTCGGCGACCTGGTGGCGCCATCGGGCGATGCCGGCACAGACGCGGGTGACGGAGGCGTCGAAACCTGTACCGAGGCTCCGGTCGACGTCTTTGACCCACTCGGAACCTGCGCGCGGGACGAAGATTGTGAAGCAGGCATCTGCCGACGCGACGCGACGCCGCCAGAAGACGGATCGGTCGTGACGCTCGCCTGCAATCCGCCCGCGGCGGGCATGCCCGAGGGCGCGACATGTGCCAGCGACACCGACTGCGGTCGAGGATTGTGCGTCGTTGCGGGACGTTGCGTAGCCCCGTGCCGCGACCGCGAAGATTGTCCCTCGAGCGAGTCTTGTGAAGTCGTACGGGTCCGCGCGAGCGGAGACATCACGCAGCAAGTGCGCGCGTGCGTTCCGAGGATCGCGCTCCCCGCCGACATCGCAATCGACGTCGAAGACGACTCGCTCCTAGCTGAGACAGCAGAAGACGGCACGATCGCAACCGACGTTGCATTGCCGGGCGGGGCGGCATTGTTCGTGCTCGAGACCGGCTGCGCCGAAGCCCTGCGCGCGGTGCGTTTGCGCAGCATGATGCCCGAGCTGGTGTATTTTGACGGAGATGAGCTTCGCGTAGGCGCTCCCGCGCCCCGAAACACGATCAACGCGGAGGCTCGGCCGCTGACGGCTTGGATCCCCAACGGACCAACCGCACCGACCGCCGAGTCCTACCTCCTCGGTGTGGCACCACGTCCTGTCACCCCGACACTGACCACGCTCCGCGGAACCCGCCGCGGCGGCGCGCTCGACATCGACGCGTTTGTCGTTGGGGCTCGATTTCAAGGCTCTTCCGGAAGCCCAGAGGAAGATGCCGAGGCGCTGGCGCAGATTTTCGCGCGGGTGGAGGAAATCCTCGGCCCCGCCGGCATCCGAATCGGCGAGGTGCGCCATCACCCCGTGACCGGGGAACTCGCGGAACGGCTTCGCATTCTCGATCGAGAAGAAGGCTCGTTTCCCGAACGTCGCGAGCTCATGAGATTAACCTTGGGCATCGCTGAACCCTCTGTTCCCGTATTTTTCGTGCGCTCCATCGACCAGCTTCTCGGCTTGTCAGGCGGCGTCCCGGGGCCCTGGGGCATCTTGGGCACTGAAGGGTCGGGAGTGGTGATGTCCACCGAAGTGATCGAGATGTCGGGTCTCGACCTCGGCCGAGTTGCGGCCCACGAAATCGCGCACTATTTGGGTCTCTTCCACCCGAGTGAACTGGACGGACTAGAGGTCGACCCGCTGCCGGATACGCCAGTGTGCAGCCTTGACCAGGACGCCGACGGCGATGGATTCGCGTCGGCTGATGAGTGCGCGGGCTTTGGCGCAGACAATCTGATGTTTTGGAGCGGGCAGGCCACGGGCACCGAGCTCACCCCGGGGCAGCAGATGGTGCTGTCGCGCGCACTGGTTCTGAAACGCTAGCGGATCCCAGTGGTCTCGGTTTTGTCGTCGTCCGGATGATGCACTACCATGACGGCGCATGCGGCCGGTGAGCAGAGAACGAATGCGACGTGGCTTTTCGATGCATACGTTGTTGGTCCTCGCGATAGGGCTTACGGCGTGCACTGACCTCAAGCCGTCTTCCGACCGCGGAGAGGACACTGCTGATAGCGGGACAACCGCAGACGGAGGAGTCGACGGAGGGCAGCCGCGCGATCCCATCATCGTTCATCCGAACAGCGTCTGCCCCGCACTGGCCGATCGGGAGCGTATCGTGGTGGATTCCGAAGTCACCGGGGACACGACCTGGACGTGCGATCGAATCTACAGCATCCGCGGTTTGATTTACGTGCGTGCGCCGTTCGTGCTCACGATTGAAGCCGGCACCTTGGTGCTCGGAGAGCAAGTCGCCGGGGCCGATCCCAATGGTTCAGGGCTGGTCATCGAACGAGGCGCACGGCTCGAAGCTTCGGGTACCGCGATCGACCCGATTGTATTTACTTCGGGAGCGAATGGCCGAACGCGGGGCGATTGGGCCGGGGTGATCTTGCTTGGCGCGGCACCGATCAATGTCGGCGAGCAGACCACCTTCGAGGGCCTGGACCCAGACGATACGCGCCACGAGTACGGCGGCGACGACGTCAACCACGATTGCGGAACGGTTCGCTATGTGCGCATCGAGTTTGCGGGGCGGCGCCTCTCTGCGGACAAGGAAATCAACGGACTTTCCCTGGCCGCGTGCGGTTCGTCGACCGCGGTAGATTTCGTGCAAGTGCATATGGGCAACGACGACGGCGTAGAACTTTTCGGGGGAACCACCGATATTCGTCACGTCGTCATCACTCGCCCGCGTGACGACGGGCTCGACTGGGACCAAGGCTGGCAGGGCCGAGGTCAGTTCATCATCATCCAGCAGGATAACGACGCAACCGTGGGCGAGCGAGGCATTGAAGCGGACAATCTGGACGGGATGCCCAATGCGTTCCCGCGCTCTTTTGCACGGCTATCGCAGCTCACGTTGGTAGGAAGCAACGCCGACGGCGGTGGGCAGACAGGAATCGTGTTGCGCCGCGGAACCCACGCCGTCTTGCAGAACGCCATCGTGATGGGCTTTCCCGCCGAGGCGGTCGATGTGCAAAGCGCCGAATCGGTGGCGGGAACAACCCTCGGCGATCTCAGCATCGAACGGTCGATATTCTTTGCCAATGGCCCCGGAGGCGACGCGCATTTTGACGCAGCCGAAACTGACGACGACGATGGTTTCTCAGAAAGTGATTTCTTCCAGAGCAGTGACAAAAACAACCGTTTCGGCGAAGATCCGAGCCTCGGCGATCCGTTTAATCTAACCAGCCCGGATTTCCGCCCCGCCGGCTCAAGCCCTGCCGCAGGCGCTGGCGTCAGCCCGCCTCGAGACGGGTTCTTCGACGTATCCGCCCAACATATCGGCGCACTGCCCGCCGACGGCCCCGCCTGGACAGACACCTGGACGGCATTTCCAGAGGACTGAGTTTTGGAGGGTCTGCCCACAGACCCTCCCCCCACGGAATACGATTCCGTGGGGCCCCCCACCCACCGCCGGCCGCTTGCGCGGCCGCCCCATCGCTGCGCGACGGGGCCCCGGTTTCGTTGGGCTTCCACCACGGGGCAAGACTGCGGGCGATGGCGGCGGCCTGGGCCAAAGATGCGAACGACTGAACAGTCTCCGTCAGCGTATCCACATCGGTAAGTTTTTTTCTTCAAATCCATCCGCAAGCGACATGGATCTGCGCGACGAAGAAGCGCGGGAAGCTGCTGAAACTGTGCGGCGACTTGTGCGTGCGATTTTGGACTGGTCCACAAAAAATCTTCCAGAGCAGAATCAATCCTTTGATGGGTGAGGGCCATCATTTTCGCCGCCATCACCGCTTCATCATTCGTGGCGTGTGTACTGGAAGCCCGTGCGGCACTCGTTTTCTTCACCTTCGATTGGCCGTCGCAACCAGTTGAATGGACGGAGCAGTGATCTATTGCCTTGATCGCGAGACTCTTGTTCGCGGCGGGAACGGGATGAGGATCGGGATCGGGGTCAGGAAGGGCGGCGGGGTTGGGATCGGGAGAGGCTTTGGCTTCGGGGTTGAGTGGCGGTGCTTCGGTTTCGGGTCTGAGGGTCATCCATCAAAACATCCAGCATCGAAGTTTCTGGCGCTGGAGCAT
Organism: Myxococcota bacterium; assembly: GCA_028284955.1. Taxonomy (GTDB): domain Bacteria; phylum Myxococcota_A; class Polyangia; order Polyangiales; family Houyiibacteriaceae; genus JANQQS01. The sequence goes on along the minus strand of JANQQS010000052.1, from coordinate 622 downwards.
GCGATTCTTCTCGTGCGATCGTTGCGCGACGTGAGCGTGAAGCTGCGGCGTCATGATGCTTCGCTTGAGAAGCAACTTCGGCGAGCCGCGTCTTCAGTGGCGCTCACTGTGTTGCCTTTTTTTGGGGGGGGGCGAAAGGTGTCGTCGCCGCGGGCAAGATCGTACGCATCTATTCCGGATTGCCGCAGGAAGCGCTGAGGAAGTCCGCACATGTCTGCGGCTCGTACAAGTTTGGGGCTATCTGCCTGATAGCGCGCTTCAGCCTGCTTTGGGTCATGTCGACCGGGTGCTTCAGCTGAGCTGGGGGCTCACATCTCGATCCTAGAAACCGAAAAAACCTGCGGAAAGGCGCTTTGAGCCTTTCCGCAGGTTTTTTGACGCTACCGACCGGCGAGGCGCCAAGTCATCGCCGCCAAAGCGTCGAGATGCTCCAGTGCTCGCTTCGCTTCGTCTTCTCGGAGGTAGCCCCAGGCGACCGCGAGCGATACCGCGGTATGACTTTCCTTGGCGCTTCCAAGAGCGATTCTGAATAGATGCGTACGGTCTCGCCCGGTACGCCCATTGGCTTCGGAAAGATTGAGGGCGATCGAGGAAGCAGCAGTGCGTAGTTGATTCGCGAGAC
>JANQQS010000040.1 GCA_028284955.1 Myxococcota bacterium | reverse complement strand
GTGAACTCGGTCCACCAATCTTCACCCCTACCGTAAGAATCGCTTCGCTCAAGCGGATCGAGCTGCCGCTACTTTGCACAAAACCGTTCCTAGTGAGGCGCGGGAGGGGAGGGTGAACAGATACACCGAACCGGCTCTACCTCGAGCTTCCGATGTCGGCGTCGGCATCCGCTTCGGCTGCTGTATCTGCGTCGGGTTCCGCGTCAGCGTTGGCGTCTAGGAAGCTGGTGTCAAACGCGGACCGAGGCTGGCGCAGCGCCGGTAGGCCAGTCGCCGCGTCCGCGAACCGAGGAAATGCCGAAGCATTTTCGAGCGTGAGGGGATGGCGGCGAATGGCCCGCCGCCGCAAGCGAGCCGATGGGAGCGTCTGACACCAGTCTCCTAGGTTCCGATTTTGGTGCTTTCCGGTTCGGACAGTGTCTGCGTCCGTCTTGCTTCCACCTACTTCCACGATGGTCTTGCTTCTACCGCACTTCCACGATGGCGTCGGTAGGCGCCTGCGGACGTCACATCGTTTCAAAAGCAGGCCGTTTTCGACGCACCTCGCAGAGTGCTTCGTTTCACGTGAAACAGCTAGAGCTTCAACTTCGCACGAACTTCATCACCATACGCCTCTTGCACCTCTGTGAACGCTTCGCTGACTTTGGTGTTGCCCTTCTTCGGCAGCTGTACCTGGATATGAACGATCAAGTTACCGCGCCCGCCCTTCCGCCGGTTGATTCCTTGACCCTTCAAGCGCAGTTTCGCGCCCGACTGGGTGCCTGCTGGGATCGTCAGCTGGACCGTGCCTCCAGGAGTCGGCACGCTGATCCGCGCTCCATCGTAGGCCTCGAGCACGGTAATGGGCACGTTGACGTGTAGGTCGTTTTTCTCCCGCCAGAAAAAAGGATGTTTGGCGACTCGGACCACCAGCACCAGGTCTCCATCTTTCGTGCCCTGACCGCCTTTTCGGCCTTGTCCGCGCAAACGCACACGTTCGCCGTCTTTGACGCCCGCGGGAATTCGCACCTTTAGCGTTCGGTTTGGACCATCTGCTCCAACTTGAAACGCCAGTTCCCGTTCGCAGCCGTGAAGCGATTCGAAAAAAGAAATCGCAACCTCGGCTTCCAGATCAGCAACTTTACCGCCACGGGTAACTGCGCCGAGCAAATCGTCCAGGTTGAAGCCAAACCCGCCTGGTGCCGCCCCTCCCCCAAAAATCTCACCGAAATCGACTCCACCACGCCCCGCACCTCGTCGTCGCCGATACATGTCCGGATCGAACCCGTCACGTAGACCGAGTTCTCCGAACTCGTCGTACAGTTTCCTTTTCTCTGTATCCGAGAGCACGTCATATGCAGCCGAGACGCGCTTGAACCGTTCCTCGGCGGCTTTGTTGTCGGGGTTTCGATCCGGATGAAGCTCGCGAGCGAGCTTTCGGTACGCCTTTTTTATCTCATCCGCGCTCGCCGTATTCGAAACTCCGAGCGTTGCATAGAAGTCCGCCTCCGCCATTGCACCTCAACGTAAGTCATGCGCGTGCGCTTTCAACCTGAAGTCGATCTATCTCCGATCCTCTTGTTCGTCCAAAACGGCGCCGTAAACTAAGCGACCGTTTTTGTCGCAAACGTTCCTATAAAAGAGTCGTATCTGTCTCTTGGTTGCGGTTTTTGTGCCAATATAGCTGTTGCAACTGAGATTGATGGCATGTTGCTGGTTTTCCATGTGCATGGTACGTCCCTGCGGCCGTGCCTTTGGTCGACCTCGCTCAGCTGCCCAAGCACGTTGCAATCATCATGGATGGCAACGGGAGGTGGGCTCAGGCGAGAGGCCGCCTACGTACCATGGGCCATCGAGAGGGTTCGAAATCGGTACGTCGGGTGGTTCGGGCGAGTCGTCGCTTGGGCGTTCGCGCGCTGACTTTGTTCGCGTTCAGCGAGCAGAACTGGCAGCGACCGGAGCCCGAGGTTGTCGCGTTGATGGAACTGCTTCGAGACTATTTGGTGACCGAACGTCGCGAGTTGATCGACAACGGGGTGCGTTTGCGCGCGGTTGGACGCATCGACAAGTTGCCCGCGCGTGTCCGCGAGGTTCTCGACGAAACGATTGCCGAAACTGCGAACCTTCGGGGCATGACGCTGACGCTTGCCCTTTCCTACGGCGGTCGCGAAGAGATTGTGGATGCAGCGCGGACGCTGGCGTCGCGCGTGGCAGCCGGAGAGCTCGACCCCAGTGCGATTACCGAAGCCGCGCTCGAACGTGAAATGCCATCCATCTCGCTCGGCCGCGTCGACCTGCTGATCCGTACGGGCGGAGAGCAGCGCATCAGCAACTTTCTGTTGTGGGGCACGGCCTACGCGGAGCTCTATTTTACATCGAAGCTGTGGCCTGAGTTTGCCGCCGACGACCTTTATGCCGCGGTAGAGGCTTATCAGCGAAGAGAGCGTCGATTTGGTCAAGTGCTCTCCGACGTGGGGTCGCTTCTATCGAGCTCTGCGTCGGGAGCTTGGGAACGTCAGTGAGCCATGCGTGATGGCTCCGGCTCTGCGGGCAAAGGCGCAACCCAGGGCAACACCACCGCGCTGCGCTTTGCCACCGCGCTTCCCATAATTCCGGTCATCATCTTTTTGCTCTACTGGGCTCCCGCGTGGGGATTTCGTACGCTGGTGTTTGTGGCGGTGACCATTTGCGGCGCCGAACTCATGTCGATGACTCTTCCCGAATCTCGCGCAGCTCGCGTGTTGGGGGTGCTGTCGACGATCGGTCTGTCGGTAGCGATTGTGCTGTCATCGGATGTGAAGGCTCTGATCGCGACGCTGGCCGGGATGGTGTGTGCCACGCTCGCCGTCGCGCTCGCTTCTCCGGAACCCGCGGAGCGCGCGGCCAAACACATTGCGTGGGGTCTCGCCGGTCCACTCTATGTTGGCGGATTGTTGTCTTCGATCGCTTTGCTCCACGATCGACCCTACGGAGGAAGCTGGGTGTTGCTCAGCATGATGGTCGCGTGGCTATCCGACACGGGGGCGTATTTTGCAGGTCGTGCATTCGGCAACACAGCGCTCTACCCGGCGGTGTCACCTGGCAAGACGGTGGAAGGCTCGCTTGGGGGTCTCGCCGGAAGCGTGGTTGGCGCGCTGATCGCTCATTTTGCTCTGCTCCCCGTGCTGCCGTTGGTCGACGCGGTGATCTTGGCATTGGCCGCAGGCGCACTGGGACAAGCCGGCGATCTCTTCGAGTCGCTCATCAAACGCAGCACGGGCGTGAAAGACAGCGGTACGATTTTGCCCGGGCACGGAGGCTTGCTGGATCGCGTCGACGCGTTGATGTTTGTTTCCGCGGCGACGTGGTTGTACGCATCGTGGATTCTACCGATGCGCTGATTCTACCGATGCGCTGATTCTATCGATGTGCTGGTCTCGACACACAAACGGAGGTTAAGGGTGGGGGAATCGACAGTGGAACCCGAATATCGTTTTTTCGAGGTTGTACGAGGGTATGTAGAACGCGCCGCGGGCTTGATCGGCCTTCCTGATCACGTGCGCGACATGCTCTCAGAACCAAAGAACGAGCTTATCGTCCATTTCCCGGTGGTCATGGATGATGGCAAAATGCGGATGTTCAAAGGGTACCGCATTCAGCACAACAACATCCTCGGCCCCTACAAAGGCGGCATGCGGTTCCATGTCTCGGTGAGCCTTGATGATCTTAAGGCGCTCGGCGCGATGATGACGTGGAAATGCGCGCTGATGGGCATCCCTTTCGGCGGCGCCAAAGGTGGCGTCAAATGCGACACGCGCGCGATCAGCCACGATGAACTGCGCCGTATCACCCGCCGCTTCACCCATGCGCTTGGTTCCAACATCGGTCCGTCCTACGACATTCCTGCTCCGGATGTCGGCACCAACGCGCAAGTGATGGTGTGGATGATGGATACGTACATGAACTCCACGGGCAACGTGACCAAGAACGCCCAGCGTGCGGTGGTCACTGGAAAGACTGTGACCTGCGGCGGGTCGCTGGGCCGCGAGAAAGCGACTTCCCAAGGTGTGGTGCATTGCATCACCGAGTGGGCAAAGGAGCATCGCTTCGATCTGGAAGGCAAAACCGCCATCATTCAAGGGTTCGGCAATGTGGGATGCAATGCCTCGCTACTGCTCGCGAAGCTCGGCGTTTCGACCATCGCGATCGGAGATCATTCTGGCTACCTCCGGCACGACGAAGGGTTCAACGCCCACAAAGTCGGGGACCATGTGCGAACCCACGGCTCCATCGCCAACTATCCCCATGGCAGCGTGATTTCGCGCGAGGATTTTTTTGCCACGCCGGCGGACATCTTCATCCCCGCGGCGCTTGAAAACCAGGTCGGGGAGGCGGAAGCGAATGCGCTCACCGTGAGCCTCATCGCCGAAGGCGCGAACGGCCCGCTCAACCCCAAAGGAGAGGAGATTCTGGCGCAGCGCGGCATTCCCGTGATTCCGGATATCCTCGCCAACTCGGGCGGTGTGACCGTGAGCTATTACGAGTGGGTTCAAAACCTGCGTAGCGAACGCTGGGACCTGGAAGAAGTAGACGGCAGGCTCGAAAAGGCGATGACCGAGGCGTATCAGCGCGTGATGTACGTGGCGCGCGAACGAAAGATCGATCCTCGCCTCGCGGCGTATTCGATCGCGATGGAGAACTTGGGCACCGCCTATGCCGAGCGGGGCATCTTCCCCTGACTGTTCAGGGTCTTCCGAGACCTCCTCGATTGGTGAACTCCGTTCACCAATCTTCACCCCTACCGTAGGAATCGCTTCGCTCAAGCGGATCGAGCTGCCGCTACTTTGCACAAAACGTTCCTGGTGAGACTCCCTAGGAGACTGGTGTCAAACACTCCCGTCGGCTCGCTTGCGGCGGCAGGCCATTCGCCGCCGTCCCCTCACGCTCGAACATGCTTCGGCATTTCCTCGGTTCGCGGACGCGACGACTGGCCTACCGGCGCTGCGCGATCCTCGGTCCGCGTTTGACACCAG
>JANQQS010000039.1 GCA_028284955.1 Myxococcota bacterium | reverse complement strand
TCACGTGCGTCCTGGCGGGGGGAGCTTGGGTGAATCGTTCGGGATCGTATCCCGAACGAGAGGGTCTGGGTGCGCTGTGTTTCTCCGGAGGGGCTGGCCGCAGCCCCTCCCCCCAGTCGGGTACGACCCGACCGGGGCCCCCCTCCCGACTCCGGCCGCTTCGCGTCCGCCCCACCGCGGAGCGGCGGGGCCCCGGCAGTTCACCCCCACGCAACCAGGTCACGTGCGTCCTGGCGGGGGAGCTTGGGTGAATCGTTCGGGATCGTATCCCGAACGAGAGGGTCTGGGTGCCAGACCCTCAAATTAACAGAGCCGCTGTCGGCGACGGATGGCGAAGAGGGTGAGCATGAGCCACCAGGCGGCGGGGGCTGCGGATGTTGCGACCTGGCAGCCGCCGCCTCCAGATACGCGGCCACGTGGCATGGTGGCGTTGTGTTCAGTGAGCGCGGAGGTAATCGCGCCCACGTTGTCGGTGATGATCTCTCCGTTGCCTGAAGTGCTCAGCTGCAAGATACGACGGTTGATCGGTTGGCCCGATTCGCCTAGCGAAAACGGCCACTGTGTTCCGGAACCTCGTACCGTCCCGCCCTGGGGAAGCAAAATCCGCCATGGCGCGTCGAACATGCTGACCGAAGGGTTGCATTCGACAACTTGGTCCGCCACGTGCGTATTGGATACGTCATCCAAACCGCGGTTGAAATCAAACTCGGGATCGAGCGTCATTTCGGAAGCGCTCATGGTGGTGTAGAGGCGACTGAAGTGCGGCAAGGAGGTCAAAAGCTCCTGCGTTTTGCTCATCGGCTCGACCACGTTGGCTTCGAACGTTTCGAGGAACGCAGTCTTGTCAAAGCCCGGAATGTCTGCGCCGCGGGGGTATACGCAGCTGACGCACGAGACGAGCTCGTCGACAGTTGAATCGGTGGGGACGGGCACTGCCTCGGTGATCGTTTCACGAACGCCGTCCCATCCAGATACTGAGCCGAGGGTCTCTCTAAGCAGATCCGCGTCGGTCATGGAATCGGCCGCTGCCATCGCTTCGTCGAGACGCTGCTTGACGAATGATGGGAAAACTTCAGGCAATTGCTCCGTAGCGCCGCTCATTTCGGTCACAAAACCCTGCCCGCCCGCTTCGTTTGCAGCGGCGATGACAACGTCGTTGTAGGTGCTGTTTGGGTTGAACCAGTTGATCAATGCTTCGTTGAGCTCGAGGGTGCGGTAGTTGACGGGCACTGCGCGGGCTCCGCCGAGTACCCATACCATCACCCCCATATCGTCATCCGCCGCCACCGCGGTAGGACGAATGGGGATCGAGGGGCGCTCCGTTTCGTAGGTGAGCATGATGGGTCGAATGGAGCCCGTTTCGGTGCCCTTGGTGAGGCGAAATGCCAACAGGTTCATTCCAGCCTCCAAGTACGGGCCCAAGGTTGTTCGGCCCATGTCGTCGACATCGTAGCCGTTGTCCTGAAGCCAATCGATCGCCACGTCGCTCACTTGCGAGGCGCCCGGGTCGACCGAGATGTTCACAAAATCGTAGGGGCCCACCGAACCGGAATCGACGACACGAACTTCGTCGCCTTCTTGTTCCACGGAGACGCCTGAATCAAAACTCGCGCCCGTAGGTGCGCCGCTTCTGGCTGTACCGGCATCGGCGCATCGACCTTCTATGCGCTGCTGTAGCCGGTACACCGGATTGGTGCTGTTCTGCAGATTTTGAAACGCAATGTTGGAGGAGACTCCCACGTCTGGGGTGCCGGGGACAGGTAGCACCCACGCAAATCGTTCCGAAGGGCCGCTGTATAGAATCTGAACCACCGCCGTAACTGTGCCGTCTGCGTTTTTGGCAAAGATAATGCGTTCCGCGTTTTGGTTGACGGGTGCGCCTTGATTGCAAAAAAAACCGCCGCATGCTTCGGCGCGGGGGGGCGAAGCGAGCCAAACGAAGCCCAATGATGCGATGGCGATGCTTGACGGGATCAAGCGATACAAGTTCATGTCGTCTCCTGTGCGAGTTTGTGGACGGATTCGCGTCTTCGATTCGCGTCTTCGATTCAAGAGCAAACCTTATGCCACCGGAAAAACCGTGTAACCTCGTAGCATCCGCGCTGCGACCGCCGCGCCGGTGACCCACAATGACACAGAAGCATTGATGCAGGATCGGCTTTATCTCCACAACTGGGATCGATTGCGCATATTCGCAGCAATAGACACTGCGGCGCTTCACCTGACGAGCCAGCACGCCCTCATGGGCATTGGCTTGCCGCTCTTTCTGGTGCTGTCCGTGGCGCTCAGCACGGCGAAGATGCGTCCTCCGCCAACGCGTCGGTTCATCGATCGACGTCTCGCGAGGATTTTTTATCCGTGGCTTTTTTGGTGCGTGGTGATTGCGCTCATCCGCGTGCGTAACGCATCGCTGGCTGGAGAGGCGCTGTGGTCTTCTTGGTGGAAGTGGTCCATGGTGCTCTACGGTCCGAGCATTCATCTTTGGTTCCTGCCCTTCATTGTGGTCGCAGGCATCGCCGCGCATTTTATTCATCGCCGAACCGCCACCTACAATCCGCTTGTGGTGAGCACGGTTGCGGTCGTTGTGGGAGCCGCGGCAGCCGCGATTCCGGGCCATGCGAACGTTTGGCTCGCATGGAAGTGGCCGTTCGAACAATGGGCATTTTCGTTGCCTGCGCTCCCTTTGGGCCTTGCGCTGGGGCGTCTTCTCGCATTCGAGTCGCGGCTGTCACGCTTGCGCTGGTGGTTTACGAGCGCGTTTGGGCTCTTTGCCGCGCTCGCGGTGTGGCTGGCGTGGGTCGATCCGCAAACCGAAGCCTGTCTCCTTCGTTTCGGAGGAGCCCTCGCCGCGCTTGTGGGTGCGGTCTGGTTGCCCAACGTAAAGGATGCGGTGACCCGCTTTGTCACGCCGCTCCTGCTCGGTATCTACGTGATGCATTACGATGTTTGGGACCAGTGGGTGCGTCCTAGACTCGAGCAGTGGCACATGGACCAGCAGGATTGGGTTCGGGTGGCGGCGACGTGTCTGCTTGCGTTGATCATGACCGCGCTGCTGCGCCAGACCCCGCTCCGGAAGGTTCTTTAGATTTTGCCGATTCGGCCGAGGGCTTCTCGGCAGGAGTGCGCGCGTCGCCGCGGCGTGGAGGCTCGAGCGCAGAGGCGTTCTCGCCTTCGACATTTTTCGAGGCCGCTGGGGAAGGCGGAGTAGGTGATTCCGATGGCTCGTCTGTTCCGCTGTCGGGCGTGTTCGCTCGCCGTTTCGGTCGCACCGAGGGTCCGGCATCGGGTTCCGTCGCTTCGGCCGTCCCGGCGTCGTTCATCATCGTTCCCGCGTCTCGGTTCTTCAACGCCTCAAGCAGCGCGGCAGTGCGCTTCTTATTGGGGCGCACCCGCAAGATGGTGGGATTATCCACGATAGGCGTGTCTTTCGGAATGCGAATCCGGATTTTGTCACCTACTGCGACAAGGCTATCGATTTCGGCTTTGCGTTCGGTGAACGCGACCAATGTCACGTTCTTTTTCGCGCGCAGCATGAACAGCAGCCGGTCTTCTTCCGTGCGCTTGGACAGCACTCGAGCGGTGATTTCTTCCTGAGGGACGCCTCCGCCTAGCTTCTTTCCGTAGGTGGTATGCCCATACCAACCCCCCGCCGCGCCCCCCGCGAGCGAAATCAACCCAACAATGAGTACTCCCTTCATGATCGCAGTCGCTTCTAAAGGGGTTCGGCAGCGTTTCCGAAAGCTTTAGTGGCTCCCAACCTCCATCGTTCGCTCCGGAGGGCGCAGGAAATCCGCGGTAGCGAGTCGAATCCGAACTGGTGTATGGGAAACTATGCGAAATCCTAGAGACTTCTTCATGCCCCAGGCCGTCGGCGCGCCGCTTCCGCTGCGGGAGATTCCCGTGCGGCCGTCGCGAATGATTCATTTTTTCGATCCCAGCAACGAAAAAATGGTGGGCAAACTCGACCGTCTGATCCCGACGGTCGATGTGCTCCTCGGCAATCTCGAAGACGCCGTCGCCGAAGATCGGAAGCTCGATGCGCGGCACGGATTCATTCGAGTTGCCCAGGAACACGAGTTTCGCGAGGGGCAGCTGTGGACGCGCGTCAATAGTCTGGACAGCCCGTGGTTGCTCGATGACCTGGTCGAGATCGTGCAGTCGGTCGGCGGCAAAGTGGACGTCGTTATGGTGCCGAAGGTGGAAGGGCCCTGGGATATTCACTACGTCGATCGGCTGCTCGCCCAGCTTGAAGCGAAAGCTGGCGTTCGCCGACCGATTTTGGTGCACGCGATTTTGGAAACCGCCCAAGGTGTGAGCAACGTCGAAGCCATAGCTACCTCAAGCCCGCGCATGCAAGGGCTGAGTTTGGGTCCCGCAGACCTGGCTGCTTCGCGGCGTATGAAGACAACTCGAGTGGGCGGCGGCCACCCTGGCTACCTTGTACGCAACGATCCGGACTCCAGTGATCCGAACGCTTCGCGGGTCACGGCACAACAGGACCTGTGGCACTACACCCTGGCCCGGATGGTCGATGCGTGCTCCGCGAACGGGATTCTTCCGTACTACGGGCCGTTTGGAGATATCCGCGACACAGTGGCGTGCGAAGATCAGTTTCGCAACGCGTTCTTACTCGGATGCGTAGGCGCCTGGTCGCTTCATCCTGTGCAGATCGATATCGCCAAGAAAGTATTCAGCCCGTCCGTTGACGAGGTGAAATGGGCAATGCGCGTAGTGCGTGCGATGAAGGGCGCAGGAGCGGTCATGATCGATGGCAAAATGCAAGACCAGGCGACGCTCAAACAATGCCAAGTTGTCGTGGAGCTCGCACGCATGCTCGCGCAACAAGATTCCGAACTTCGGGATGCATACGGATTGGATGCCGCGGAGCAAACGCAGACCGCGAAGGAGACGCAAGGAGGTTTGCCGTGAGGGCGGTGACGCCACGCCGCAGTGTGTTGTATATGCCCGGCTCAAATGCACGCGCGCTCGAGAAAGCGAGAACCCTCGATGCGGACGGGTTCATCTTCGACCTAGAAGACTCGGTCGCCCCAGACCGCAAAGGGATGGCTCGATCTCAGGTGGTCGAATCGGTTCGTGCCGGAGGCTATCGTGAGCGCGAGCTTGTGATTCGGGTGAATGCGCTCGATACCCCGTGGGGGTTGGGTGATTTGCAGGAGAGCGCGAGTTCTGGTTGTCACGCGGTGCTGATTCCGAAGGTTGATCGCGCGAGCGACATACACGAAGTGGAACAGGTATTGGTTTCTTCCGGCGCACCCAAAGAACTTCGTTTGTGGTGCATGATGGAGACCCCTAGAGGAGTGCTTCGAGCCGAGGAAATCGCCGATTCCACAGACCGCTTGGAGTGTCTCGTACTCGGGACCTCCGACCTCGCGAAAGACCTGAGCGCTCAGCACACTGCCGAGCGACTTCCGCTCATCACATCGCTTGGCCTTTGTCTTCTGGCGGGGCGTGCGTCGGGCCTCAGTGTGATCGACGGCGTATTTCTCGATCTACAAGACGAACCAGGTTTTCGCGCCTCGTGTGAGCAAGGAAAACGGCTCGGATTTGACGGGAAGACGCTGATCCATCCCAAGACCATCGCCATTGCGAACGAAGTATTTGCTCCCACGGAGGAAGAGCTTGATTACGCGAGACGCGTCGTCGAGGCTCATGCGCTCGCCACCGAGGAGGGGAAGGGCATCGTGGTGCTGGATGGACGGCTCATCGAAAACCTCCACGTCGACGCAGCGCAAAGTCTTCTTGCTCGAGCTGAAGCCATCAACGCGCTTGCGCAGGCAAACTGATCAGTGCTCTAGAGCTTTTTTCGGTACCATTCGAGGGTTCGCGTGATGCCATCCTCTAGATCGACTTGGGGCTGGAATCCGAGTAGCTGTTCGGCTTTCCGAATGTCGGGAATGCGGAGCTCGACATCGGGGAAATCCCAATCGATGAACTCGATTTCTGATTGGCTGCCCGCGAGCCGTACGATCAGTCGCGCGAGCTGGTAGATGGTGATCGTGCTTCGGGGATTGCCGATGTTGAACGTTTCCCCGAGTGCTTGGTCGCGCACCAGAGCAAGGAGAATTCCTTCGACGATGTCGTCGATAAAGCACCAGCTTCGAATTTGATCTCCTTGATTGTGTATTTGAATGCGCTCGTCCTTCAGTGCCCGCACCACAAACGCGTGCACCGCGCCTTCGCCAACTTGGCCTGGGCCATAGATATTAAACGGGCGTACCGAGCACGCGGGTAGCTGAAACTGTTTGTAATAGTTGTGGGCCAGGTGCTCCGTGGCCAGTTTGCTTACGGCGTAGGTCCATCGCGCTTCCCCGACAGCGCCGAGTCGCGTTACATCGGCTTCGTGCACCCGAAACGCGTAGCTGCCGAACACCTCGCTGGTCGAAAAATCGATGACTCGTTTCAGCTTCTTGCACTTCTGGGCGGCGCGCAGCACGTTCATCGTGCCCTCGAGTGACACTTCCATCGTGAGCACCGGATTCTTAAGCACGGTATCCACACCTGCGATGGACGCCATGTGTACCACGTAGTCTGCATCGGCGACCGCGCGTTCCACCGCGGCGGCGTCTCGAACGTCCGCCTGGACGACTTCGACATTGGCATGTTGGTCGAGACCGGCGTCGGCCAGCGCATTGCGCCGAAGAATATCCACAATCCGAACGGAGTTTTGGTCGGCCAGTCGCTGAGTGAGGGCGGTGCCGATAAACCCTGCCCCGCCGGTGATGACGATCTTTGCGCCCTGAATCATCTTTGCGCCTTGAAACATTGTCTCCCCCTAAAACCCCGTCTCCCTGCATTGTCTGGCCACCAGACTTTACAAGCCTGCGAGGCCATGGGACCCTTATCCGTAGAGGAACACGGGGCCCAGGCAGCAAGAAACAAACCGGTAAAGGACGGGACCATAAGGGGCATCGATGGGCATACTAGGTCGGCTCAGCACTGTCATCAAATCCAACCTCAATTCGCTGGTCGATAAGGCTGAAGATCCCGACAAGCTGATCAGCCAGACCATTGCCGACATGGAGTCGGAGCTCAAGCGGGCTCGGAGAGAGTTGGTCTCCACGCTCGGCGCGGCCAAGAGGCTTGAGAAGCAGGCCGAAGAACAAGCCGACGAAGCACGCGATTGGGAGGAGAAAGCCGTTCTCGCGCTTAAACAGGGCGATGACGATCTCGCTCGAGAGGCGCTGCGCAGAAAGGCGCGTGCGCTCAAAGAGGAAGAACGAATCCGCGGTCAGTCGGCTGACCAAAGTTCAGCCGCCGACGAGATGAAATCTGCGCTTTCCCGCGTGGAAGAGAAAATCGAAGAGCTCAAGGTTCGAAAGACGAGCCTCGCTTCCCAGGTGCGCCGGTCTCGAACGTCGGGCTCGTCGCCCGGCGCCGCGAAAGCTTCAGCGTTCGACGAGCTCGAGCGCATGGTCGACCGAATCGACCAGCTGGATGCCGAGGCGGAAGCCCACGATGTACTTGGCGATCGAAATCGCGCAGAGTTGGACGCGCGTTTTCGACAGCTAGAAAAGAGCGCGCACGGCGATGGCGTGGAGGACGAGTTGGCGGAGCTCAAAAAGATGCTCGACAAATAGTCACGAATGGAACGTTTGGTCTTATGGCACCGAGCTGTTTCGCCGCCGATCGATAACCCTGACCGGGTCACGGCCATGTCCGAGTGGCTCGACAGCGTGGCGCGTCGAAGTCAGGCGCTCGGGGGAGTTCAGCTGGCACGCGTAGGCAGCGCCCTGTGCGTGGCCTTCGAGTTGTCGGAGTGGAACCGGGTGATCGAAACCTGCCTCCAACTCGTTCACGAAGCGGAGTCGTTGGTTTTTCCAGGAGACGAGTCTTTCCGACCGGCCTTCGGTTTGGCGATGGGAGACGTGGTGGGTCACGGTCAGAAGGCCACGGGCGGGGAGTTCGAGTTTTTCGGCGGGGGTTGTATCGATCGCGCGCAGCTTCTGGCCACGCGGGCTCGCGCGGGGGAGGTCGTGATCGATACCGATTTGCATATGGTATCGGCGTCGACGTTTCTTGTCGGCCGCAGCGTGGGATCGGCGCGCACCTCGCATCGCGGCTATGCGCTCGATCCAGCGCAACCGCGCCGGAGAGCGTGTCGCGCGAGCCTTGCATTGCTCGGCCGACCGCCGGTACCTCGTGCAACCCAGGAAAATCTGCGCGACATCGAACGCCTCGTCCGCGGAGGCAAGAGCCACTTGGTCGTACTGCGTGGATCGAGTGCGCTTGGTGCGAGAGATTACCTGCAGAAGTTGTGGGAGCGGTGTCAACCTCGTCGTCTTCTGTGGGTTTCTGGAGTGCCGGGCGGGCTCGAGCCGCTCGGCAGTTTGCGTCGCGCGTTCATTCGCGCTTTCGGAGATGCGGAAAGCGCGACGGTGGAACTCGTCAAGCTCGAGCTTGGCGACGTCGTCACGCGCCTCATGGGCGGTCACCAGGTGCTCGCCTCCGAGGCACGAACATTTCTATCTGGCGCGCTGAGAACAAAATCGAAAGCGAGCGAACACGCGGTGGAATCCTGGATCGTGCTCGATCCGGTGCACACTGTGGACCGCGCTACCGTGGACGCGATCGCGTCAGTATTGAACAGCGCGGATCTTACGGTGCTGGTGTTCGCATGCTTGGCTTCTGACGTGGGTCTGCCCGATACGCTCGAACGATTTCCTTCCCGTACCGAAATGGCCATGCCCCCGCTCAGCGCGGCGGATGCACGCTCGATCGCGGAAAAGGTGCTGCGTGAGCCGTCAGGATCGGAAATTGCGCGACGTGCAGCAGTGCTGGGGGGGGATACCCCGCTCGGGGTTCTCGAGGCAGCTCGCGCGATGGTTGCGTCTGGAGACCTCATTCACAACGGGCGCGCGTTCGTATGGAGGAACGGCCCGCGCGCAGGGGTCCACAAAATCGCGGTGTCTGAGCTCATCGCGGAGCGCCTCGAAGGGATGGACAGCGACTGCCTGCGGGTGCTCGAGGCGATCTGCATCGCGCCCGTAGGATCGTCTGCCGAGCTCGTTTCTCAGCTCGCTGCCCACGACGGGATCGACACGAATCGATTCACTGAGATCGTGGGTCAGCTGACCGCAGAGTCGCTTGTCGCATCGGGAGCGGTACTGGACCCTACCTCGCAAGAGCTCCGGACGGCGGTGTGGAGCGCAATGCCGGCGAGCCGGCGCGCGGAGATCAGTCGTTTTCTGGCCAAGACGATTTACGCGCATCGCGCGCACCAAGGTGGAATGGCACGCGCAACCGTCGGATACTTTCTCGCGGAGGGCGGTGATGTCGAACACGGCGCCGAGTTGTTGATTGCAGCCGCCCGGCTCGCCGCGACGGCAGGATATCGGAGGAGCGCCATCCAACTGTCGGCGGCCGCGGTGCAGTTTGACCGACGAGATGTGACGCGTAAGGCGGCATCGGAAGTTGTCCGTTCGCTGCGGCCTTCGACTGTCCCCAAGGAACGAACCCATCCGCAGCCGGATCTAGAGGGAGAGTCGACTCAGGAAATGGAAGTTCCGGGCGCGTCTCGAGGGACCACCTTGGAACGCGCGGTACACGCGTTCGTGGAGGGAAAACTCGATACCGTGGAACGGTACCTGGATGCCGCGGTGGCCCAAGGGTCGAGTGTGGTGGCCGCAGGCCGGATTCGTGCCCTCGTATGTCTCGCGCGGGGTGACGTAGCGGGCGCGGCGCGTGTATTCGACCGCGTGCGCGTTGAGTCGGGTGACGACCGGGAAACCCAAGCCCAGTCATCTCTGACCATGGCGTGGATTCTGCTGCGGGCAGGTCGAGTCCATCAGGCCGTTCGCGCCGCTCTCCGAACCCTGTCCATTACGCGAAGCGTGAGCAATCGGAGAGGCGAGACCGCGGCGATGAAAACCCTCGCCGCATGCTACCGCGCAATCGGTCGCGCGAGCGACGCCGCGTTCATCGATCAAGCGATGCCGACGGGCTAGTTTTCCTGGAGGGGCTGGCCGCAGCCCCTCCCCCCGCGGAATACGATTCCGCGGGGCCCCCCACCCGCCGCCGTCCGCTTTCGCGGCCGCCCCACCGCGTTGCGGCGGGGCCCCGGTTTCGTTTGGCTTCAGCGGTGGGACAAGACTGGGATCGAAGACAACACCTCGAGCCCCCCCTTGCTCTCTTCGTGCAGCGCTCGTGGTGAACTGCTTTTCTTCGTGCGGTGTTCGGGGCTTCGTACGGTGTTCAGGGTGAATTGCTTTCCTTGTGCGGCTTTTGTGGTGAACCGCTTCTTCTGTGTCATGTTCGTGGTGAACTGCAGTCCGGCGAACCTGTTCCTACTGTGTTTTGGAATGCATGACTTTGTCCCAAGTCCGGCCGCTTCGCGTCCGCCCCACCGCGTTGCGGCGGGGCCCCAGCAGTTCACTCCAACGCACCCAGGTCACGTGCCTCCTGGCGGGGGAGCTTGGGTGAATCGCTGGGATCGTATCCCAGCGAGAGGGTCTGGGTGCCAGACCCTTAAAATAACAGCCGCTCGATGAGCATCTGAAACAGGGCGGGGTCGAGAGCCCGATTGCGTGGCGTCGTATCGTCCTTGTCGGCTTTGGGGTCGTGCAGCTCGATCATTAATCCGTGAGCACCTGCCGCGAGCGCGGCCTCGGCCATGGGAGGCACCCAGCGAGCTGCTCCCACGGCGCCGCCGGGATCGACGAGCACTGGCAAATGGGTTCGTTCCTTCAGGATCGGAAGACAGCTAAGGTCGAGGGTATCGGGTGTCGCGTCTTCGAATGTTCGAATTCCGCGCTCGCAGAGAATCACCTGCTGGTTGCCCTGCGAAAGGATGTACTCAGCCGCGGTCAACCACTCGTCGAGGCGGGCGGTAAGGCCTCGTTTGAGAACCACCGGTCGATCGACTTTGCCCGCTTCTGCGAGAAGGGCGAAATTCTGCATGTTCCGCGCACCCACTTGAATCACGTCGACTTTTTCGGCTACGCGTTCGACGTTCGCCGGGTGAACGACCTCCGTCATCACCGGAAGGTCTAGCTCGTGGCCAGCTTGTGCGAGAAAATCCACGCCTTCGTAGCCCAGACCGTCGACGTTTTGTGACGCGGTCAAGGGGGTGAAACACGCGGCACGGAGAATGTGTGCGCCGCTCGCTTTCACCAAACGCGCATACTTCCGAATCTGCTCGAGAGAGGCCACCGCACGAGGGCCGGCAACGACAACGGCTGTAGATCCGCCCACAGTTGTGCGCGCCACCGGAACTTGAGTGTCCTCGGAACGGTTCATGCGCGAGGCGAGATGGTATGGTTTTCGTTCTAGCGCCTGCCGTGTTCGCGCGTCGGGGGGAGGCGGCGCGGAGCTAATTCGGTTGTTTCCTTTTCGCCCTTTCCGTTTCGGTTCTGCGGGCTGGGCTTCTTTTGTCGTGCGCGCTGGATAGGAGCCGAGCACTTTGAGGAAGCTCGTGTACTGCGCTAGTTCGCGAAGCGCCTCAGGAACCCGTCGATCGGCCAGATTGCCTTCGAAATCGACATAAAAAAGATATTCCCAGGGCGTGTTGGGCCTCGGTCGCGATTCAAGTTTCGTGAGGTTCAGCTTTTTGGCCGCGAGCACTTCGATGCAGCGGGCGAGCGCGCCCTCTTCGTGACGAAGCGCAAACACCAGCGATGTCTTGCAAGGAATGCGCAGATCGTAGAGCGCGGGTTCGCGAGCCACAACAACGAGCCGGGTGTAGTTTTGGCGTTGGTTGGCCAAACCGCGCCGAAGAACCGGTAAGCCATAGAGCCTCGCCGCTTCCTCGCTAGCGATTGCGGCTTGCGAGAGGTCTTGCTCGTCTTTCACCTTCGCCACGGACAACGCGGTGTCGCGAAAGGCCTCTACGTGACAGTTGGAGAGCGAGGTAAGAAACTCGCTGCATTGAGCGAGCGCTACGGGGTGGGAATAGATCCGTCGGATGTTTCCTAGCGGAACATCTTCAAGCGCGATCAAGCAATGATCGACCTTTTGGATTTCCTCTCCAACCAGCGCAAGATCCATGCGGGCCAGGAGGTCGTAGCTCTCGTTGATAGACCCCGCGGTTGTATTCTCAATGGGCAAAACAGCGTAGGCGATGTGCTCGTTCTTGACGGCTTCGAGTAGGTCCTTGAACGTGCCGAAGCCTCGGTACGTTACGTCAACGTCTCGGGCGCCGAAATACCTTCGGGCTGCGAGGTAGCTGTAGGCGCCTTCCCCTCCTTGATAACCCACCACGATTGCGCTGGTGGACTGGCGCTCTGGATTTTGATGATCCGCGATGTGCTCGAGTTGCAGGCGCAGCGAATGGTCCAAAATTTCGCGAAACAGCCGCGTGACGAAATAGGCATCGAGGCCGACTTCTTTCCCGCGCGCGACCAGTTCGCCCAGCAACTCCTCCTCACGCGTCGGGTCTCGGATGATGTCTCCTCCTTGCGCTTTGAGCTCTGCGACCGCGAACACTGCGCTGTTGCGGTCGCTCAAGGCTTTGAGGAGGCGCTGGTCCACCTCGTCGAGGGTCACGCGCAGCGCGGCGAGATCGGGCTTCTTCGACGTGGGCTCGGACATGCGTTTACTTTCCGATCGCGGTGTAGCATGTACGCGCGCTTCAATGTATCAAATTGAGGATATAGCCGTATTGGCGCATTCTCTTGCCGGCGTAGGTTCGGGGGGCGGTGCGCAGTGTGTGTTCAGTCGGCGCAGCGTTCGACTGCGTCTAACGCATGGAGGGGGCACGTTCCATAGATGCACGAGACCTGCGGGCCTCGCTGCTGGAGTGTAGAAAGCGGCGGCGTCCGATAACAAGCATCGTGAGCTGCTTCGTATCTTCGGTTGTACGGCGTGCCCACCGTCATGATGAGCCACTGCAGATTCTCCTCCGCGCTGTGTACGACCCGACGGCTGCCCGACGATCCTAGGTGATTTCGCTCGGTGAGCTGGTACTCCTCAGGCCAACGGGAGTCCCCGCAGTCGGAAATGTCTAGGCCCTTCTCGACGTCCGAGCTTGAAACGAAACCGACCTTCACCATGCGCGGCACATCGAGCTCCGCGCACTTCTTGTAGTCCAGGCGCTGAGCGTTGTACGACACGCCGAAGTAGGCGCCCGGCGATATGCCGGAGGCACGTCGGTTCGAGGTTAGACCACCCGCGGATACTTCGATTTCGGTCGTGGAGGGGCGATAAACGCTGAATACCCGTTGGGCGTGGTCGCGGCCCCGCATATTGCGATTGAGTGCGGAATCCTCCGTCCAAAGCTCAAGCTCGCCCGCCGCGCGAGGAGCCGTGACGAGAGCAGCGTGCCAAAACGGTTCGTGCGTCGCGTGCGACAACGAAAACTCCACGGATCCCGAATCCAGAACCTCGGGTTGCTCGCCTGCTTCGTGCGGTTGAACGACTTGGTACCGAAACGCAATTCGGCGGTCTGTCGACCCAGTAATCAATACGTCTTCGAACGCTTGGTTGATTGCCAACTTCAAAAAAATCGGCTGCCCCGCAACCGCAAAACCAGCCCGCTTCCATGAGCAATGCGCGCCGATATCATCGCGCCGACATCGCAGGGTTGCGCTGGCGGTGGGTTCTCGAACGGTTTGCTCGGAACTTACCTGCTGCACCGATCGCGCTTCGCTCGCCCCGGAGCCACATGCCGATAAAGTTCCCAATGACAGCAGGGTTCCAAACATCAGCGAAGTTCCTAGGGACGGCTGGAGTCTCCATTCAAGCGACTCGCCCCTCCCGCGAGCGGGGTGTTTGCGATCGCGATGCGTTTGTCGCCGTGTCATGTTGTCACATACGTCTTCTGCAGGAGACGTGCCGACGAGTCATTGCTCCCTGCAACCGAATCAGGGGTCATAAGACCACAGGTTTCTCAAAAATTGAAGATTCATTCATAAATGGACGGCGAAAATCGGGGGCCTGAGACCCTATTTGCTGGGGTATGCATACCTCCGTCTGCCGAGTTTTTCTGCCGATGGTTCCGACGTTGGTTTCCCCGACGAGTCCGGCTATGTCCGCGGTCGACATGCACGATTCGCCGATTCATTCCCGCGTGCTCTCAATCGGAGATGCCGCGTACGCCCTAGCGTGTTGGCGAGACCCCGGAGGCCAGCGCGCGCTATACGCTGCGGTGCAGCGTAGCGTTGAATCTTTGTTGCTCGCGCTTCTGTGTGAAGAATCGACGTCATCCCATCCGTTCGATCAGCGCGATGGGCAGCTTCAGCTGGTCATGTTCGAGCGCGTTCCGGACGCCGAACGCGCGCTGGCTGCGTTTGGTTTTCAGGAGAAAGAACCCAGTGACCTTGACGAGACCCTTCGACATATTCGCGGGGAGGCGTCGCGAGCTGGGCGACCGGTGCCCGATGCGCCCGTGCAGTGCTTCGAAGCTTCGGTCGCTCAGTCACACGACCGAGCGGTACGCGCCGCACAATCGGTCGCGACAACCAAAGACCGCTGGGGGGATCGACCGGGCGCGCCGTTTAGGCGGTTGGTGCATCATCTTCGTGCGCGAGGCGTCTCACTTGGTCCAGACCACCAAAGCATTCGGACCCTCGAAGATCTTTTTGTCTCGAAGCGATCGGGGGTGATTCGCTGGATGCCACCCCCGCTGTTCCTGGCGCTTTGCGATGCGCTTGCCGTGGTCGCGGCGCAAGCGCACGAAGTACGCGTTGAGTACGCGGCGAGCGATTCAGCGGAGGATGCGGTGCCACCGATGATTCGGGTTCCGTCGGCTGAAGGATTTATCTACGTTCCGCTCGGTCTGCACGTGCTTCGTTGGTGCATCATGCCGCTCCGGGCCGATGAACCGGTCGATTCGCTGGCCGATTGGCTGGAGCATCAGTTCGAAGCCGGCTCGCCTTCAAACAACTCGCGTTCAGACAGCTAGGAGACTGGTGTCAAATGCTCCCGTCGGCTCGCTTGCGGCGGCAGGCCAGTCGCCGCCATCCCCTCACGCTCGAACATGCTTCGGCATTTCCTCGGTTCGCGGACGCGACGACTGGCCTACCGGCGCTGCGCGATCCTCGGTCCGCGTTTGACACCAG
>JANQQS010000037.1 GCA_028284955.1 Myxococcota bacterium | reverse complement strand
GATGGTCGTCGTCCTGCGCCGCGCCATCGACGGCCGCGGTCATGGCAGCGAGATCCATTTCCCCCTCGACGGCGGCGCCCAGACTGTCGGCAACGTCGTCGACCTCTGCATTTCTCAGGTCGGTCCGGGCGTCGGCGCCCTCGTGCCCCACCGGTGTCATGTCCGTCGTTGCCGCGGCATCGGCCAGCGCGGCTGCGGCACCCAAATTCTCGACCGTCTTGATCGTAGCATGGCGGCGCCGGCCCGGCCGGCCTTTCGCCGCTTTGTCGTCGCGTGAATTACGCTCGCGCCTGCTTAAAGAAATTTCGGTAGAATCTTCGCTATCGTCTTCAGGTCCGGCGACGGCTGGGGCGTCGTCGGTGATATCCTCAACATCGGGCTGCCGGGCCTGCCGTTGGTCGGCCTCGTCGTCAGCGCCCAATTCTGACTGATCGCGCACAGCAGCCCCGTAAGAATCGTCTCCCGATTCTCCGGCTTCGCTACGATCGGCTGAGGAGAAATTCCCCCAACAATAAGAAATGCGACGTTCGTCCATACGCCCTCCATAGACGATGTTGCGCCAGCATCTCCCCCAGGTTGCCTCTTGAGCCTGCGTGGACCGGCCGTCTCAGCCGCCGGTGCCGCCGCTCTACTTTTTCTTTGTTACGCGCATTCTAAAAAGGGGAGTCGCGGACGACACCCCACACATTGTACATACGCACACAATTCAACAACAATCCCGACCCCCTGTAAGGGCACCCAATCCGAGCCTTGTTGATTGCCGAATATTTGTTGGTCGCCTTCAGTGATGTCAAGGCGATAACCAGCGCAATTAAGCCGTTTTCGCATGTGCCGCACCGGCCGCGCGCCTGCCGGACAGCGGCGGTGGCGGCGAAAGTGAACGCCCGCCGTCTCGCAGCAACGGCCCGTTTCCAAACCCGTTGCACCGCCCGTTCGGTAAGAAAGCGTTAACGCCATCTCGTAAAAACTTCGCCAGCCTCCGGACGCGGCGCGCGCTGAGTGTTGAAATTGTCATGCTGCATTGCAGCAAAAACGGCTCAAAACCGGGCTTTCTATCTCGCAACTGCGACATCCGTGCTTTTCGTGGAAAAAAGTTACGAAAACCGTTTGACAGGAGCGAGGAAAACCACATATACACACCGTCCTCGGCTGGATGAAACGCCCGCCGGGCAAACACGCTCTCCGCAAGATGATCTTGTAGTCGGTGGAAACAAACCTCCACCGGTCGAGAGGTGCGCTCTTTGACATTGTATATATTGGAAAGGGATGCGCAGGCGGCGGTTCGCCTAAATCATGGCGCGCGTCCGGTCTGGAAAACCGTTTCGGCGGTTTGAAGGAACGGCCGCACTTTGAGAACTGCTCAATTGTGCATCCTTACACGAACGACATTTTCCGTCGGTCGCTGCTTTGGCAGCGCGCTGTGGGAAAATGTTCGCTCATAGTGACGCTAAAATTGAGCAGGTTCTTGTCAGTTCAATGAACCGGGATTTCCTTTTTCCGGTTCGTCAAACTCAACCTAAGAGTTTGATCCTGGCTCAGAACGAACGCTGGCGGCAGGCCTAACACATGCAAGTCGAACGAGAAAGCACCTTCGGGTGTGATTAGAGTGGCGCACGGGTGAGTAACGCGTGGGAACCTACCCTAAGGTACGGAATAACAGTTGGAAACGACTGCTAATACCGTATGTGCCCTACGGGGGAAAGATTTATCGCCTTAGGATGGGCCCGCGTCGGATTAGCTAGTTGGTGAGGTAAAGGCTCACCAAGGCTTCGATCCGTAGCTGGTCTGAGAGGATGATCAGCCACACTGGAACTGAGACACGGTCCAGACTCCTACGGGAGGCAGCAGTGGGGAATATTGCGCAATGGGGGCAACCCTGACGCAGCCATGCCGCGTGAGTGAAGAAGGTCTTCGGATCGTAAAGCCCTTTCAACGGGGAAGATGATGACGGTACCCGTAGAAGAAGCCCCGGCTAACTTCGTGCCAGCAGCCGCGGTAATACGAAGGGGGCTAGCGTTGTTCGGAATTACTGGGCGTAAAGCGCACGTAGGCGGATTGTTTAGTCAGGGGTGAAATCCCGAGGCTCAACCTCGGAACTGCCCTTGATACTGGCAATCTTGAGTCCGGGAGAGGTGAGTGGAATTCCGAGTGTAGAGGTGAAATTCGTAGATATTCGGAGGAACACCAGTGGCGAAGGCGGCTCACTGGCCCGGTACTGACGCTGAGGTGCGAAAGCGTGGGGAGCAAACAGGATTAGATACCCTGGTAGTCCACGCCGTAAACGATGGGTGCTAGCTGTCGGCAGGCATGCTTGTCGGTGGCGCAGCTAACGCATTAAGCACCCCGCCTGGGGA